>CAYYSY010000172.1:0-81839 GCA_964474355.1 uncultured Spirochaetaceae bacterium | reverse complement strand
GATGCCGGCCGGGGTGCCGGCGAACGCTCCCGGGGCCGCCGCCGGACTGCGCCGCCTGCTCCGCTGGTCCCGGCCCTATCTCGCGCTGCTGCTCGTCGCGTTCGTCTGCACCATTGCGTTCTCGGCGGGCCGCTACGGGCGGGCGTATCTCACCAAGCCGCTCCTCGACGGCGTCTTGATTCCCGTGGTCGAGTCGCAGGCAGCGGGGGACGCGCCGGGCGAAGCGCCCCCGCGCGCCGAGCCTGCCGGGCTCCACGTCCGCGTTGCCGAGTGGCTGGCGGCGGGCCCCGGCCCGGCTCGAGCGGGGGGCGACCATGGCGCAGACGTCCCCGACTCCGAGAACGCGGGCGGCGAGCCCGACGCAGCGACGCACTCGGTCGTCGACGCCTTCGCCCGGCTCCTGCTCGCTGCGCTCGTCATCGTCATCGTGACGCCGATCGCGCTCTTCGGCCGCGCCTATCTCACCCAGTACGCGCTCGCCCACATCGCTATCGACCTCAAGCGCGACGTCGCCCGCAAGCTGCTGCGATTGCCCCTCGCGGCCCATCTCGACGCGCGCTCGGGCGACACGCTCACGCGAGCCCTCGCCGACACCGACGCCGCCGCCGGCGCCCTCGACCTCGTCTTCGGGCAGATCCTGCTCGGCGTGACCATGTTCGTGATCGGCGTCGGCACGCTGCTCTACATCTCGGTGCCGCTCACCCTGCTCTCGCTGGTCGCCGCGCCGCCGCTCGCCTGGCTCGTCGCGGGCTTCGGGCGGCGGATCCAAAAGAGTGCGATGCGGAGGCAGACCCAGCTCGGCGAGGTCACCGGGCGCCTGCTCGCGATGCTCGCCGGCATCAAGGTGATGAAGGCCTTCGGCGCGGAGGAGGCCGAGGCGCGCGCGTTCGACGCCGAGACGGCGCGGCTGTTCCGTCACGACATGCGCGTCGCGCGCAGCCGGGTGCTGTCGCGTGCGCTCGTCGAGGCGCTGAACAGCGCCGCCGGGATCGCGCTGCTCGTCGTCGGCACCGGCCTCGTGCTGCGCGGCCGCTTCGGCCTGACGACCGGCGACGTCGCCGCGTTCGCCACCGTGCTCGCGACGACGTACAAGCCGGTCAAGAATCTCGCCCGGGCGCACGGCCGGCTGATGGAGCGCATGCCTTCGGCCACGCGCTTCTTCGCCCTGCTCGACGCCGAAGAAGAGGCGCCGGACGCACCTGACGCGGTGACGCTGCCCACCGGCCCGCTCCACGTGCGCTTCGACGACGTCGCGTTCGCGTATGGGGGTGACGGCGAGAAAGGGGAAGAGGGCGGAACCAATGCGCTGCTCGAGGGCGTGCGCTTCGAGCTCGCGCCCGGCGAGGTCACCGCGCTCGTCGGCGCGAGCGGCGCGGGCAAGACGACGCTCGTCGATCTGCTGCTGCGCTTCCACGACCCCGATGCGGGCGTGATCGAGGTGGGCGGCCTCGACGTGCGCGGCGTGCGGCGCGAGAGCCTGCGCGGCGCCGTCGCCCTCGTCGGCCAGGAGCCCTTCCTCTTCGACGCGACGCTCACCGAGAACGTGCGCTACGGGCGCCCGGACGCCTCCGACGCAGAGGTGTCGGCCGCCCTGCGCGCAGCGCGGGTGGAAGACTTTCTCGGCGAGCTGCCCGATGGCCCGGACACGCGCCTCGGCGAGCTCGGCTTGCGCCTCTCGGGCGGACAGCGCCAGCGCATCGCAGTGGCGCGCGCGCTGCTGCGCAATGCTTCCATCTTCGTCTTCGACGAGGCGACCAGCGCCCTCGACGTCGAGACCGAGCGGCTCGTGCAGGACGCCATCGAGGGGCTGCGCGGCGACCGCGTGGTGCTCGTGGTCGCGCATCGCACGTCGACGATCCGCCGGGCCGACCGCGTGCTGCTGCTCGATCGGGGGCGCATCGCCGAGGACGGCCCGCTGGCAGACGTGGTCGCGCGCAGCGCGCGCTTCCGTGAGCTGACCGGGCTCTCGCCCGGCGACGTCAACGGCGCCGCGAGGTCAGCTCGAGCTCCCAGAGCCGCGCGTACTTGAGAAACACGTAGAAGCTCGTGATCACCGCGACCATGAAGCCCGGCCAGCCGTCCCGGAAGCCCTGCTTCAGCAGATAGCCGCGCAGGAAGCGCGCCGGCGGCCGCAGCACGAGATGCGAGAAGCGCGCGCGGCGCCCTTCGGCGTGCATCGCGCGCGCCGCCTCTCCGCTGAAGAAGAGCATGCGCCGAACCTGGTCGGCGAGGTCGCGGTAGCTGTAGTGCTCGAAGCGGCCGCGCAGGCGCTCGACCCGCCCATCGACCTCGATGCGGCCATGGGGGTCGAGCCCGGCCACCCGCGCATGCGCCTTCCGCACCACTCGGAGCTTCCAGTCGGGGTGGAACTCACCGTGCTCGATCCAACGGCCGAGGTGCCACGTCACGCGATCGAGCTCGAAGCCGTACAGGTCGTCGGGCGCCTGGGCGATCGCCCGGGCGATCTCGGTCGCGAGCGCGTCGCTCACGATCTCGTCCGGGTCGGCCACGAGCACCCAGTCGTGGCTGGCCATGGCGATCGAGCGGCGGCGCTGGTCGAGGTCGCCCTCGTAGGGATGCGACTCGACGTGATGCGCGTGGGCCTCGGCGACGGCCATGCACGCATCGCCGTGGCGCGCGTCGAGCAGCACGTTGATCTCGTCGACGAAGTGCAGCGCCTTCAGGCAGCGCTCGAGAAACGAAGGGTCGTCGGCGGCCATGACGCAGGCGCTCAGTCGTACGCGCTGATCGGGGGACGAGGCCATCAGCCGCGCACGCGGTCGACGCCGATCACGCCCTTCACCCGCCGGATCTCGCGCATCACCCCCTGCAAGGTCTTCGCGTCGCCGACCCAGAGCTCGAAGTTCTGCGTGGCCTGGCCGTTCGCGTCCGTCGTCACCTTCACGCCGGCGATGTTGATGCCCGAGGACGAGATCGCGTTGGTCACCTTCGCCAGCACACCGGGGGCGTCCTTCGTGTGCACGCGAATCTTCGTGCGCCGCTCGTGGCCATCGCCGTCGTCCCAGTCGACGTCGATGCGCCGGTCGGTGTCGAGCTCGAAGGTGCGGGGGCAGCCGCGGCTGTGGACCGTGACGCCGCGGCCGCGGGTCACGAAGCCCACGATCTCGTCGCCGGGCAACGGGTCGCAGCAGCCGCCGATCCGCACGAGCACGTCGTTGTGCCCCGAGACGCGGATGCCCGAGCCGTCGTGGGTCTCACGCGTGCGGCTGAACAGGTTGCGGATGCGACTCGGCACCACGCTCGGGCGCTCGTCCGGCGGCGGCTCCTCGGCGTCGCCCTTCAGCCTTTTCACGACCTTCGACGCGGCGAGCTTGCCGTAGGAGATCGACGCGAACAGGTCGTCCTCGGTGCCGTCACGGATCTCGGCCGCGGCGGCCGCGGCGAGCTCGCCGCTGTCACGCACGCTCCTCAGCGAGAGCCCGGCGCGACGCAGCTCGCGGTTCAGGATGTCCTCACCGAGCTGACGCGCGCGATTGCGCTCGACCACGCGAATCGCGTGACGGATGTTGCTGCGCGCCTTGCTCGAGACCACGAAGTCGAGCCAGTCCTTGCGCGGCTGCTGATAGGGGTCGGTCTGCACCTCGACCGTGTCGCCGTCCTGCAGCTCGTGACGGATCGAGACCTGCTTGCCGTTCACGCGCGCACCGACGCATTGATTGCCGATCTCGGTGTGGATCGCGTACGCGAAGTCGAGGGCCGTCGCACCGCGGGGCAGGTTCAGCACCTCGCCCTGGGGCGTGAACACGAAGACCTCGGCCGGGAAGAGATCCATCTTCACCGCGTCGAGGAACTCGTGGGGATCGGTCACCTCGCGCTGGCGCTCGAGCAGCTCGCGCAGCCACGCGAAGTGCCGCTCGTCACCGCCGGTGTCGGCGACCCCCTCCTTGTACTTCCAGTGCGCCGCGATGCCGAACTCGGCGTCGTCGTGCATCTCCGCCGTGCGGATCTGCACCTCCATGCGCTCGCCGTAGGGACCGATCACGGTGGTGTGCAGCGAGCGATACCCGTTGGGCTTGGGCAGCGCGACGTAGTCCTTGAAGCGGCCGGGCACCGGCGGCCACATCGAGTGGATCAGCCCGAGCGCCCCATAGCAGTCGGCGTCGTTGCCCGCGAGCACCACCCGAAAAGCGATCATGTCGTAGATCTGGTGCAGGGCGAGCGCCTGGGCCTGCATCTTCTTGTGGATCGAGGACAGCTCCTTCAAGCGGCCCGCGACCTCGGCCTCGAGCCCCGCGCTCGCGAGCTTCGCCGAGATCGTGTCGATCACCTCCTCGACGTACTGCTCTCGCTCCTCGCGGCTGCCCTTCACCTGCCGCTCGAGCTCTTCGACGAGGTTCGGGTGCAGCTCGCGGAACGAGAGCGCCTCGAGCTCCTGCTTCATCCAGTAGATGCCGAGGCGATGGGCCAGCGGCACGTAGATGTCCATCGTCTCCTGCGCGATGCGATGCTTCGCATCGTCGCTCATGAACTTCAGCGTCCGCATGTTGTGGAGCCGGTCGGCGAGCTTGATCAGCAGGATGCGGATGTCCGTCGACATCGCGATCAGCATCTTGCGGAAGTTCTCGGCCTGGCGTTCGCGGGCGCTCTTGAACTCGATCTTCGCGATCTTGGTCAGGCCCTCGACCAGGAACGCGACCTTCTGGCCGAAGACCTGCTCGAGCTCCTCCTTGGTGGTGAGCGTGTCCTCGAGCGTGTCGTGGAGGAGCGCGGCGGCGACGGTCTCGTCGTCCACGCGCATGTCGACGAGCAGGTAGGCCACCTCGAGCGGGTGGATGAGGTACGGCTCCCCGCTGAGCCGCTCCTGCCCCTCGTGCACCTTCGCGCTGAAGACGTAGGCCTTCTGGAGCAGCGTGAGGTCCGTGTCCGGATTGTGCTCGATCATCCGGTCGGCGATGTCGTTGAAGCGGAGCATCGGGCGAAAACACCTTGCGTGACGCGGGGTTGCCGTAGATTAGGGGTCGGCCCCGCGCGCGGCAAACCGGGCCGGGTGCGCCGCGTCAGCTCGCCGGGAGGTCCTTCTCGTTGGCCTCGCGCCACGTGGCCCAGACTCGCTCGCGCCCGTGGCGCTCCGCCGTGCGCTCGATCGCAGCGGCGTCGCCGGAGCGTTCGGCGGCGACGATCCCGGCCACCGCGGCGATCGCGTCATCGAGGTCGTCGTTCACGACCGCGTAGTCGAAATGTCCGACGGCCTTCAGCTCGTTGTCGACGATCGCGAGCCGCTTGTTGATCGTCTCCTCGTCGTCGGTGCCCCGGGCCCGCAGGCGCCGCGCCAGCTCGGTGAGGCTCGGCGGCAGCAAGAAGATGAAGCACGCACCGGTGTCCCTCTCGCGCAGCTGCTGCGCACCCTGCACCTCGATCTCGAGCAGCACGTCCCGGCCGCGCTCTTCCATCTCGACGCGCAGCGCTTCGCGGCTCGTGCCGTACAGATTGCCGTTGTAGCTCGCGTGCTCGAGGAACTCGCCGTCGTCGACCATCCGCCGAAATGTCTGTGCGTCGACGAAGTGGTAGTGGATGCCATCCTCCTCGCCTTCGCGCGGCCGCCTCGTCGTGTGCGAGATCGAGTGCACGATCTGATCGTCGGCGTCGACCACCGCGTGACAGATCGTCGTCTTGCCGGTGCCACTCGGCGCGGCCACGACGAAGGCGATTCCCTTGCGCGCGGGCCCGGTCACGCCTGACTCCCCTTTCGATATCGCTCGAGCCCGGTCAACTTCCATCTTCCTCCAGATCCTCGGGCGAGAGACGCGCCGCGATGGTCTCCGGGTTGATCGCCGACAGGATCACGTGGTCGCTGTCGGTCACGAGGATCGAGCGCGTGCGTCGGCCCTCGGTCGCGTCGATGAGCTTCCCGCGCTCGCTCGCCTCTTCGCGCAGGCGTCGCATCGGGTTCGACTGCGGCGATACGATCGCAATCACTCGCGCGGCGGTCACGAGGTTGCCGTAGCCGATGCTGATCATGGTCGGGACGTCGGTGCCCGCAGGGCGCTCCGGCGCCCGCGCGGTCGCACGCTTCGCCGCGGCCTTGGCCGGTTTGCGGGTCGAGACGCTGCTCAACGTTCTGCACCTGCTCGCGGAGTGAGCCGGCCGGCGAGATCCACCACGCTTCTACCGAGACAGGCCCTACTCAACGTTCTGCACCTGCTCGCGGAGCCGCTCGAGCTCCGCCTTCAGCTCGACGACGTCGTGGGCGAGCGGCGCGTCGTTCGCCTTCGAGCCCACCGTGTTCGCCTCGCGCCCCATCTCCTGCAGCAGGAAGTCGAGGCGCCGGCCCACCGGCTTTCCGGCGTCGCCCTCGGCGAGGATCGCGCGAAACTGATCGACGTGACTGCGCAGCCGCACCAGCTCCTCGGTGATGTCGAGGCGGTCGGCCGCGATGACGATCTCCTGGTGCAGTCGCGCGTCGTCGAAGCTGCCCGTCTCCTGGCGCAGCTGCTCGGCGCGCTTCTTGAGGCGCTCCTTCGCCGCCTCGACCACGAGCCCCGAGCGCGCCTCGAACTGTCCGACGAGCTCGAGCACGCGGTCGAGCCGCCCTTCGAGCTCCGCCTGCAACGACGCTCCCTCTGCGGCCCGCATCGCTTCGAGCGCGGCGAGCGCCTCGGCCACCGCCCGCCCGAGCCCGGCGGCGAGGTCGTCGTCGGCCCACTCGACCTCGGTCACGCGCACCACGCCCGGCATGCCGAGCAGGGTCGACACGTCGAGCGCGCCGGTCAGCCGGTGGGCGTCCGCGAGCGCGTGCGCCGCGTCGACGTACTGACCGGCCACGTCGGCATCGACCTGCACCCGGCCCTGGAGCGCGGCCGCCTGGCCCGAGACCGAGACGCTGCAGTCGACCTTGCCCCGGCCGAGCCGCGCCTGGATCGCCGCCTTCACCTCTGCGTCGCGATCGGAGAGCGCGCGGGGCAGCTTCACCCGCGCGTCGAGATGGCGATGGTTCACGCTCCGCATCTCGACCTCGAACACCGTCTGTCCCACCTCGAAGGTGGCGCGGCCGAAGCCGGTCATGCTGCGAATCATCGCGATCCTCCGTCGTCGTCGTCTTCGCGCGCGCCCGCCGCGAGCACCCGGGCCAGCCGCTCGCGCACCTCGTCGCGGCTCGCCGTCGCCGTGCCCACCTTCGACACGGCCACGCCCGACGCGGCATTCGCGACCAGCGCCGCGTCGACGAGCGACGCCCCGGCCAGCCGCGAGAGCCAGAGCGCGGCGAGGCTCGTGTCCCCGGCGCCCTGCACATCGTAGACGTCCAGCGAGGCCGTGGGCACCAGCTCGGGCGCTCCCTTCGACCCGGCCTCGAGCACGACCATGCCCTCGCCGCCGAGCGTGAGCGCGGCGTCGGCGCCCGGCAGGCGCTCGCCCAGCCGCCTGGCCCACGCGTGCGCGCCCTGCCCGGACGCCGCCGGCAACACCTCGGGCTCGCCCAGGAGCGCCGCCGCCTCGGCTGCATTGGGCTTCACGAGCCGCACCCCCCGGTAGGCGTCGAGATGCCCCTTCGGATCGACGGCGACATCGACGCCGGCCTCGCCGCACATCGCGACGAGGCGGCGCGCAGCATCGGGGGCGAGCACGCCCTTGCCGTAGTCGACGAGGGCGGCACCGTCGGTGCCGCGCAGCGAAGCGCGCACGCGCGCTTCGAGCGCGTCGCGCGCGTCGTCGCCGAGCGGCTCCACGTCCTCGCGATCGGCCCGGATCATCTGCTGGTCACGCGCGACGATGCGCGTCTTGCGCGTAGTGCGCCGCGCATCGTCGACGACGATGCCCGACGTGTCGACGCCGAGCTCCTTCAGCAGGTCGACGATGCGCCGCCCCTCGTCGTCGTCGCCGACCACGCTGCAGAGCCGCGCGCTCGCCCCGAGCGCCACGAGGTTGCGTACGACGTTGCCGGCGCCCCCGAGCGCGCGTACCTCGCGCTCTACGGCGACGATGGGGACGGGCGCCTCCGGGCTCACGCGATCGACCTCGCCGAGCAGGTACTCGTCGAGCATGACGTCGCCCACGACGAGCACCTCGAGGTGCTCGAAGCGCTGCAAGGTCGCGTCGAGCTGTTTGCGAACCGGGCTCACATGCACTCCCGTCGGGTCGTGGCCGCCTGCTCGCACGCCGCGCGCAGTCGCGTCGCGGCGTCGAAGGCGCGACCGGGCGTGATCCCCGTCATGCACTCGTGGCCGACGGGGCAGTGGCGTTGGTAGCAGGGCCGGCAGGGCACGTCGTGGGTCAGCACGGCCACCTGCGTGAGATTCTCGCCGGTCTTCTCGAGCGCGGTGGGCCCCATGAAGACGGTCGTGGGCACGCCGCAGGCCACCGCGACGTGCCGCGCGCCGGCATCGTTGCAGACGAGCAGCGAGAGCCTCCGCAGGACGGCGGGCAGCACGCCGAGACCCGTCTCGCCGGCGAGCGAGCGCGCCTCGTGCCGCATCCGCTCACCGATCCGCGAGACCAGATCACGCTCGCCGGGCGAGCCCACGAGCACCACGTCGTCGCCGGCCTCGGCGAAGCGATCCGCGAGCTCCGCGAAGGACGCCGCGGGCCATTGCTTCGAGGGACCGAACGAGGCACCGGGGGCGAGCCCGACGATCCGGCGCCCGTGACCGAGGCCATCGAGCAGCCGCTGCGCGGTGCGCTCCGCAGCGTCGGTCGCGTGCAGCTCGAGCGCCGTGCCGTCGCCGGGGCAGCCCAGCCGCTCGAGCAGGGTCAGCACGAAGACCTCGCGCGCGACCATGCGGCGGCGTCCCCACTCGGCCGGCGCCGCGATCGCGTCGTGCAGGAGCCAGCCCCGCCCGCCGCGCGCGAAGCCACCGACGCGCCGCACCCCGGCCGCGCGCAGGATCAAGGCCGACGAGTGGCTCTCGGGCAGGCACACCCCGTAGTCGAAGGGGCCCGCGGCGCGCAGCCTGCGCGCCTCGCGCCACAGCGCACGCACGCCCTGCGGCCGTCCGTCCATCGCGACGATGGCGTCGACGTGGGGCGAGCCCTCGAGCAGCGGCGCGAGCGCCGCGGGCAGCTGGACGGTCACGTGCGCGTCGGGCACGTGCTTGCGGAGCGCGCGCAGCCCGGGCGTCGCCATCACGAGATCACCGAGCCAGTTCGGCGCACGAACGACGATGCGAGCGGCGTCGGCCAGCGCGCTCACGCGAGCACTCCAGCCGACGCCCGCTTCGGCGCGCCCGCGCTCGCCGGAGCGACGTGCGCCGGCGAGGCGGCGAAGGCCCACGCGAGCGCCCGGCGCGCGGCGTCCACGATGTCGGCGACCGGGAGCAGCTCCATGCAGGGCGCGGCGTCACAGCCCCGGCGACACGGGCTGCACGGCAGCGGCAGATGCGCGCGCGCCCAGGGCGTGTGCGGCCAGGGCTCGTTCTGCACCGGATGGGTGGGACCGAGGATCTGCACGACCGGCGTGCCGAGCAGCGATGCGAGGTGCAGCGGACCGGTGTCGCCGCTCACGACCACGCGCGCGGACGAGAGCTGCGAGATCAACGCGCCGACATCGCCCCCCGTCTCGGCGACCTGCGCGGCGTCGCCCGCGCGCTCGACCAGCGCCCTCGCCCGCGCGCGCTCGACGGGGTCGGGGCCGCACGTGACGACGCACGGCGCGCCGAGCTCGCGCGCGAGCACGCGCGCGACCTCCGCGAACCGCTGCACCGGATAACGCTTGTGCGGCGTGCCGGCGCTCGAGCCGGGATGCAGCACGGCGTGCCTGCCGCGCGGCTGCGCGGTGTCGCTCGGCGCGAGGCCGGGGATCGGCGTGGCATCGACGCTCGCGCCGAGCTGCGCGGCGAGCGCGGCGTTGCGCGCCCACCGCGAGCACGGATCGACGGGCGGACGGACGTGCTCGGTGTAGAAGAAGGCCGCGCCCTCACGCACGTGCGCGGGCGCGAGCCCCACGCGCCGGCCCGCCCCGGTGCAGCGCGTGAGCACGCCGCTCTTCAGGATGCCGTGGAAGTCGACCACGCAGTCGAAGCCGCGATCGCGCAGCGTCCGCCGGACGTCGAGTCCACGGCCGAGCAACGCCCCCGCGCGCCAGCGGGCCAGCGCCGCCTCGAGCTCGGAGCGCGGGAAGACCAGCACCTCGTCGAGCCAGGGCAGACGCTCGAGCAGCGGCGCCGAGCCGGGCTCGACGAGCCACGCGAGCCGGGCCCCGGGCAGGCGCCTGCGTAGCGCGAAGGCCGCGGGCAGCGTCCGAACGACGTCGCCGAAGGCGCCGAGGCGCACGACGAGCACGCGGCGCGGCTCGTCCGGCCGAGCCGCTCCGGAAGCCCCACCCGGGTTCTGCACGCTTCGCTCGCGGATGTCGCGCCTCGTCGGTTCGGATCGGAAGCCCGGCGTCGTGGTCCCGGCCGGGCGTGCGCCGTAGGATACCCCGACGTGGAAGACCCGCGGACCGCCTCGCTCCCCGCTCCGGCCGAGCCCGCAGACGACCCCGAGGCAGCGCCCTCCTTCGTCGTCGTGCGCGAGGGACGCGTACGCCTGCTCGTCGCGGCGACCTACGAGCAGGCGCTCCGCGCGGCGGGCCTCACCGATGCCGCGCGGCTCGGCGCCCTGACGGACGGGCTCGTGCCCGATCGAACGCGCAACGCGGGACGCGCCGCCACGTGCATCCTCGAGACCGAGCGGGGTCCGGTGTTCGTGAAGCGCGCGCTCAAGGGAGGCGCCCTCGGCCCGCTCTTCGCCGGCCGCGTGCCGCGCTTCGCCCGGGTCGCCCACGAGATCGAGGTCACGGCCGAGCTGCACCGGCGCGGTGCACCGGTGCTCGAGCCCGTCGTCGCCGCCGGCCTGCGCGACGCCCTCGGCTGGCGGGCCATCGTCGGGACGGTCTTCGTGCAGCACGCGCTCGACGGCGCCAGCGCGCTCGCCCACGCGCTCGAGCGCGACCGCGGCATGCGCGTGAGCGGCGAGGTCAGCGATCTCTGCCGGCGCTTCGGTCAGACGATTCGCGCGTTCCACGATGCCGGCGGCGGTCACGCCGATCTCGCGGTGACGAATCTGCTGCACGATCCCACGGACATGTCGGTCAGGGTCATCGACCTGCAGGGGGGCCACGCCGGGACGCCGGCCGCGCCATCGCGACGGCGCCGAGAGCTCACTCGGCTGCGGCGATCGATCGAGCGTCGCCCCGAAGCGCGCCCGGCCCTCGAATCGGGCTGGAAGGTGCTCGTCGACGCCTATTGCGAGCCGACCGCCCGCTGGAGCGAGTCGTTGGCCGGCGCGCTCGGGGCTCGCTGATCCGAGGCGGCGGGCGCCGTCCGGGTCTTCGACCCCTGGCCGCGGCGCTCCACCTGGCCGCGGCGCTCCACCTGGCCGCGGCGCTCCACCTCGCCGCAGCGCTCCACCTGGCCGCGGCGCTCCAGCCCGCAGCGGCGCTCGACGAAGCGCGTGAGCGAGGGCAGCGCGGCGGGCTCCCAGTCCATCTCGAGCACGAAGAGCGCGACGCCGGGGCCGAGCCATGCGGGGTCGATCTTCACGGCGTCCTTCTCGGTCGTGATCCAGATCGTGCAGCGGCGGCGACCGAGCGAGGCGATCTCCTCGCGCCGCCACGCGTGATGATCGGGGGCCAGGCGCACCGCGCCCACCTCGACGCCGCAGCGCTCGGCGAGCGCGCGAAAGCCCGAAGGATCGGCGAGCGCCGCGAGCAGCCCCACGCGTTGCCCCGCCAGCCCGTCCGGCGCCAGCGCCTCGCCCGTCCTCTGCCCCCGCCAGCCGCGCACGCCACGCTCGCCCGCGAATCGGCGAAGCCCCGGCGCGTGCGACTCGATCGCTTCGACATCGGTGTCGTCGAGCGGTCCGCCGGTGACGACGAGAGCGTCCGCACGCTGCCACGCACGCGGCGACTCGCGCAGCGGGCCCGCCGGCAGGACGCGTCCGTTGCCGAGGCCGATTGCGGCGTCGAGGCAGACGAGGTCGAGATCGCGGTGCAGCGCGAAGTGCTGAAAGCCGTCGTCGAGCAGCAGCACCTCGCAGTCGAACTCGGCCACCGCGCAGAGCCCCGCCCGGTAGCGGTCGCGCGCCACGAGCACCGGCACGCCCTCCGCGTGGCGAGCGATGACGAGCGCCTCGTCGCCGACCTGCTCGGCCGGCGCACAGGGCCCCGCACCGTGGGACGCGATCTCGACGCGCCGGCGACCGAGGCGGACGCCGTGGCCCCGGGTGACGACCACCACGCGATGGCCCCGGTCGCGGAGCGCCCGGGCCAGCCACAGCGTGACGGGGGTCTTCGCCGCGCCGCCGGCGAGCCAGCCGCCCACCGACACGACGGCGCAGGGGAGCCGCATCGTGCGGCGCGTGCCCAGACGCCCGGTGCGGCGGTCGAGCCGGGCAGCCCAGGCGTAGAGCTGCGACGCGAGCACGAGCACGGCGCGCACGGGCGCAAGCGCGGCGGGGCCCGTGCGCGAGTACAGGCCACGGGGCGCCTCGGTCGAAGCGAGCGCGAGCCGCTCGGCCTCGGGCGCCACCGGCAGCCGCCCGGCCGCGGCGTCGCGGACGAGCTTCACGTGCGCGTCGAGGGCCGCGCGACCGGCCTCGAGGAGCGCGGTGCCCCGCGACACGCGATCGGCGCGCTCAGGCGCCGCATCGAGCAGACGCGCGATCTCACCACCGAGCGCTGCGCCGTCGCCCACCTGGATCGCCGCGCCGGCGTCGACCAGCGCGCGCGCCATCGCGGCGACGCCCGACGTATTCGGCCCGAAGAGCACCGGGCGTCCTGCGTGGACGGGCTCGAGCAGATCGTGGCCACCGGTGGCGCCGAAGGTGCCGCCGACCACGGCCAGCATTCCCTGCGGCCAGATGGCGCGCAGCTCGCCGAGGGTGTCGAGCACGAGCACGTCGACGCTCTCGCGCGCTTCGGCGTCGAGCCGAGAGCGCAGGACGGCGCGCACGCCCGCGCGATCGAGCCGGCGAAGCAGCGCCTCCGCACCGCCCGGATGCCGAGGCGCCCATAGCCACTGCACGTCGCGGCCGCGCGCGCGCACCACCTCGATGGCCGCGACGAGCTCACCGGTCTCGTCGGGGTGGGTGCTGCCCAGCACGACCGTCGGGTGGCGCGAGATCCAACGCATGATCTCGTCCGCGACCGGCGCTCGCTCGGGCGGCTTCACCCACTTGAGGTCGCCCGTGACGCGCACCCGCGTCTCGGGCGTGCCCAGCGCGACGAATCGGTCGGCGTCCTCGCGCGTGCGCGCCCCGACCGCCGCCAGCCTCGAGAACGTGCCGTGAAAGAGCGGCGCGAGCTCGTGCCGTGCCCGATACCCGCGCTCGGATATCCGCCCGGAGACGACGACCACCGGTACCCCGTGACGATGGGCGGCCGCGACGAGCGCCGGCCACACCTCGGTCTCGACCAGCACCAGCGCCCGTGGACGCACGCGCGCGAGCGCGCGGCCCGTGAGCCAGGGGTGATCGAAGGGGACGAGCCGGCAGGAGTGCTCGGGGTGGCGAGCAGAGAGCCGAGCGCGTCCGGTCATCGTCTGTGCCGTGAGGAAGAGCGGGGGCGCCTTCGGCCCCAGTCCGTCGATCAGCGCGTCGGCCGCCGCCGCCTCGCCGACGCTCGCCGCGTGGATCCAGATCGGCCGGTCCGCGCGCCGCCGTGGCGCGAGCAGCCGCTCGCGCAGCCCGGCTCGCCAGGTCGGACGCGCGAGCGCCGCGACCAGGGCGATCGGAGCGAGCAGCAGTGTCGCGAAAGCGATGAGGCCATGGCCGATCCAGCGCACGGGCGTCTCTCCTCTCTGGCTCTCGCCTCTCGAAGTAGTCTCAGCGCTCGTCGAGCATCGAGAGCGCGACGTCCGCCGCCCGATCGATGGCGCCGCCGGGGCCGAGCCGTTCGGCCGCGTCGCCGAGCGCCACCAGCTGTGCTTCGCGCTCCGGGCCACCGAGCAGCCCGGCGAGTGCATCGGCCAGGCCACCGGGCGTGGCCTCTTCCTGCCAGTATTCGGGCACGATGCGGCGCCCCGCCACCAGATTCGGCATGGCGAGGTGTGGGACGCGCAGGAGACGCCGCACGACGGCGGCCGTCAGCGGGTGCGCGCGTGCCATCACCACCATGGGCACGCCGAGCAGCATCGCCTCGGTGGTGACCGTGCCCGGCTTCAGCAGGGCCGCGTCCGCCGCACGCAGCACGCCGCGCGAGTCGCCCTCGACGATGCGGACGGCGGCCCCGACCTCACCCGGCGCGGCAGCGACGAGCGCGTCGATGCGGCCTCGCTCGATCGAAGGCGCGACGGCGACGAGCGCGCGCAGATCCGGCCACCGCTCGCGCAGCCGCGCCACGGCCTCGAGCTGCATCGGCAGATGCGCGTCGACCTCGTTGCGCCGGCTCCCCGGCATCAGCGCGACGACCAGCGCATCGCCCTCGACGCCGAGTCGCGCGCGTGCACTCGATCGCTTCGCCTCCGACCCGGCGGCGCCCTCCGCCGCGAGCTCGTCGACGAGCGGATGGCCCACGAAGTCGACCGTCAGGCCGGTCCCCGCGTAGTGCTCCGCCTCGAAGGGCAGGATCACGGCAGCGCGATCGACGCGGCGCGCGAGCTTGCGAATGCGTCCGCGCCGCCACGCCCAGACCTGGGGCGCCACGAAGTAGAGGATCTTCGCCTCGCAGCGGCGGCGAAGCGCGCGTGCCAGCGGCAGGTTGAACCCGCCCGAGTCGATCAGCACGACGAGGTCGGGGGGATGCGCGCGCGCGTGCTCGAGGAGCGCCCGCCGCGTGGCGTGCACGGCGCGGAGCGCGCGCAGCACCTCGACGAGACCGCCGATCGCCAGTGCATCGCTCGAGGCGACGAGCTCGACGCCGGCCGCCTGCATCGCGCGGCCGCCGAGGCCGGCGAGCTCGAGGTCGCCTCGGCGCTCGCGGAGTCGGGCAGCGAGGGCGGCGCCGTGGAGATCGCCCGACACGTCGCCCGCGGAGAAGAGGATGCGGCGCGTCGCACCGGGAGGGGGGGGCATGGCGGAATCTCTCTACGGACTCTCTCTACGGGCTTTCTCTACGGGCTCTCTCTACGGGCCACGTGCGGTGGAGAGCGGCCGACCCGTCTCAGTCGAGCACGCCCACGGGCCCCATCGCCTCGATCACGCGCCCCGCCGTGCGCAGTGCATCGAGGCCATCGACTCCGTCGACCTCCGGGCGCTGACGGGTGCGCACGGCGCCGATGAAGTCCCGCAGCTGCGCGACGAGCGCATCGCCCCGATCGACGTCGAGCTTCTCGAGCTTCATCGCGCCCGGGGCCCCGGCCTCGCCCGGCTCACGACGGATCGCGACCGCCGCCTGCTCGAGGAAGTCGACCGAGAAGTAGGCATCGGGCTGGAAGAAGCGGATCTTGCGCGTCGGCGTGCTCGTGACACGCGACGCGGTCAGGTTCGCGACGCAGCCGCCGGGGAAGCGCAGCCGCGCGTTCGCGATGTCGACCTCGGGCGAGAGGATCGGCACGCCCACTGCGTCGATCTCGGCCGGCGCCTCGCCGAGGGTCTGCTGCAGGATGTCGAGGTCGTGGATCATGACGTCGCGCACCACGTCGATGTCGGTCGCCCGATCGGGAAAGGGCCCGAGCCGGTGCACCTCGATGAAGCGCGGCGCGCGGATGTGCTCGCGGATCACGCTCATTGCGCCGTTGAACCACTCGAGATGGCCGACCTGCAGGATGCGCTCGCCGGCACGCGCGAGCGCGAGCAGCTGCTCTGCCTCGTCGAGGGTCGCGGCGATGGGCTTCTCGACCAGCACGTCGACGCCGGCATGGAGCGCGTCGCGCACGATGTCGAAGTGGCTGACCGTCGGCACGGCCACCACGACCGCGTCCGCCTGCTCGAACACCGGGCGATGGTCGGGCCACGCCGACGTCTCGAGCCGGTTCGCGACACCGCGCGCGCGCTCGGGGCGGACGTCCGCGACGCCGACGAACTCGAGCCCCTCGTCGTCGAGCGCGAGCGCGGCGAGCTTCTCGGCATGCAGCCGGCCCATGTAGCCCACGCCGATCACGCCGACACGAATGCGGTCCTTCACGACGGCCCGGCCCTCGCCGCCATGAATACGGTCCTTCACGTCGGCACGGCCCTCGCCCATGCGCCCTTGCACGCCGATGCCCCCCGCCCGTGCGCTCCTCACGAAGCGATCCCCATGTCCACGCCCATGCCGGCCGCGTCGCGCGGGTCGATGCCGACCACGGCGATGCCCAGCGCGTCGGCGTGACGCGCGAGATCGTGCCCCCCGATCACGAGGGTGCGTCCTGCCTCGATCGCCAGCGCGCGCAGACCGGCCTTCGCCATCGCGTCGAGGGTGCGCGGGCCGACCGCCGGCAGGTCGAAGCGCGGATCCTGCACCGGGCGAGCGAGCTTGACGAGCACGCCCTCCCCTGCGCCGAGTCGGCCGGCACGCTCGATCGTCGCATCGGTGCCGTCGATCGCTTCGACGGCGAGCACCGTGCCCGCCTCGACGGCGACGCACTGGCCGACGTCGAGATCGGCGATGCTGCGAGCGATCGGTGCGCCCAGCGCGATGTCGAGGCGCTGCCGCTCGGTCGGTCGGGTCTCGCCGAGCACCCCGGGCCGGGCGATCCAGTCGGGCACCCACTCGGCCTGGGGCTTCAGCTCGAAGCCCTCGGCCTCGAGCAGATCGGCCAGGGCCGAGAGCAGCCGGCCGTCGGCGCGATCGTCGAGGCTCGCGAAGAGCGCGAGCGCCTCGCGGTCGGGGGCGACGGGGACGCCCGGTCGATGGAGATGCGTCTTGGCCACCTTGCCGGCGAGCACGACGTCGTGGGCACCGGCACCGTGCAGCGAGTCGAGCAGCGGCCGGACGGCGCCGAGCGGCAGCCAGTCGATGGAGGACACCTGGCCCTCGAGGCTCGGGTCGGTGAGCTCGGCGAAGGCCACCGCGTGCACGGGCTGACCGGCGGCGCGCACGGCGCGCGCGATCTCGATCGGAAAGGCCCCCTCGCCCGCGATCAGCCCCAGCACTTCTCCCCCCGATCCGCCCGCGGGCGAGATTAACAGGGTGCCGGGGCGGCCGCCTCCGCTCGGTGACGCGCCCTGCCGCCCCTCCTTCGCGCGTGGCTCGATGCCGTCAGCGGACGACCCCTCGCTTCGGCTTGGCGCGGCGTATGGCGGACGCGGTCGACATGGCGCCATGCGCTCAGCGGACGACCCCGCGTTCGCTCTTCCGCACGAATTCGACGAGCTTGCGCACGTGGGGCGTCTGCGTCCCCTCGGCTTCGAGCGCGGCCACTGCCTCGTCGACGCGGAGGCCCGACGCAAACACGCGCTGGTAGGCCCGCTTCAGTGCAGCGATCTCATCGGGCTCGAAGCCACGCCGCCGAAGGCCCACACCGTTCAGCCCGACGAGGCGCGCGCGATCGCCCGCCACGGTCACGTAGGGCGCCACGTCCTTCGTCGCCTTCGTCCCGGCGGCCGTCATGGCGGACTCGCCGATCCGGCAGTGCTGGTGCACCCCGGTATAGGCGCCGAGCACGGCGTGATCGCCGATCTCGACGTGACCGCCGAGCGCCGTGAAGCTCGCGGCCACGCAGTCGGAGCCCACGATGCAGTCGTGGCCGACGTGCACTCCGTTCATGAGGTAGTTGCGGTCGCCGACCCTCGTCTCGCCGCAGCCCTTCGACGAGCCCCGATGGATCGTCACGTGCTCTCGGAGCACGTTGTCGCAGCCGATCTCGAGCAGGGTGTCTTCGCTCGGCGGACCGACGATCTGCCCCTCATGGCCAAGGCACGCATGCGCGAAGATGCGCGTGCGCGCCCCCACCGTGGTGCGACCCGCGAGCACGACGTGCGGGCCGACCTCGACGGCTTCGCCGAGCGTGACCCCGGCGCCGATCAAGGCGTACGGGCCCACCGTCACGCCTTCGCCGAGCTTCGCGCCCGGCTCGACGATGGCGGTGGGGTGGATCACCGCGTCACTTCTTCTCGTTGAACTTCTTGATGACGAGGTCGGTGATGTCGAGGGCCTCGCGCGAGTACATCACGCCCGGCGCGTTGCGGACGAGGATC
Organism: uncultured Spirochaetaceae bacterium; assembly: GCA_964474355.1. Taxonomy (GTDB): domain Bacteria; phylum Myxococcota_A; class UBA9160; order UBA9160; family UBA4427; genus CAYYSY01. The sequence goes on along the minus strand of CAYYSY010000172.1, from coordinate 63,851 downwards.
AGCGCATAGCCCTCTTCGCGGCCGATCGCGTCGACGACCTCGACGAGCTTCGTCCGCAGCGGAGCCACCAGGCGCTCGCGATGCACCTCGAGCTGGGCCTGGACCTCCTTCTGCTTGAACTCGATGCGGTTGCGCATCCCCGCGGCCTCGAGCTGCTTGTCCTGCTTCCACTCGTCGGAGCTGATCGCCTCCTTCTGCTGGTACTCGGTCATCAGCGCCTGCAGCTCTTCGATCATCGGCTTCAGCTCGATCTCCGCCTCGCGCGCGCGGCGCTCGAGCTCGGAGCGGGCGTGCTTGCCCTCATCGGTCGAGAGCACCGCCTGGTCCAGATCGACGATGCCGATGGACATGCCCTTGTCGTCGGCCCCGAGTCCCCAGCCGAGGAACAGACAGGCCAGAACGACCACGATTGCCTTGTTGATCTTCACGAATGACTCCTTGTATTGCTCGTCTCGTCAGCTGCCGTCACGCGCTCACATGGCGCGTGGTCGGGCCGCGAGGAGCGCTAAAGCCCGAAACCACCCACCGAGAACTCGAAGACGGGACTGTCTTCGAAGGAACGCGGATTGATCGGAAAGCCCAGGACGAGCTGGAGCGGGCCGAAGGGAGAGAACCACAACACCCCGCCTCCCGTACCGTAGCGCCACTCGGTCACATCGAACAGGTTCTCGCCCTCGTAGAACGCGTTGCCGCCGTCGATGAAGACGACGCCCTGCAGGCCCACCTGCTCGGAGATCGGGAACCGGTACTCGAAGCTCGTCGACGCGAACGAGTTGCCGCCGACCACGTCGGTCTCGTCGATGTCATTGAAATCCTCGATGTCTTTCGTATTCAAAGTATTGCACTTACCATCGCCGTCGCCCTGGCTGAAGATGTCGTCGTCGTTACAGACGGCCTGCAAGTCGCCGTTCGCGAGGCGGTTGATCGTCGTACCCACGGGATGGAAGAGGTTGCCCTCACCCGCGATGCCGCTGCGCTGGAGGATCGCGCGCCGCGGGCCCACGCTGCGCGCGCGGTAGCCGCGCAGCTGGAAGCTGCCGATGCCGCCGAGGAAGTAGCGCTCGGTGAGCGGCAGCCTCAGATCGGTGTCGATCTGATCCAGCGTATCGACGTTGATGCAGTTGCGGACCTCGCACGCGTCGGTGTCGGAGATCGTCAGGTCCCAGTCGGAGATCTGATTGAAGGGCACCGCGTAGCCGAGACGCGCCGTGGCCACGAACGAGGAGCGGTCGATCAGCCACTTCGGCGCGCCGAGATACCAGCCGATGCGGTACTCGGTGCGGAGGTACCTCGCGAAGCCGCCCAGGCCCGAGTACTCGATCGAGCCGCCCATGTTCGTGCCCGAAGTCGCCGAGAAGCGGTCGTCGCGCGTGTCGCGAGTGAACGAGAAGCCCAGCAGGCTGCTGCTCTCGTTGCCCTGCAGGATCTCGCGGAAGATCGTTGCGGCGGCGTTCACGCGGGTGTCCTGGCGCACCTTGCGGCTCGACCAGCTGTATCGCATGAAGCCTCGGGCCGTCTTGTCCTCGGTGAGCGCGTGGCCGAGGACGAAGTCGAAGCCGCGCTGCTTGCTCTGGAACGTGTCGAAGCGGACGTCGGTCAGGAAGATCGTGCCGCCGAAGCTGAACGAGCTGCCCATGAAGTACGGGTCGCTGACCGAGAAGAAATAGCGACTCGTCCGGCCGCCGATGTCGACGGACAGGTTCACCCCGTAGCCACGACCGAAGAGATTCGACTGAGAGAGGGAGCCGGTGAACACCAGACCATCCTGCGACGAGTAGCCGGCGCCGAAGCTGAACGAGCCGGTGGGCCGCTCGACGACGTTCACCGAGAGATCGAGCTGATACGGGTCGGGGGTCGGCTTCGGCTCGAAGCTCACGTCCTCGAAGTAGCCGAGGCCCCGGATGCGACGGTCGCTGATCTGCAGTGCCCTCGCCGAGTAGAGCTGGCCTTCGACCACCTCCATCTCGCGGCGAATCACCGGATCGATCGTGCGCGTGTTGCCGGCGATGTCGAGGTTCCGCACGAAGTAGAGCGGGCCCTTCTCGACGGCGAAGCGGACGTCGACGACCTTCTCGTTCTGCTTGATGCGGGTCTGGGGCTGGACGCTCGCGAAGTAGAACCCGCGATCGGTGTAGTGCCGCTCGAGGCTCTCGACGTCCTGGGTCAGGTAAGAGCGGTTGAAGACGTCGCCGTCGTCGAGCTTCAGCTTCTTGCGGAGCGCATCGAGATCGACGGTCTGGTCGCCGCTCACGTCGATGTGGCCGACGCGGAACTGCGGCCCCTCCTTCACCTCGACGACGACGAAGAGCCCCTCCTCGGTGGGGTCGACCTGCGGCTCTCCGACCTCGACCTGCAGGTACCCGCGGTCGGTGTACTTCTTCTCGACCTCGCGCAGGTCGCGCGCGAAGATCGGCTCCGAGTAGGTGCCGGTGCGGTCGAACCACGCGGTCGCCCACGAGTACCACTTGCGCGTCTTGGTATTGAAGCCGTCGCGGAGCTCCTTGCTCTTGATGTTCTCGTTGCCGGCGAAGTCGATCTTGCGCAGCTTGAGCTTCTCGTTCTCGATGACCACGAAGTCGATCGATACGGCCGAGTCGGAGACCTCCTCCATCACGAAGTCGACCTCGGCGAGGTAGTAGCCCTCCGCCCGGTATACCTGCTGGATGCGGTCCTTGTTCTCGTGCAGCAGCGAGTAGTCGAGGGTCGACCCGGTCGTGAGCGTCAGCACGTCCTGGATGTCGTCGCCGTCGACGTTGTCGTTGCCGGTGATCGTGATCTGGCGGATCACCGGGTTCTCCTCGACCCGGAAGACCAGGTCGACGCCATCGGCGTTCGACTCCGCGAACACGTTCACCGCGCGGAAGAACCCGAGCCCGTAGACGTCCCGCACGTCGCGGGCCAGCCTCGATCGCGAGAGCGGCTCCCCCTCCCTCGTCTCGATGCGGGTGAGGATCGCGTCGGTCTCGATGCGCCTGTTGCCGTCGATCGAGATCGACGTGACGGTCACGCCCGACTTCGCCACCACGCCCTGACCGACGAGCATCTCGGTGCGTAGCACGGAGAACAGCAGCGCCACGCCGCCCTCGACGCGCTCCGTCTCGATGTTCACACGCGACACGCGCTCGTGCTCGAGCATGCGGTCACGATCGTCCTGGGCGGTGAGCGGGTCGTAGGGGCGCCCGGCCTGACTGCGGATCGTCGACCGGAATTGGGGCTCCAGGTCGCCCGCGCCCTCGATCTGCAGGCTCATGATGCGGCCGAGCTCGCTGCCCGCCGAGGCCAGGGTCACCTGCTCGGTCAGCTCGCCGAGCCGGGCGACGAGGTCCTTGTCGTTCTCGGCGGTGTACACGATGGTGTGTGCACGTGCGCCGGCCGTCGCCTTGACGACACGTACGTCGAGGCTGTAGCGGCCGGCGAGCTCGGTCAGGCTGCCCGTGACGACGGCGTCGACGCCGAGCCGCTGCGCGACGGCGCGCGCCTCCGCGTCGGTGAGGTCGCGGTCCGCATCTGCGCCGAGCGCGACCCGCGTCTCCTCCATGTCACGGACGTCGACCTTGTTGGTGGACTCGAGGCGCGTGACGAGGAGCTCCGTCAGCGACTCGACGAGGTAGTCGAGGGGTCGCGCGCTGTGCACCTGGAAGGGGAGCACCGCGACCTGGCTGCGCGGCGAACCGTCGGCGCTTGCGGGGTCTTCGCCTTCGGTCGCTTCCGAGGCGGGCGCCTCGGTCGGCGGCGGCGGAGCATCGCCCGCATCGGTCGGCGCCTGTGCCCGTGCGTCCGCCGCGCCCAGGCAGATGCCGAAGGCGAGCGCGACCGCGATCACGAGCATGGCCCACGAGGTGGCCGGAGCCACCGGATGCGCGCGCACGAGTTCCCTCCGAAGGAGCCACCGGCCGCCGAGGCCGGACCACCCGGACCACGAGAATCGAGAGCGACTGTATGGGGGGCAGAGCGGCGCCGCGCAGTCTAGTAGTGGCAGCCTGTGCCTTCAAGACTCCGAATCGGTCGATTCCGCTTCAATCTCAATGGGTTGAGGCGAAAACCCGAGCCTGCGAGAAGATGCAACCGGAGTCGGCCCGACGGTGTCGGAAGAGACTGCGCCGCATGGGCGAAGCCCGTCGCAGGCGCCGGCCGGCCCGCTGCTGCGCAGCCGCCCTGCCCTCACACGAGCGCCGCGTCCTCCACACCTTCTTCGAGCCGGCCATCCCGCAGCACGAGCGTGCGTCCGAGGCGCTCGGCCATGCGCGCGCTGTGGGTCACCACGACCAGGGTCGTGCCGCGGCGCTGGTTCATGTCGAAGAGCAGCTCGGCCACGTGGTCGCCGGTCGCGGGATCGAGGTTGCCCGTCGGCTCGTCCGCCAGCACGACCGGCGGCTCGAGCACCAGTGCGCGCGCGACGGCCACACGCTGCCGCTCGCCCCCCGACAGCTTGCCCACCGGATGCTCGAGTCGATGCGAGAGCCCGACCTCCTCGAGCATGTGCGCCGCCACCGGGCGCATCTCGTCACGCGCCTGCCCCCGGATGAGCCCGGGCATCATCACGTTCTCGACGGCGCTGAACTCGGGCAGCAGATGGTGGAACTGGAAGACGAAGCCGAGGTAGCGGTTACGGAGCTCGGCCAGCGACTCGGAGGTGCGATCGAACACGTCCTCGCCGCCAAAGCGCACCGAGCCCGAGGTTGGATGATCGAGGGTGCCGAGGATGTGGAGAAGAGTCGACTTGCCGACGCCCGACTGACCGACGATGGCGACGCGGTCGCCGCGATACAGCTCGAGATCGACGCCATTCAGCACCTCGATCCGGCTCTCGCCGGTCTCGAAGTGCTTGCACAGCCCCTCGAGCTCGATGACGGGCTTCGCCGGCGCCTCGTTCTCGGTTCTCGTCCCGCTCGAGGCTCCCATCCCGCTCGAGGCGGTCGTCCCGCTCGAGGGCGTCACATCGCTCGAGGCCGTCGCTTCACTCATGACGCAGCCCCTCCGCCGGATCGAGCCGCGCGCCCTGCCGGCTCGGCAGCAAGGTGGCGCCGAGCGACAGGATCATCGCGATCAGCACCACGAGGCCGACCTGCACCGGGTCGACCTTCGAGGGCAGCTCCGAGAACTGGTACACGCTCGCCGGCAGCGTATCGATGCCGGTCAGCGCTTCGATCCGATCCTGGATCCACGAGAGGCGCGACGTCACGGCGATGCCCGCGAGCACGCCGAGCGTGGTCCCCGCGAGCCCGATGAACGTCCCCTCGAGCGCGAAGATCCGCTCGACGAGCGAGTCCTGGGCGCCCATTGCCTTCAGGATCGAGATGTCGCTCGACTTCTCCATGATCATCATGATGAGCGTCGTCACGATCACGAACGCCGCGACGACCATGATCATCGTGAGCAGCAGGAACATCAACACCCGCTCGGTCTTGAGCGCCTGGAAGAACGCCGGGTAGTAGTCCTTCCAGTCGCGCGCGAAGAACGGGTAGCCGAGCGCCTCGGCGACGGCGTCGCCGACGCGGCGCGATCGGTAGTAGTCGGTCGTGAGGCACTCGATGCCGTCGACGACGGGCCCCGAGCGCCGGAACTCCTGGGCCGCCCCGAGCGCCACGTACGTGTACACCTCGTCGAATTGATGGAAGCTCGACTGGAAGACACCCGCGACGCGGAATCGCGCGAGGCGCGGGCCCGGCCCGAGCGGTGTCGGCGGGCCGCCAAAGGGCGAGATCAGCACCATCTCGTCGCCGACGTCGACGGCGAGCCCACGCGCCAGGTGATGGCCGATGATGATGCCGGGCGCCTCGCTCACGGGGTCGGCGCCTTCGGCCACCTCGGCTGGCTCGAGCGCCGAGAGGCTGCCGTGAAGCATGTCCTCGTCGAGGCTGGTGACCGACCCGACCGTCTCGGGATCGACACCGCGTATGCGCACGCTGAAGATCTCGCCCTGGCGCCCACGCACCATGCCGTCGACGTCGAGAAAGGGCGAGGCGGCCACGACACCCGGCGCGTGGCGCACCTGATCGATCACGTCGTCCACGTCTTCGATCTGGCCGAAGCCGCTGTGCAGCGTGAAGTGCGCGCGGTTGCCGAGGATCTCCTGCCGCCAGGTCTGCTCGAAGCCGTTCATCACCGAGAGCACCACGATGATGAGCCAGACGCCAGCGGCGACGCCGGCGACGCAAATCGCGGTGATCGCCGAGATGAAGACCTGGCGCCGCTTCGCGACGAGATACCTCAGCGCGATGAACCACTCGACCGAGCGGCGCATGCCGACCAGCCCCGCCGCAGCCAGCGGGAGCAGCCCGAAGAGGGTGAGCACACCGACGCCCGCGATGGCGCCCGCGCCGACGGTGCCGGCGAGGTCGGCGCCGAGCGGGTACAGCAGCGCTACGCCGATGCCGCTCGCCGAGCCGAGGCAGAGCATCCAGATGCCGCGCTCGCCCTCGCTCGGCCCTTCGCTCTCGGGCGCGCGGCGGCGGCGGCGCCACGTGAGCGCGGCACCCAGCGGCGCGACTGCGAGCGGCGGTACGAACGCGTGCGCCACCTCGCCCGCCGCGCCGACCATGGCGCCGAACGCGATGCCGAGCAGGGCGAGCACCGCCCCACCGAGCCGCCCCGAGTTCGCCGACGATGCGCGCAGCACGAGCCACGTGACCCCCGAGAGCAGCAGGCTGATGGCCCAGATGCCGCCTGCGGTCTGGCCGTAGGCGCGCCCCCACTCGGACCAGCCCGCGAGCGACAGCTCGGGCCGCGACTCGCTGAGATAGGCCGCAGCAGCGAGCGCACTCACCACGGCGCCGAAGAACGCGACCCAGGCCGGGTTGCGCGCGACGCGCGCGAAGCGGTCGAGCACGATCACCGCCGACCCGACGTAGATCAGGGCCATGGCGATCATGCCGATCGCGAGCGCGACGATGAAGCCGAGCGCGAGTCCACCGCCGGCGGCGCCGAGTCCATCGCGGATGAGGGTGACGAGGTCCAACCCCGGCTCTCCTGTCGCGCGACTCTCGTCGCGCCTTCACTCGCCTGTTCGACCCGCCCGCCCACCGATCGTCGTGATCGGCACGCGCGCTGCCGGTCGGCTCTTCACCGGCGCTACACCGGCTCTACGCCGCCTCGCCGCCCGACTTCTGCCCCGACTGGTGCAAGAGCATCGCTCGCACGAAGGGATCGAGGTCGCCGTCGAGCACGCCGGCCACGTTGCCGACCTCCTTGTCCGTGCGGTGGTCCTTTGCCCGCTGCTGCGGGTGCAGCGTGTACGAGCGGATCTGGCTGCCGAAGCCGATCTCGCGCTTCTCACCGGTCAGCTCGTCGAGCTTCTCTCTCTGCTCGGCCTGCTGCTTGTCGTAGAGCTGGGCGCGCAGGACCTTCATGGCGGTGGCCTTGTTCTTGTGCTGCGAGCGCTCGTTCTGGCACTGCACGACGATGCCAGTCGGCACGTGGGTGATGCGAACGGCCGAGTCGGTCTTGTTGACGTGCTGGCCACCGGCGCCGCTTGCGCGATAGGTGTCGATCCGCAGATCACCCTCGTCGATCTCGACGTCGACCTCGTCCTCGACCTCGGGTACGGCCGTCACGCTCGCGAACGCGGTGTGCCGCCGGGCCTGGCTGTCGAAGGGTGAGATACGCACCAGCCGATGCACGCCCTGCTCGGGCTTGAGATAGCCGTACGCGTAGTCGCCGTTGATCTTGAGCGTCGCGCTCCGGATCCCCGCCTCCTCGTGGCCCTGTACGTGGATCAGCTCGGTCGAGAAGCCCTTGCGCTCGGCCCAGCGCAGATACATGCGGAGCAGCATCTCGGCCCAGTCGCTCGCGTCGGTGCCGCCGGCACCGGAGTTGATCTCGAGGATCACGTTGGCGCGGTCGTGCTCGCCGCCAAGCAGCTGCTTCAGCTCGGCATCGGCGAGGAGGCCGTCGGCCTCGCCGAGCCGCGTGGCGGCCTCGGCGCGGCTCTCGGCGTCGTCCGCTTCGCTGGCGAGCTCGAGCAGCACCTCGGCGTCGTCGAGGGCCTCCTCGATCCGGCGGTGCAGCCCGAGCTCGTCCTCGATGGCGCTCTTCTCGCGCGCCACCTTCTGGGCGCGCTCCTGATCGTCCCAGAGATCGGGACGCCCCATCTCGACCTCGAGCGACTCGAGGCGTGCCTTCAAGGAAGCCGGGTCAAAGACGCCCCCGGAACTCGTCGAAGCGCTTGCGCAGGCCGCGCAGCTGCTCGTCGAGCTCGGCAGGGTCGAATCGCGTGGTGTTGGCGGCGTCGCTCATCTCGCGTCTTCCTCGTTCTTCGTTCTTCTCTTCTTGGCTCTGTTGGCTCGCTTGGCTCTCGGCTGCGGCTCCATCCCCGGTCCGTCCGTACCGGGCGGGGCCGGGCCGCACCGTGCGACCGGAACGTCGCCGCGTTCGCACGTCTCGCTCGTGCTCGGCGCCACGGCCTGTCGGCGCTGTGGGGGGGGGATGATCGACGTCTCGCGACGCCGCGCGCATCGTGCCCCCCGCCGGCGTCCGGTCCCTCGATCGCGCGTATGGATAGCAGATGGGGGTTCGCCCGGCCGGATCGGTTCCCGCACCGCCGGGGCTCGCGCCGGCTCAGCCGCCCTCGGCTTCGCGGATCGCCCGCCGCAGCCGCCGCTCGGCGGCCGCCATCTCGCGCGCCTCGTCGTCGCGCTCGTGATCGTGTCCGACGAGGTGGCAGAGCCCGTGCACCATGAGCCGAGCGAGCTCGTCGTCGAGACCGCGGCGACGCTCGGCGGCCTGGCGCGCCGCCGTCTCCACGCTGATCACGACGTCGCCGAGCAGCCCGCCGCGATGCTCCGCGTCCTCTCCCTCGAGCAGCGAGAACGAGAGCACGTCGGTCGGTCCGCGCTTGTCGCGGTAGCCGGCGTTCAGCTCGGCGATCGCGGCGTCGTCGACGAGCGCGATCGAGAGCTCGGAGCGGGCGTGACCGAGCGCCTTCATCGCAGTGCGCGCGCGCCTCGCGAGCAGGCGCGCATCGGCGCGACTCCCTCGCTTGCCCTCGGGCGGACCGATGAGATGGACCGGCATTTCAGGTGTCGCCGGAGGGCCGACCCTGACGGTTCTCACCCGGGCGCGCGGCGCGCTCGGCAAGCTGACGGCTCTCATCCGCGCGCTGACGGCTCTCGTCCGCGCGCTGACGGCTCTCACTCGCTCGCTCGTAGGCGTGGATGATCTCCTGCACGAGCGGGTGGCGCACGACGTCCTGCTTGCCGAAGCGCGTGATGCCGATGCCCTCGACGCCGTCGAGGATCTCCGTGGCCTCCGCGAGGCCGCTGCGGGTGCCGTCGGGCAGATCCGTCTGCGTCACGTCGCCCGTGACGACCGCCTTCGAGTTGTAGCCGAGGCGCGTGAGAAACATCTTCATCTGCTCGGTCGTCGTGTTCTGCGCCTCGTCGAGGATCACGAACGCGTCGTTCAAGGTGCGGCCGCGCATGAACGCGAGCGGCGCCACCTCGATGACGCCGCGCTCGGTCAGCCGCGCGACCTTCTCGAAGTCCATCATGTCGTGCAGTGCGTCGTAGAGCGGCCGCATGTAGGGATCGACCTTGTCCGCCAGATCGCCGGGCAGGAAGCCCAGGCGTTCGCCCGCCTCGACGGCCGGCCGCGTCAGGATCACGCGGCTCACCTCCTTGCGGTTCAGCGCCGAGACGGCCATCGCCATCGCCAGATACGTCTTGCCCGTGCCGGCCGGCCCCACGGCGATCGCGATGTCGTGCGAAGCGATCAGCTCGACGTAGCGCCGCTGCGCCAGGTTCTTCGCGCGGATCGACCGCCTCGAGCCCACGGCCGAGAGGATGTCCTCGTAGACCTGATTCAGGTCTACGTCGGGCTCTTCGGTCACCATGCCAATCGCCTCCCGGACGTCGCGGTCATGCAGCGCGCGGCCAGAGCGGATCACGCCATAGAGCTGGGTCAGCACGCTCTTCGCCTGCGCGACAGCGGGCTTCGGCCCCTTGAGGCGCACCTCGTTGCCACGCGCGAAGGCGTCGACCCCCAGCTCGCTCTCGAGGAGCCGGAGATTGTGCTCGCGCTCGCCGTAGAGGGCAGCGGCGCTCATGTTGTCGTCGAAGGTCAGGACCTGGCGGGTCGCAGCAGCGTTCAGATCGGCCAGAGGGCGGGACTCCCGTGTGGATGGGGCGCGTGCGCGGGTCGTCTCGGGGGCCGGATCGGGATGGGCGTCGTTCTCCCTGACCTCGTCCATCTACGCGGAAACGCTGCTCAAATCGTGCAGCTGACCCTCGGTGCCGGCGCAGGGCCGGGCCGAGCCGCGACGGACCGTGCGTCCTATCGCGTCGGGGCCAGCAACAGGATGCCGCCGTCCCGACGCTCGTAATAGTAGGGGGCCGCCTCCGAATCCGTCAACGCGAAGACACTCTCGAGGTCGCGGGGGGCCGTGTCTTCGAGCGTCTCGGGCCAGTCGCCGGTGATCATCCGGCGGGTCTCGATGGCGTGTCGCAGCCGGCGCAGCTCGAAGTCCTGGCGCACGTCGGCCAGCGGGCTCGAGGGCACCGGGTCGCCGCGGAGCCGGGTCGGCGCACCGCGTCCCTCGAAGCCGAGCCACACGAGCCCGGCGAGCAGCACCAGCGGCAGCACCGTGCTCGCCACGAGCTTGACCTGCTCGAAGATCGGCGGCCGATCCCGCTCGACCTTCATTGCCTTGCGGGCCGGGGCGCCGGTCATCGGCCGGATCATGTTCGCCGAGTGCAGATCGGCGAGGATGCGCGTCGCCTCGAAGGTGCCGAGCCGCGACAGATCGATGATGCGGCGCACGGTCAGCCGCCCGTCGACGAGCTGGAAGATGCGCTCGGCGCCGTCCGAGCGCCCGCGTGCATCACCGCTCACCTGCTGGCGATAGACCTCGAGCTGACCGACCGGCTCGAACACCATGTCCTCGTCGGGCACCAGCACCTGGAACGTCTGCCACTCGTCGAGCATCCGCAGGCCGTCCATCAGGATCTGCTCGGCGGCCAGCAGCTTCTCGGGCGGGGTGCTGTGATGGACCGGCTGCGCGTCGAAGTGGAACGAGCCGCCCGTCCAGCGCATGACGGCGAAGATCGTCTCGCGGCTGAGCAGCTCGTTGATCTCGTCGAGATCGGCCTGGTCGACGGCGCCGCTCGACACCAGCAGGGTCGGCAGTGCCCGGGCCGACGCGGCGCTCTCACCCATCAGGTCCTGCAGCTTCGGCTTGGTGACGAGCCCGCATCGGACGAGCCGGTCGCCGAGCACGGCGAACTCGCTGTTGCCCACCGGCGATGCCCACACCACCGCCCCCTCGTCGAAGGCGAGCTGGACACGCGCATCGGGGCCCTTGATCTCGAGCACCCCGGTCTTGCGCTGCTGCCCGATCAGCTGGAACACCTCGGCGATGCCGAAGTCCTTGAGATTGCCATGGAGCGCGACGGCCATCAGTGCCCCTTCCCGTGAGGTCGACGTCGACCGTACGAAACGTCGGCTTCTGCTCGGCGTGCACCGAGAGCGTGGCTGCACGCCGCTCGCAAGGCGCGCGAGTGAGGCGTAGTGCGGGCTACGGCGATCGAGTGCAACGCGGCGAGCGGCGTGCAGACGCGATCGAATGCAGACGATCTCACGGGATGGGGCACTAGAGTTTCCTCTGCATGATGAGCCCGGAAAGCAATACGAGCAGATAGAAGAAGGCGGCCATCATGCCGGAGAGCAGGAAGGCCATCGGGCCGATGCCGCCGAGCGCCAGGGGATCGGGCACGACACCGTCGCGCCAGATCCAGATCGCCGCAGCCCATCCGAAGAGCAGGATGCCGGTGAACGCGAGGTCCGGGCGCCGCGCGCGCAGCCCCGCTACGCCCGGCACCAGCACCGACACCGCGACCCAGAGCTTCTCGAGCCGCGCCTCGCGCGCACGCAGCGCGTTGATCCGCGCCGTGCGCAGCTTCGGATCGGTGCCCTGGGGCCGGTGGAAGAGATGATGGCAGCCGTCGCAGAGATCGGCGTTCCAGATCTGGTCGTCACAGCGAACGCAGATGCGCCGGCCGCAGCGGTTGCAGGTGCTCGAGTGCTCCCATGCGCCGCCCAGCGCCACGCCGAGCATCATCGCCGCCGCCAACGCGCCGGCCAGATGCATCCAGCTCCGCCCGAGCCAGCCGGGTGCGATCACGCCGACGAGCTCGGTGGAGAGCGCACCGTCGTCGGCGCGGCTGATCATGCGTTCGCGAAGCGCCCAGATCGAGAGCGGGAGGTCGGCGACGAACTCGGTGTCGCCGCGATTCGAGAGCTCCTCGACGCGGGCGGCGTCGATCGACTGCCCGCGGTGGAGCGCGGTCTCGAGCTCCTCCATGCGGAACGCGCGCGCGTAGGCTTGCGAGAGGTTGAACCACAGGGTCGCCGAGCCCTCGAGCCCGCCCGCGCGCTCGTAGAACTCGATGGCGCCGTCGTGTTCGCCGGCCGCGTAGAGCAGGTTGCCCATGTTGGTGAGCAGCACGGCGTCACGGGGGTCCTCTTCGAGGAGCTTCTCGTAGCGCGCGTACGTCTCGTCGATCTGGCCGAAGCGCCGGGACCGGGATGCCAGGGCCAGCGCGGCGAAGCGCTCGCCGGAGTGCGCCTCCAGGCGCTCGATCTCGAGCGGTGTCTCGTTGCCGCGTGCCACCGAGAGGACGGCGTCGGCCACCGGGTCGGCGCGAAACGAGGTGAGCACGGTGCCGGCCAGGCCGAAGACGACCTCGAGCCCGAGCACCAGCAGCACCGCCGCCGAGAGCAGGGCGCCACGATGGCGCTGGGTGCCGTAGGCGACGCCGACGACGAGCAGCACGAGCAGCAGGCCCATGAGTCCCTCGCCCAGCACCACCGGCACCAGAAGCAGCGAGGCGAACAGTGCCGCCTTCGCGAAGTCGGGCATCCGCCTCGAGACCAGATCACCGAGGTCGTGGATCGCGGCCGATGCCGCGCCGATGCCGACGGCGCCGATGAAGACGACGGCCCCGAAGACCAGCACGGCGGCGAAGATCACGAGCAGCGACCCCGCCAGCCAGACACTCGCCTCGGGATGGCGCGGGATCGCCCAGAGGCCCGATGCCACCGCGGTCACCGCGGCGACCCAGTCGCCGTCCTTCCACTGCGCCTTGGCGAGCGCCATGTGCGCCATCGGCAGATCGGGTGCGAGGGTGACGGCCAGCATCGCGTGGCTGAGCTCGGTGCCATCGCGCGACGTCGCGATCATCGCACGCGCCGCGGTCTCGAAGTTCTCGACGCCGAGTGCGAGCGCCACGTCGCGGGTGCGGGCGCCGCGGCTGACGTAGCCGGGCCCGGTCTCGAACCAAGTCGTCTCGAGGCGCGACGTTGCGGGCACGGGCGGGGCCTCGTCCGGCGCGGCACCGATGACGGCAGGCAGGGCCGAATCGGCCAGCGCACCGGTCTCGGCGGCCGCCGGATCGAGTGGCTCGCCCTCGGCCAGCGCGGCTCCGAGACCCATCTGAAACAACATGACGACGAGGGCGCAGAGCCGTACGGCTCTCACCCGACGTAGAATCCTTCGCAAAACGAACGATCCCTCCGAGGCGAACGCGTTCGACCTGCGTATCGGCGAACCGGCACCGCTGCTGGAGTGCGCGAAGCACCGAAGCCCCGGGGGGCCGTGCCTGCCGATGGGGCCGGGTCCCGGTGTCGGGTGCCCCATGGCGGATCCCGGCCGAGCGCATCCCGGACCGATTCGCGGTCCCGGCGTCCCGTGCCCGGCAGAGGCCATCGACACCCGGGACGCCCCGCCCTAACATGCGCCGCCCATCTGATCAGACCCACGGGAGACACGGCCGTTGGCCCATCACAAGTCCGCACAGAAGCGCATCCGCCAGTCCGAGCGGCGCCGCAAGCGCAACCAGCACGTGCGCAGCGGCATGCGCACCCACGTCAAGGCGCTCCGTCTGGCGATCGACAGCGGCGACGCCGCCGACGCCTCGGACAAGCTGAAGACCGCCGAGCGCGCGATCCGCAAGGCTGCGACCAAGGGTGTGATCCCGAAGCGCCGCGCCGACCGCACGGTGTCGCGTCTCGCACGCAGCGTGAACGCGCTCTCTCAGGGCTGATCCGCGGGGCTCGCCGCGCACCGTGTGCGAGCCAGGATCACTGCCCTACCCCGAAAGCCCGAAGCCAGCCGCTCGATCGTGGATCGAGTGAACGGATTGCTTCGCCGGTGACGAGCCGGGGCGCCGCTCAGCCCGAGAGCCCCAGGACGAGCCGCTCGAGCGCGATCTCCTCGGGGAGAGAGCCGACGCCCTTGAGCGCGAGGTCCGTGTGGTGGATCTCGCGCAGGCAGCGGAGCAGCTGTGCCGACGTGTAGCGGCGCGCCTGGCGCTCGAGCTTCTGCTTCACGAAGGGCGGGCCGGGCACGTCGCCGCCGCCTCGCACCATCGCGAGCTTGCGGAAGTGACTCGCGAGGGCGCCGAGCAGCGGCGCGCCGGCGTTGCCGCCGTCGAGCAGGCGCGCGAGCAGTGCGATCGCCTGGCCTCCGCGGCCCTCCCCGATCGCATCGGTCAGATCCCAGATCGGCTCCTCGGCCACCTGGGCGGCGGAGGCGTCGACGTGGGCGCGCGTCACGACCTCGCCGGGCCCCGCCAGCAGACTCGCCTTCGCGAGCTCGTGGCGCAGCAGCAGCAGCTGCGGCCCGATGCGCTCGGCGAGCAGCTCGGGCACGCCGGTCTCGACCTCGATGCCCTGCCGCTTCGCCTCGGCCTCGATGAACTTGAAGAGCGGCTTGCCGTTCTTGGGCGGGTCGCACTCGACGACGGCCGCGGGATCGGCGAACGACTTGAAGAAGCGCGAACGCTTGTCGGCCTTCGTCGCAGTCACGACGAGCACGGTCTCCTCGCGCTCGCGCAGCGACTTCACCACGTCGGGCAGCGCCTCGAGCAGGGCCTTCGCGCCGGCGCGGCGGCCATCGGGCTCCACGAGCAGCACGAGTCGCCGCGTCGCCATCACCGGCAGCCGCTCGACGCTCTCGAGCAGGGTCTGCGGCGTGGTGCGGGCACCGTCGAGTCTGTCGAAGTTGAAGTCGTCCGCGCCGCCGTCGAGGACGGCCGCGCGGAGGACGGCGAGGGCATCGTCGCGATGGAGCGCCTCTTCGCCGGCGAGCAGGTAGGCGGGGCGGACCGTCCCCTTCGAGAGTTCCTTGGTGAGTGCGTCGAGATGCAGGGTTCCGGCTCCCGGGCGGGGGGTCCCACGGCGGGGCGGGCGCCTGGACGCCCGCACCCCGGGAGACTAGCCCAACCCGGAGCCACTACTCGATCTTGAGAAGACTCTTCGCCACCGCGAGGACCTTGTTCGCCTGGATCGGCTTCGTCAGGTACTCGTTGGCGCCGAGGGAGAGCGCTCGCTCGCGGTCCTCCTTGGCGCCTTCGGTCGTGATCACGCAGATCGGCATCGAGGCCAGGTTCTCCTCGCCCCGGATCAGGCTGATCAGCTTGAGTCCGTCCATGACGGGCATGTTGATGTCCACGAAGGCGAGGTCGAACTCGTCTCCCGTCACCTTTCGAAGACCGTCCATGCCATCCTGGGCCTCGACGATGTCGACGTCCTTCATTCGCTTGAGCGCGAAGACCAGCAACTGTCGCATCGTCGGGCTGTCCTCGACGATCAGAATGCGATGTCCCGCCATGGCCAACTCCTCACTCGCTGTGTCCGGGCCGCATGCGGCGCGCCCGGATAGCCGTCTCGACCCTACTTGGTCAGCAGATCGATGAATCCCTGAATCGTGTTCAACTTGCGCTCGGACTGTGCGTAGAGCTGCGATGCGAAGATCGCCGTCGCCGCGTGACCCGCCATGAGCGTGAAGAGCTCGTGGTCCAGCGGCGAGAAGCCGTCCTTCTGCTGCAGCAGCCTGTGGATCACGATCGCGCCCACCGGCTTCTCGTCGACGCGCAGCGGGATGCAGACGACGGGCTCGCCGATGGCGTCCGCACCCTCCCCGTGCTCCAGGTTCGGATCGTCCGTGAACACGTCACCGCTCTGCACGGCCTCACCGACGGCCCCCGAATCCAGGGGGATCGGCGGGAAGGACGAAACCGGCGAGCCTTCGCTCGCCACCGGCTTCAGCATGCCGACCTCCTCCTCACACACGTACACGCAGAAGAGCTCCGCACCGATCAGGTTGATCACGATCTCGACGATGACCTTCAGCACTTCGCTCGGGTCGAGGGTCGAGTGCAGCTGGTAGCTGGCCACGTAGAGGTTGGCCAGGTTGTTGTTTTCCTCTTCGATCTCGAGGTAGCGCTCGGCGAACTGCTGGTTCTCCGACTCCACCGAGCGCAGCTGAGCCATGATGTTCTCACGCTCGCTTTCCAGGTTCTCGATCTTCTCCGCCAACTCCACGCGCAGGGCATCCCACTCGCTGTCCGACTGGGACGCGGTCTCCTGCCGCCCATGGACGTCCGCGAGCTGCTTCCGCAGCCCCTCGTTCTCGTCCATGAGCTGCTTCATGAAGTCGGCGCCGCGCTTGAAGATCGCGAGGACCGCTTCCCCTCGATCGTGCGGGTTCCGTCCCCCGTTGCTCATCGGGAATCCCTCCCCATACCGGCTCGCTGCGTTTCTCGCGCAACACCAGATTGGATCGCCGTCGGAATCTCGTTCAGTGGCAGTACGCGATTCGCCGCGCCGGCTCGCACGACCTGCTGGGGCATGCCGTAGATCACTGCCGTCTCCTCCGACTCCGCAATCACCGTCCCGCCTGATTCACGCACCGCCAACGCTCCCTGACGTCCATCGTCGCCCATGCCGGTCAGCACGACTGCGAGCAGATCGCTCGCGAAGTGCTTGGCGGCCGACTCGAAGAGACGGTCCACCGACGGCGTGTATTTGTCGCTCGGCTGGCTCTGGTAGACCCGCGAGATGATCCGGCCACGCTCGGCGTCGAGCTCGAGGTGACGACCGCCGGGCGCGATCAGCACCGTGCCGCGCTCGGGCTCCTCGCCACCGCTCGCCTCCTTCACCGAAAACGGTGTGAGTCGATCGAGGCGCTCGGCGAAGCCGCGGGTGAAGCCCTCGGGCATGTGCTGGGCGACGAGGAACGCACATGGCGGCGCCTCGGTGAATGCGCCGAAGGTCTGCATCAGCGCGGCGGGGCCACCGGTCGACGACCCGATCACGACGACGGGCGGTACCGAGGCCACCGTGCGGTGGCGCCGCGAGAGCACCGGGGGCGCCTTGCGAATGCGGTCCTTGACCTTGTCGATGCGCAGCTCGCGAATCGCGTGGACCTTGCGAATCAGCTCCTGGTGGATCGTCTGGAGCTCCGGTGTCGCGTGCGGCGTCGGCTTCGCGATGAAGTCCACCGCGCCCAGATCGAGCGCCTTGAAGACGTCGTCCTCGCCCGATCGGCCGCTGATCACCATCACCGGCGTCGGCCGCTTGGACATGATGAGCCGCAGGAACGTGAAGCCGTCCATGCGGGGCATCTCGAGATCGAGGGTGATCAGATCGGGCTCGAGGTCGAGGGTCTTGTGGATCGCCTCCTCGCCGTCGCGGGCCACGCCGACCACCTCGACGAGCGGCGAGGTGCTCAGCATCCGGGTGATCGCCTGCCGGCTGAACGCCGAGTCGTCGATCACGAGCACGCGAATCAGGTTTCGATGATCCATCAGCGGCCCTTCCCCGGTGCGAGGCTGGCCGCCGTACCGCCGGCGATCGTGTGCCACGGATCCTCGCGCTCTTCGCCGGGCACGGGGCGCCGGTAGACGAGGTCGCGGGTCAGGTGCTTCAGCTCGAACGCGCTCGACACGTTGATGAGCGACTCGGAGTGACCGAGCAGCAGATAGCCTCCGGGCTTGAGCTTGTCGTGGAACGTATCGATGACGCGCTGCTTCGTCTCGAGATCGAAGTAGATGATCACGTTGCGGCAGAGGATCACGTCCATCGTGCCGAGCAGCGCGATCTTGTCTCGATCGAGCAGATTCAGGTGAATCAAGTCGACATGGTCCTTCACGTCGTCGGAGATCCGCGTCTGGCCGTCCTTCGTGTCGAAATACTTGTCACGGATGTACGGGCTCGTCTCGCGGAAGGAAGCCTCGCGGTAGATGCCCCTGCGCGAGCGGTGGAGCATCGACTTCGAGATGTCCGACGCATAGACGCGGATGTCGCGACCGACGTCCAGGCCCGCCTCCTTCGCGAGGATGACGATCGAGTAGGGCTCCTCGCCGCTCGAGCAGCCGGCCGACCAGATGCCGATCGGCGATTCGATGCCCGCGGCTCGCCGGCGCAGGACCAGATCGGGGATGATCTCGTCCAGGAGGGCACGTATCTGCCCGAGCTCGCGGAAGAAGTACGTCTCGTTGGTCGTGAGCGTGTCGACGACGTTCGAGAACTCCTCGTCACCGGCGGAGCCGTCCCGAAGCAGCAGGTGATAGCCGGCGAAGCTGCCCACGCCGCACTCCTGCACGCGGCGCGCGAGGCGCTTCTCGACGATGAACCGGGAGTCCTCGTCGAAGTGCAGCCCACAACGCGACTTGATGAGTTCGCAGAACATGCGGAACTCGGCGTCGGTCATGGTCAGGCCTGCGGCGCCGCCCTCGAGCATCAGTCCTCCAGGCTCTTGAGGGCACGCAGGATCGTGTCGCGCACGAACGAATCCTGCTCGGTCTCGAGTCGGCGCAGGATCGCGGGCACCGCCTGCACCACGCGCCTGTCGGCCATCGTCTGGATCGCTTCGCTCCGCACCAGCCAGCTCTCGTGCGCGACGATCGGCAGCAGCTCGGCCACGGTCTCCGAGTCGCCGTGACGGCCGATGCACGCAACGGCCGACTGCACCAGCTCGGGCTCGTCGCGTTCGAGGACCTTGAGCGCGGCCTCCGCGGCGTGGGAGCCACCGATTGCGGCGAGCGCGTCGACGGCAGCGAGCGCCACCATGGCATCGCCCAAAAGCACGTTCTCGATCAGCGACACGGCTCGCTCGGGCGCGAGATGCTCCCGGTCGGCGTGCTGGCCGATGCCGCGCACCGCAGCCGAGCGCACGCGCGCATCGTCGTCGTGGATCAGCCGGTGCAGGTCGTCGATCACCTGCGTATTCATCGCCTCGCCGAGCGCGGTCGCCGCGGCGAGCCGCACCATGGCCGACTCGTCGGCGAGTGCCAGACGCAACGGCTCCGAGGCCGCACCGGGCTCGAGACGCGCGAGCGCGCCCACCGCGCTGCGGCGTACCTGTGGGTCGGGGTCCTTCAGCAGGTGGACGATCAGCTCCTCGTCCTCGGCTCGACCGACCCGACCGAGCACGGTGGCGACGGCCACGCGCCCCTCGTCCTCCGCGGTCTCGAGCCGCTCGGCCAGCAGGGACACCATGTCCGGCACCAGGCCGGCGTCGGCGTCGGCATCCCAGCGAGCGAGCTCGACGAGAGCGGATACGATCGCTGCGGGCTCCTCATCGGTGTCGTCGTCGCAGTCGAGGGCCGCGCTCTCCAGCCGCTCGACGAGCAGCGGCATCAGCTCGGCGCAGTGACAATCGCCGATGGCACGCGCCGCTGCGGCACGCAGCGATGCATCCGCGTCTTCGATCGCCGAGCGGAGCAGCAGCGGCGCACGCTCACCACCGACCCGGCCGATCAGCGTGCACGCAGCCCCGCGCAGATCGGGGTCGAGGCGATCCCATTCATTCTCGAGCGCGATGAGCGCGTCGTCGCCCCAGTCGACGAGCGTCGACTGCGCGACCTCTTCCATGGCCTCGTCACGTCCTGCCTCGAGGATCGGGACGACCGAGCATGGATCTCCTACGAGACCGAGGAACTGGATCAGCACGATTCGGGTCGCCAGATCGGCGTCCGGGAGCCGATCGGTGCAGGCCTCGATCAGCCCCGCCTGGCTTCGACCGCCATCGATGATTCGCGACGCGAGCGCGAGTCGCGCCTCGCCTTCGCCGCGGTCGAGCATCTTGAGCAGTGCGCCGATCGCCGCCTCCCGGCACGATCGGGACGGGAGGCCCAGGCCGTCGATCAGACAGCCGATGGCGTCGCTCCCACCGACCTCGCCGAGCAGCCCGAAGACCGCCGGCCGCAGCAGGGAGTCCTCGAGGGCCGAATCGAGATCGCCGACGTTCACGGCGTGCTCGATACGCGCCAGGCCGCGGAAGGCCGACAGCCGGACGAGCGTGTCCTCCGTGTCGTCGATCGCCGAGCGCGTCATCGCCTCGCCGGCGCCCGGTCCACCGACGACGCCGAGCGCGTCGGCGCTGGCTGCGCGCACGTTCGGGTCGTCGTCTCTCAGTCGCCCGATCAGGGTGGGCGTCGCGACGACGTCACCGATGCCCGCGAGGGCGTCGACGATGAGCTTGCGGACGTCGACGTCGTCGGAGTCGAGGTGGTCGATCAAAGTGGGCACGACCCGCGGCCCCATCGACACCAGCGCCTCGAACGCGGAGTTGCGGCGGCCGGGATTCTCGCCGTCGGCCAGCGCCTCGATCAGTGCGCGCTCGACGTGGTCGGCCGCCTCGATGGCGACGAGCCGTGCCACGGCGGCCTTGCGCACGCGCCATGATCCATCGCCGAGCGCATCGAGCAGCGGCGGCAGCGCCTCGTCGACGCCGAGACAGGCGACGCGCTCGACGGCGAGCCGGCGCACCTCCTCGTCGGGGCTGCCGAGGTCGTGGTGGATGATCTGTCGTTCGCGATCGTTCGCTTCGACGCTCATTGCATGCCTCGCTCCCGGGCCACGCGCAGGAGCTCGTCCGTCAGATGGTCGCGCTCGTCACGTACCCGTTCGTCGATGCGCTGGCGGAAGAGCTTGCGCCCCTCCTCGACTTCACTATCGAGCGACTCCAGCACGTTGCCAGCCGCGATGGCCTGATCGAACTTCTCGCCCTGATAGAGGACGATGTCCGACACGATGATGCGCGCGAGCCGCTCGGCCTTCTCGCGCTCTTCGGCGAGCGCCGGGTCGGCGGCGGGCTCCGGCGCGGCCGCAGGCGCCGCGGCCGCGGCTACCGGTGCGGCCGCGGGCTCCGGCATCGACGACACGGGGGCCGTCGCGGGCGCACCGTCCACCGGCAGACCGAACTGCTGCAGCAGCGGCTTCAGGCCGTCGGGCAGGTCGGGCTGCTCGAGGTAGACGTCGGCCCCATACATCTCGGACGGCGGCCGGCGATAGCGCTCCTCGTTGTGGATCGCGCCGACGAGCACGACCCTGATGCCGCTCAGGCTCTCGTTGCGCTTCATCACCTCGCAGATCTGGAAGCCGAACATCTTCGGGAGCGCCGCGTCGAGCACCACGGCGGAGGGCAGCTCGCGCTGGATCGTCATCATCGCCTCGACGCCATCGTGCACGAGCAGCGGCTGCAGGCCCCAGCTCGCGACCGCGCTCGCGGTGGTCTTGCCGGCGGCCTCGTCGGGGTCGGCGATGAGCACGCAGCGCTCACGGTCGATCTCGATCTCGTCGGACGAGGTCGCAGGAGCCGCCGCCTGGGGCGCCGCGGCCTCGGCCTGGGGCGGTGCCGCGGCCGGAGCCTCGGCCACGGGCGGCGGGGCGGGGGTCTCTGCCACGACCGGATCGGCTGCCACGGGAGCCGCGGCCTGGGGCGCGCGCACCCGGAAGACGGCCTGGCACTTGGCGCAGCGCAGACGCGCGCCTTCGGCCCCGATCTTGGATTCGTCGACCCGGTACTTGGCTCCGCACTTCGGGCACGCTGCAATCATCTTCACTTCCTTCCGCATCCAGGCCGGACGACGTCCGGCCCCGCATTCGAATCCGCCTGCTCGCGCTAGAGGCGGAACTCCTCGAGGTCCGCACGGAGCGCCTCCGCCTGCTCCATCATGACGCGCATCGAGTCACCCATGCGCTGGGCGGCATCCTCGTTCGAGCGGGTGCCGTCGGCCACCTGCTCGAGGAACTCGGCCACCTGGGCACACGCGCTCGACTGGTCGCGCAGCGACCCGTTGATCTGCTCGACCGCCTCGCGCACCCCCTCGATGCTCTCGCGGATCCGGCCGAAGCCGCGCGACTGCTCCTCGGTGGTGCGCCGCACCTGCTGGGCGACCTCCTGCATCGTGACCGACGAGCGATAGACGACCTCGTTGGCGCCGTCCTGCTCTGTGCGCGCGAGAGAGATGTGGTCGACGCCCTCGCGCACCGCCTCCATGAGCGAGACCACGTGACCCGTGGCCTTCGTCTGCTCGCGCACGGCCGAGACGATCTCTCCGATGCGCGTGCCGCTCTCGCGAGACGCACGCGTGATCTCTTCGAGGGAGCTGCCCGCCTCGGCCGAGAGCTCGACGCCACCGGCCACGCTCTGGCTGCCGGCCTCGATCGCTCCGACCGCGGCCTCGCTCTCCTCCTGCACATTGCGGATCAGCGAGCCGATCTCCTTGGTCGACGCGAGGACCCGGTCGGCGAGCTCCTTGATCTCGTCGGCCACCACCGAGAAGGCGCGGCCGTGCTCACCGGCCTGTGCCGAGATGATGGCGGCGTTCAGCGCGAGCAGATTCGTCTCGTCGGCGACGTCGTCGATCACATCGAGGATGCCACCGATCTCGTTGGTCCGGGCGCCCAGGCCGCGAATCACCTTCTCGGCCGCGTCCGTCGCGTCGCGAATCGCCTCCATGCCGCTCATCGTCTGGCTGACGCGCTGCTGGCCGCGCTCGGCGAGCGACACCACGTCGTTCGAGAGGCTGGCGGTCGCCTCGGCGGTGGTGTCCACTGCGCGCATCGAGCTCGCCATCTCCTCCATGCTCGAGGACGTCTCGGCCGCCGCGTCGGAGAGCTGCTCGCTGGTCGAGCCGACCTCCTTCACGCTGCGGACCATCTGCTCGATCGATCCCGACACCTCGTCGACCTTGCCCGAGAGCACGGTGGCGGTGTCGTTCAGCTCGTCGCCCGCGGCGCCGAGCTCGAGGATCGAGCTGCTCGACTCCTCGACGGAGAGGTTCAGCGCCTGGGCGCTGTCGGAGACGCCGCGCACCTGCTGGTTGATCTCGAGCATGAGATCGCTGGCCTGCTGGATGCGACGCACCTGATCGGCGCTCGCGACCGCGACGCTGCGCGACACGGCGGAGATGTCGGCCACCGCAGCCTCGACGCGGTCGGCGGTATGCGCCACGCCGCCCACGGTCTTGCGGAGCGACGCGCCCATGCGCTCGAAGGCGCGGCCGAGGCCGCCCATCTCGTCCTCCGCCTCCCAGACCCGACCCCGGCGCAGGTCGCCGGACGCGAGCCGGTCGGCCTCCGCCTGCAGCACCTCCGCCGCCCGGCGGATGTCCCGCGAGAGCAGCCACGCGAGCGCGACGGCGACGCCGCTCGTCAGCAGCGTGAGCAGGCCGAGCACCGAGCCGAAGGCCCCGAAGCCGAGCTGGAGATCAGCGCGGTCGATCGCCGCCACGAGGACGCGTCCGTCGGGCAGACGCTTCCAGCTGGTGACATAACCGGTGACGAGCGCGGACGATTGGCCCACCTGCTCCGGCGCATCCGACACGGAGCGGAGATCGGCGGGCTCGCGGTCTCTGCCGAGCCTGACGGCGCTGGCATCGTCGCCCTGGTCGAGGACGACCAGATCGACGTCGTGGGGCAGGATCGCATCGAGAGGCAGCACGTCGAGCCGCGCCTCGCTGAACGTGGCCGAGCGCATCTTCGTCGCGAGCGCCGAGAGCACGCGCTGCTGCCACTCCATCGCCTGGGCATCGACCGCCACGGTCGAACGGGACCAGGCGAGCGAGACCGTCAGCAACAGGGTCGTCAGCACGGCGCCGAGCACGACGAACTGCACCTTCGTCGCCATCGGAAGCGGCTTCACGGCGCGCTCGCGCTCGTCGCTGTCCTCGATTCGCAGGCCGACCGCCTCGCGCACCGGCTCGAGGGCACTCTTGGCGAGGAAGAAGAGGAAGCCGACGGAGACCATCGCACCGCAGACCACGGCGACCAGCAGCACGCTCCAGCGCTCGAACCCGATCCACGAGGTGTGCCCGATCGCAGCCAGCACCAGGGGCACCACGATCCCCGGCGCGAGCCACACGAGCGCGACGGTCTTCGCGGCCGTAGCAGGCAGCGAGACGGCCGTGGCGAAGCCGGCGGCGAGCTCGTCGTGTGTGAGCGGCGCTTCGTCACGCGCATCGAGGACCCGACCCAGCGCCACGAACTGGCGACCGCGCAGCCACTCCATCATCAACACGGTGCCGGCGGCGTAGATGCCCAGAGTCACGAACATCGGGACGAGCTCGCCGGGCCGGAAGTCCACGGCCGAAGCGACATACGTCCAGATGAGCACGAGCGCAGGCAGCGCCACCATCTGATCTACGCGTCTCAGCTTCCCGCGAAGCTCGGTGGACGTCGGTAGGGATTCGGGGTTCATCGCGATTCCTCGGGGCCTGCGATCGCCGACTTGTAGACGTTCTCGAGAATGTGCTCGAGCGAAAGGACCATGACTGGGGCTGCGCCGGGGCGGCGCACGACGTGACGGACGGCGTCATACCCGGCCTGGCTGGCGAGCTCCGGGACGTCCTCGAGACGGGATGCATCGACCGAGAGCACGTCCGTCGCCGAAGCGACGAAGAGACCGAGCACGAGGCCGTCACAGTCGAGTACCACGATCCGCGACTGCGCCGTCTCCTCGGGCGGCGTGCCGCCGAGCACGCGCGCGAGATCGAGCACCGGGATCACCGCGCCGCGCAGGTCGACGACGCCCTCGATCAGCGAGGGTGCCATCGGGAGCGGCGTGACCGCCTGGGAGCGGACGATCTCGCGCACCTGCGACACGTCGAGGGCATAGAGGCGCCCTTCCGTCTCGAAGCAGGCGAGATTGACCTGGTTCTCGCCCACGAAGGTCTGTGCGGCTTCAGTCTGCACGAACTCGCTTCATCCCCGTGTCCGCGTCAGTCGACGCGGAGTGTTGCCATCCCCGTGTCCGCGTCAGTCGACGCGGAGTGTTGCCATCCCCGTATCCGAATCAGTCGGCACGGAGGTCCAATACCCTGTCGACGTCGATGACCGAGACGAACTCCTCGTCGCGGAGACAGAGCTCCGCGACGGCGCCCAACTCCGAGTCCATCGACGGTGAAAACGATTCTTCCTCGACGCGCAGCACCTCGCGCACCGAGTCCACGAGCACGCCGGTGACGCGATCGTCGTCGCCATGGAGCACGATGATCCGACTGCGCCGGTTCGTATCGTCGGCGCGAAGACCGAGTCGCATCCGCAGGTCGATCACCTGCACCACCTCACCGCGCAGGGTGACGATGCCACGCACCCAATCGGGCACGCGCGGCACGTGCGTCAGCTCGCGCACCCGCACGATCTCGCGGACGCGTTCCACCGGAATCGCGTAAGGCGACCCGGCGAGCTCGAACGAGAGCAGCTCGCGCAGCATCAACGCCCCGCCGTCGTCCTCTCCGCCGTGCCTCACCGAGGCGGTCCGGGCGAGATCCTCCCAATCACCTCCGACGTCAGTCGACTCGCTCACGCGACCTCCCTCCGTCTCGCCGCCTCGTTGACGAGATGCGACACGTCGAGAACGAGGATCGCGCTCTGATCACCCAGCTCGGTGGCGCCGGCGATGCCCGGGATGTTGCGGATCGGGCCCTTGATCGGCTTGATGACCGTGTCCTGCTGGCCGTGGAGCTGGTCCACGACCAGGCCGAGGCGTTGATCGCCCATGCCGAGCACGACGACGTATTGCTTGCCGTCGTCGCGAATGCTGAACAGCTCGAACTCGTCGGCCAGGGGTCGCAGCTGCAGCGCGTCACCGCGCAGGTTCAGCATGCGGCGGCCCTCGCTCGCCTGGATCTCCGACTCCTCGACGAGCAGCGTCTCGAGCACGCTGTTGAGCGGAATCGCGAAGCGCTCCTCGCCGACCCCCACGATCAACGCCTGGATGATCGCCAGGGTGATCGGCAGCGTCATCGTGACCGTCGTGCCCACACCGAACGTCGATTCGAGCTCCACCATGCCGCCGAGGTCGGCGAGGTTCTGGCGGACGACGTCCATGCCGACGCCGCGTCCGGAGAGCTCGCTCACCTCTTCACGCGTCGAGAGGCCCGGTGCGAAGACGAGGTCGAGCGTCTCCTTCGCGGTGAGCACCTGATCGGCCGCCACGAGCCCGCGCTCTTCAGCCTTCGCGCGCACCCGCTCGGGATCGATGCCGCGGCCGTCGTCGACCACCTCGATCACCACGTGATTCCCACGCTGGAAGGCCTGGATCAAGATCTCGCACTCGGACTGCTTGCCGGTAGCGAGCCGCTCGTCGGCCGACTCGACGGCGTGGTCGAAGGCATTGCGCACCACGTGCATCAGCGGATCGACGAGCTGCTCGACGATCAGCTTGTCGAGCTCGGTGTCGGCGCCCTTGAAATTGAGCGTCACATTCTTCTCGTGATCGCGGCGGAGCCGGCGCACGACCCGCGACAGCTTCTCGAAGATCTGCCGCAGCGGCACCATGCGCACGTCGAGCACGCCGGCCTGCAGCTCCTTCAGCTTGCGGTCGAGCAGCTTGTTGGTCTTGGCGAGCTCGGCGCCGGTGCGCATCGTGGCCGGGTCGGCCATGAGGTTGCCCGCCACGTTGGCGATGGCGTTGCGCTGCACGATCAGCTCGCCGACGAGATTCATCAGCTCGTCGAGCTTGCGGATGTCGACGCGGACCGTGTCGCTGATCGAACGCAGCGACTCGATCTCGGCATTCTCGCGATCGCCCTCGATCGCCGCGCTGGGCGGCGCGGGCGCGGCGTCCGGCGCACTCGCAGCGGGCGCGGCCTCGGCCGGGGCCGGCTCGCTCTCAGCCGCAACCGGAGGCTCGGCTTCGGGCTCGGGCGCGTCGCCCTGCTTCACCGCGCGCACGCTCGCATCCGAGATGTCGAGTCGTTCGGCGAGCTGGTCGGCGCTGACGTCCGTGGCGACCAGCAGCGAGAACCGGATCTGGCTCTCGGGCGCGTCGCCCGGCGAGGGCAGGGTCGACACCACCTCGCCGACCTCGCGCACCGCTGCGGAGAGCTCGGAGAGGCCCTCCTCGAACGCGATGATCTCGAAGGTCGCGCCGACGAGCGAGACGTGCCGGCCGCGCCGCACGTTCTCGCGCAGCCGGTGCTCCTCGTACTCGGTGAGGGCACGCAGCAGCGAGGGGTCGAGATCGAGACCCGCGAGCTCGTCGTCGCCCTCGGGCTCCTCTTCGACCGCGCCATCGATCCGAGCGACGAGCGCCGCCACTGCTTCGAGGCTCTCCGGGGTCTCTCCCGAGCTCGGACCCTCGAGCTGCCCCATCAGGACCGCGATGAGCGCCGTGGCCTCGTCCAGCAGATCGATGGCCGGAGCGTCGGTGTGAATGCGTCCGAGGCGGAGCCCATCGAGGATGTCTTCGAGGTGATGCGCGATCTCGCCGATGCCGTCGAGCCCGAACATGCCCGCGAGCCCCTTCAGCGAGTGGGCGCTGCGGAAGATACGGTTCACGAGATCGGGCTCGACCTCGTCTCGCGAGTCGCGCTGATCGTAGAGATCGGCGAGGTCCTCGCGCATGCGCTCGAGGATCTCCTCTGCTTCGGAGACGAACTCGCGATACGCCTTGCCGTCGCCACCCGGACCGGCGGACGACGTGCGCTTGCGGGCCGACGCCTTGGCGCGCCCCGCCTTCTTGGCGACCGCCTTGGCCGGCTTCGCCCTCGACTTGCGCGCGGCCACGGTTCTACCCCGCGTCGCGCGAGCCGGCGAGCAGATCACGCACGGTCTGTCGCAGGAGCTCGGGCTCGAAGGGCTTGACCAGATACGCGTCGGCACCGAGCTCGAGGCCCTTGTCCCGATCGCGGTCCGACCCCTCGGTCGAAACGATCACCAGCGGAATACCCTGGTACTTCTCGTTGTTCTTGACGAACGACACGAGCTCGAGACCGTTGATGTCCGGCATGTTGATGTCGGTCACCACGAGGTCGAACTCGTCGCGCGGCAGATAGCGAAGCGCTTCGAATCCACTCGAGGCTTCGGTGATCTTCACCGGCTCGCCTAGCTCTTCGAGGCAAGACACCAGCAACGACCGCATGGTCGCTGAATCTTCGACGATCAGGATGCGCTGCACGGCCCTCTCCCCGGCGGGTTGGCGTACTGGACCCTCTGTCGTATCGGCCCGGATCGGTCTTTCTTGAGGTAACCGGGGCACTTCGGTCGGCCGCCCGCGGGTGTTTCGCGGGTCTCTGGAGGCGTCTATCAGGTGTTGCCCGATGTGGGCGCGCCCCCTCGGATCGAGGCCGGGCGCTACTCCTGCAGCGCGCGCTCGAGGGCGGCCCGGTCGAGGGCCAGCCCGGCGTGGTGCAGCACGACCTCCAGGGCGCTGGTGTCCCCGGTCGGGCTGGAATCGGGCAGATTGTCGCCGTAGAGCAGTGCCACGACCTGGCCGGCGCTCTCGATGGGCGCGCAGTAGGCGACCTCGGGGACACGGTCGCCGAGCGCGCCGGCGAGCTCGCGGTCGCCCGGATCCGCGGGCGCACCGTCGACCGACGATCGGGTCTCGACGACCTCCCGCATCCAGCCGGTGGTCGAGACCTGGATCCGCACCTTCCGGAAGGCGTCGTCGTCCGGCCCGCCGCAGCGGTCGAGGCCGACCTGCCCCAGGCCCGTCGCGATGTCGTCTCGCACCATGAACATCGCGACCCGCGAGAAGATCTCGCTCGCGAAGCGAATGACCAGCGGCAGGATCTCGCCGCCGCTCGACGCGTCGCCGAGCTGCCGCGTCGTGTCGCGCAGTCGCGCCAGCGTTGCAGACGAGCCGCGCGCAGGGGCGCCTTCGCCTCCATCTGCCGCCGTCGACGCGACCGTCAGGATCTCGCCGAGACGGTCACCGAGGGCGAGCCCTTCGGCGTCGAGCTCGTCGCTGCCGACGGCGCAGCGCATGCGATCGTCGCTCGGCCGACGCAGCGAGGCGCCCTTTCGCTGAGCCGCATCCACGGCGTCGGCGTCCTCGGACACGAGCCAGACGGCGTCGATCCGGCGCGATTGCGCCTTCAGCCGGTCGACGAAGTCGCGCGGATTGCGCAGGCCGGACAGATGATCGACCCGGATGTCCGGCGCCACGAGCAGGATCGGCGCCGAGCCACGCACGAGGTACTGACGGATCCGCGCGAGCCCCTGGTCGCTGCGCTGGAAGATGTGGACCTGGGAGAAGCGCTCCCGCAGGTGCTCCTTCACCCATTCGAGGGCCGACAGCGACTCGTCGACGACGACGACGGGGCGCGCGCCGAGCTTCGTCCAGTCGGTCGCCGCGGTCTGGCTCGGTGCGGACTCCTCGTCGCCACCCTGAGCAGCAGGCGGTCGATCGACCTCGAGCTCGGGGCCGTCGAGCTCGAGCTCGTCGCCCGCGAGCTTCACGTCGTCGTGCACCGCGAAGGGGTCGACTGCGGCGGCGCCTTCCGGCAAGGGCTCGGGCTCGATGACGTCGGCCTCGGAGAACTCGATCAGATCGGCGTCGGCGATCGGCTCGGTCGGGGACGATTGCCCCGCGCCCTCCGACTCGTCGAACTCGGTGATGTCGAAGTCCTGGGTGTCGTCGGGGCCCGGCTTCGAGAGATCACCGACGAAGTCCGGCGCATCGTCGTCGCCGAGTGCGGCCTCGACGCGCTCGAGCGTCGCGCGCGCGAGCGCGTCTGCCGCCGTGATCAGGTCTTCGCCGGTAACCGGCGGGAGTTCTTCGTGGACGGGCGCCGCCTCGAGATGCCGGGTGTCTCCGTCGCCCGCAGCGTCGTCCGCGTCACCCGGGACCACCCCGAACATCTCTTCCGCGCTCATCGCATCGAAGGCGCTCACGTCCGTAGCGGGCGAGGCCGTGCTCTCGTTCGCCGACTCGGCCTTCGCCGTCGGCGCGGGCGCCGCATCGGCCAGATCGTCCGAGCTGGTCTCGTCGCGCATGCGCGCGGCTTCCATGGCGAGGTACTGGGCGTTCATGCCCATCGGGAGCAGCAGGTCGGGATCGCCCTCGGCAGGCTCGGTGCGGACGTCGAAGCTGAAGTCGCCCTTCTGCCACGTGAACATGGTGACGACCGCCGACTCGACGGCCTCTCGGCACAGCGAGTCGATGCGCTCGGCGGTGAGGTCGGTCGTCGCGTCGATGGCGGCGCCGATGGGGGTGCCCTCCGAGGCGGCCTGCGCCGCAGCGGCTGTCCAGCCCGCCTCGTCGAGGAACCCGCCCTGGACCAGCACGCTCTTCAGATCGCGGGCGCCCCCTTCGACGGCCGCGCCGCGCACGAGTCCACCCACGAAGACAATGCGGCCCTCACCCCCACCCGTCTGGACGGAGAGCACGCCGGACTTCTGCGACAGACTGATGATCTGGAGGATGTCGCCGAGGCTGAGATCCTCGAGATTGCCGACCAGGCTCATTGTCCCCCCGTGACGCACACGCACGACGGCAAAGAAACGCCGCCGACGCCGGCCGGTGCCTGAATCAACCCATCGGCCATAGGCAGCTCGACTTGAAGACCTCGCGCAACGGAGGCGGTCGGGAGGGAGATCGGCGATCGGTTCTAGGGGGATCGATGGAGCGGCGGCGACCCCTGGGGGGTCTTGCGGCGACGCGCGGGGCCATCGGCGGCCCTGCGGTCGTCCCGGCGGACGAGCTCGATCGACGGACGACCGAGGGCGTCGATCACGGCGCCGAAGCTCGCGCGGGCGCGCGCCTCGGCGGCACCCGGAACCACGAGGCTGAGCTCGAGCGGACGGTCGGCCGCGCTCACGGCCTCGAGCCCGGCGCCGACCACCGCGTCGGCGTGGCGCGGCCAGTCGTCGCCGGCGAAGCCCATCGGCCCGAGGGCCATCTTCGTGAGCCCCAGCCCGATCACACGGTCGGCCGCATCCCGTACGAGATCCTGCACCTGGGCGAGCGAGCGCTTGCCGCGCGGTCCGAGCCCGAGGACCAGGACCCGCGGCGCGCGCAGCCTCGAGTCCGAGGGCACGAGCACGGCATCCCCCGGTGCGCCCGAGATGCGCTCGTCGACGATCAGGCGGGAGAGCAGCCCACAGAGGCGCCAATCGGCGCGCGCCGCACCACCTCGCAGCGGCCGGTCGTCCTCGAAGAGGCCTGCAACGGCGACGTCTGCGTCCACGCGCTCGAACGGACGCGAGTCGATTTCGATCGAGAGCCGTGCGCTCACACCGGCGATGGTCGCACGCCCCGGTCGGGGACGTCGAGGACGTTCGTCACCAAATGCGTGGGCGCAGCGTCGATGGCAATCGTCCCGAAGAACGTGGGAGCGGGGGCGACGGCGCTCCTCACGAAACCGGCGTGTGTGCTCACGCCGGCGCCGGTCGCACACCCTGGGCGATGGCGTCGAGGATGCCGTTCACGAAGCCCGGTGAAGGGTCGTCGCCGAAGCGGCGGGCGAGGTTCACCGCCTCGTCGAGCACGACGGCGGTCGGCGTGTCGCTGAATCTCAGCTCCCAGGTCGCCAGGCGCAGGATGTTGCGATCGACCACGGCCATGCGGTCGACGCGCCAGTTGCGGGCGTGGGCGCCGATCAGCGCGTCGAGCTCCTTCTCACGCGCATGGGTCTCGAGCGCCAGCTCGCGGGCGAAGGCGCGGGCGCCGGCGGCCATCTCGAAGTGCTCGGCGATGGCGTCGAAGGTCTGCTCCGGAGTGGCCGGTTCGGAGGGTGCCCACATCGGCGCCTTCGGCCTCGGGCCTCGCCCGGGGAGCTCCACCGGGAGCCGCCGCCTGCGCTCGGGCACGCTCGGCTCAGCGGGCTCGGCGGGCTCGGCGGGCGCCCCCGGCTCACTGCCGGCATCGGAGGCCCCCACATCCGCCGACGCATCACTCGAAGCCTTGCGCGCCCGTGCGCCCTCGGAGTGATCGACGGCATAGAGCACCTGCAACGCGAGCTCACGCGCCTTGTGGCGCGAAGCAGACTTCGAGCTCGCGGCGGCCATCGCTCAGCGGACCTCTGCTCTAAGGGTCGCGGTCACGGCTCAGCCGACCTCCTTCACGCGGGTCGGCACGTGCGCCCGCGCGCCCCGCGCAAGCTCGGGGACGAGACGGGCCATCTCGATGGCAGCGAGCGCGACCTCCTCGCCCTTGTGACCGTGCGAGCCACCGGTGCGCTCGAGAGCCTGATCGACGTCGTCGAGGGTCAGCACGCCGAAGGCCACCGGTACACCGGTGTCGCGCATGACCTCGCGCACGCCGTCGGTGACACCGATGCAGACGTAGTCGAAGTGCGGAGTGCCGCCGCGAATCACCGAGCCCAGGGTCACGAGTGCGTGGTAACGCCCCGTCTCCGCGAGGACGCGACACGCCTGCGGAATCTCGAACGCGCCCGGCACCCAGGCGACGTCGACGTCGTCGCTCGAGGCGCCCCGCGACTCGAGCGTCTCCACGCAGCCCTCCAGCAGCGCCGCGCTGATCGGGTGGTTGAAGCGCGAGACCACGACCGCGAAGCGCAGCCCGGATGCGTCGAGATTCGAGGGATAGACGTTCACTGGGAGCCTCGCGAAGGCCGGCGTCGGGCACGCTCGACTGCGACTGCAACTGGCCGCGCGTGCACGTGTGTATCACGTCCGAGGCGCCTTGTCCGAAGCACCTCGAGCTCGGGCGCATCGGAGAGCTTCGCGAGCTCGAGGGGACCGAGCGCCGGCGCGGCGTCGCCGCCCAGGAGCTTCGGCGCGATGATCCAGTGCAGCTCGTCGACGAGCCCCGCCCGCAGCAACGCGGCCGCGAGGCCGCCCCCGCCCTCGACCAGCACGGTCGTGAGACCGGCCTCTCCCAGCAGCTCGAGCCCGCGCTCGAGATCGAGTGCGCCGGTCCGGCCGGGCACCTCGACGAGCTCGGAGCCCGATGCCTCGATCGCCTTGCGACCGCGCGCTCGCGCAGAGGCCAGCACCAGGGTCCGCGCGCCGGCGTGGCCCATGTGAAGGCGCGCGCTCGCGGGCACGCGGAGCCGCGAGTCGACCAGCACCCGATCCGGCCGGCGCAGGACGCGATCGCCGTGACGGGCCGTGAGATCGGGGTCGTCGGCGAGCGCGGTCCCCGAGCCGACCATCACAGCATCGACGCGCGCGCGCAGCCGGTGGACGAAACGACGCGCCTCGGCGCCCGTGATCCAGCGCGACTCGCCGCTGGCCGTGGCGATGCGACCGTCGAGGCTCGTCGCGAGCTTCAGCGTCACGAAGGGGCGCCCACGCTCGCACAGCGAAGAGAAGCCGCGGTGCAGCTCGCGGCACTCGGCCTCGAGGACGTCGCGCACCACACGCACCCCCGCCGCTTCGAGGCGCTGGCTCCCGCGGCCCTTCACACGCGGATGCGGGTCGCGCATCCCCACCGCCACCCGGGCGATGCCAGCATCGAGGATCGCTTCGGTGCAAGGCGGTGTCCGGCCGGTGAAGCAGCAGGGCTCGAGGGTCACCGCCATCGAGGCACCCCGTACGGCCGCGGCGCCGTGACGGCGGGTGGCCGCGCGCAGGGCTACGACCTCGGCATGGGGGCCACCGGGCGGGCGCGTATGACCGCGGCCGAGCACGCGATCACCGCGGAAGACCACGGCGCCGACGCTCGGGTTGGGATGGGTGATGCCGAGGCCGCGACGACCGCTCGCCAGCGCGAGCCGCATCATCGCCTCCAGTCGCGCCGCGTCGCTCACACGCTGTCCCCGTTTCGCGCGCTCACCCGCTGTCCTCGCTTGGCGCGGTTACGAGCAGCGCTCACCCGCTGTCCTTGCTTGGCGCGGTCGCGAGCAGCGCTCACCCGCCGCCCTCGTCACCCGCCACCCTCAGCGGCGGGCGCGGGCCCTCCGAGTCGCCGAGGCGCTCGAAGAACGCAGCGTAGTCCTCGGTGCTCTCGAAGTTCCGGAACACGGACGCGAAACGCACCGCGGCGACGGTGTCGATCGCGACGAGCCCCTCGAGCAGCCGCTCCCCGATCTCCTGGGTCGACACCTCGGCAGCGCCGCTCTCCTGCAGACGCCGCTCGACGCGCTCGACGAGTCGCTCGATGGCGTCGGCCGAGACCGGTCGCTTGACGCACGCATTCTCGAGCCCGTGGACGAGCTTCGCGCGGTCGTACTCCTCGCGACGCTCGTCGCGCTTGATCACCTTCGGGAGGGTCTCTTCGACACGCTCGCGTGTCGTGAAGCGTCGCCCGCACTCCTCGCACTCGCGCCGGCGACGGATCTCCGACAGCCCCTTCGCCACCCGGCTGTCGATCACCCGGTTCCCGTCGTCGCCGCAGTACGGACAGCGCAAGCGGGGCCCCCTACTCGTCCGTCCAGCGGCTCGCGTAGAGCGGGAACGCGCGGCAGAGCTCCTCGACCTCGCCGCGGATCCGTGCGAGCTCTGCGACGTCGCCGGGGTGCTCGAGCACCCGGTGGATGAAGCCGGCGATGCGCTCCATCTCGGGCGTGCCCATGCCGCGAGTCGTGACCGCCGGTGTGCCCATGCGCACGCCGGACGTGACCATCGGCTTCTCGGGATCGAAGGGCACCATGTTCTTGTTCGCGGTGATGCCGGCCTCGTCGAGCGAGAGCTGCGCCGCCTTGCCCGTCACGTCCTTCCCGATCAACGAGAGCAGGAAGAGGTGGTTGTCCGTGCCGCCCGCAACGATCTTGTGATCGTGGCCCTGCAGCGCCTCGGCCAGGGTGTGAGCGTTGGCGACGATCGCCTCGGCGTAGCCCTTGAACTCGGGCGAGAGCGCCTCCTTGAACGCGACCGCCTTGCCCGCGATGACGTGCATGAGCGGCCCACCCTGCAGGCCCGGGAAGATCGCGCTGTTGATCTTCTTCGCGAAGTCGGCGTCGCACATGATGAGACCGCCGCGCGGGCCGCGCAGGGTCTTGTGCGTGGTCGTGGTCACGACGTGCGCGTGGCCGATCGGGGTCGGGTGCACGCCCGCAGCGACGAGGCCCGCGATGTGGGCGATGTCGGCGAAGAGCAGCGCACCGACCTCGTCGGCGATGGCGCGAAACGCGGGGAAGTCGATGATGCGCGAGTACGCGGTGGCACCGCACTGGATCATCTTCGGACGATGTTCGAGAGCGAGCCTTCGCAGCTCGTCCATGTCGATGGTTTCGTTCTCGCGCGACACGCCGTAGGGCACGATCGTGTAGGTCTTGCCCGAGAAGTTGACGGGCGAGCCGTGCGTCAGGTGGCCGCCGTGATCGAGGTTCATGGCGAGGACGGTGTCGCCGGGCTGGAGCAACGCGTGGTAGACGGCTGCGTTGGCCTGGGAGCCCGAGTGCGGCTGCACGTTCGCGTGATCTGCGCCGAAGAGCTGCTTGGCGCGGTCGATGGCGAGCTGCTCGACCTGATCGACGACGTCGCAGCCGCCGTAGTAGCGGCGCCCGGGGTAGCCCTCGGCGTACTTGTTCGTGAGCACCGAGCCCACCGCCTCGAGCACTGCCTCGGAGACGAAGTTCTCGGACGCGATCAGCTCGATCGAGAGCGCCTGCCGGCGTCCCTCCCGGCGCACGAGTCCGGCGATCTCGGAATCGACGCGGTCCATGTTCGGGGTGGGGCTGTCGGGCATCGAGGGGTCCTTTCGAACCGCCGGACGAGCGGCCCCGGGACATCTCGTCATGTGGGGGCATGGCGGGATCGGGGCACGGCACGGCGGACGGACGGGCGCGGGGCTTTCGGGTTGGCGCGGAGGATAGCGGACGGGCCATCGGGGTTCCGCCGCACAGGCGACCGGCAGGCCCGATGCAGCGAATCGGCGCGCCCAGCGCGCCCGGGCTCGGAGATCGGACCGGGTGAAGATCGGGGGGCCCGGGCTCGGAGATCGGGCCGAGTGAAGATCGGGGGGCCCGGGCTCAGAGATCGGGCCGGGTGACCATCAGCGCGCCCGGGCTCAGAGATCGGGCCGGGTGATGACGAGCGCGGCGTTGGTGCCGCCGAAGCCGAACGAGTTGGAGAGCGCGACGGCGATCGACTGCGTCCGCGCCACGTTCGCGACGTGGTCGAGGGCGCAGCCGTCGTCGACGTCCTCGAGGTTGATCGTCGGCGGAAGTACCCCCGTCTCGAGCGCCTTGATGCAGAAGAGCGCCTCGAGCGCGCCCGCGGCGCCCAGCAGATGGCCCGTCATCGACTTCGTTGCAGACACGGCGATGCGGTCGGCGTGGTCGCCGAACACGGTCCGCAGCGCCTTCACCTCGGTGGGGTCGCCCGCCGGCGTGCTGGTCGCGTGCGCGTTCACGTGGTCGATGGACTCGAGCGGGAGCCCGGCGCTCTCCACGGCGAGCTGCATGCAGCGCGCCGCGCCGGCTCCGTCGGGATCGGGAGCTACCATGTGGTGGGCGTCGGCGGTGGCCGCGTATCCCACGATCTCGGCATGGATGCGCGCCCCGCGCGCCCGGGCATGCGCGAGGCTCTCGAGCACGAGGACGGTGGCGCCCTCGCCGATCAGGAACCCGTCGCGGCCGCGATCGAAGGGGCGGCTCGCCCGCTCGGGCTCGTCGTTGCGCGTGGTCAGCGCCTTCATCGCCGCGAAGCCCGCGACGCCGAGCGGCTGGATCGGCGCTTCGCTGCCGCCGGCGACCATGACGTCGGCCTGGCCGCGCGCGATCAAGTGCATGCACTCGCCCAGCGCGTGGGCACCGGTCGCGCACGCGCTCACGTGGCAGAGGTTGGGTCCACGCAGGCCGTGCGTGAGCGAGATCAGGCCACTCGGCATGTTCGCGATGGACATCGGAATGGTGAACGGCGAGACGCGGCGCGGGCCCTTCTCCATCAACGTGTTCTGATTGGAGGTGAGCGTCTCGAGGCCGCCGATGCCCGAGCCGACGGCGACGCCGACCCGGTCGCGATTGGCGTCGCTCACTTCGAGCTTCGAGTCGATCAACGCCTCGCGGGTCGCGTGCAACGCGAGCTTGACGACCCGGTCCATGCGCCGGGCCTCCTTCGGCTCGACGTCCCCGAGATCGAGGTCGCCCTTCACCTCGGCGGCGATGGTGGAGGCATAGCCTTCGGGGTCGAAGGCCTGGATCGTGGCGGCGCCAGAGCGGCCAGCGATCGCGGCGTCCCACGTCTCGGTGACGGAGAGTCCGAGCGGCGACGCGCAACCCAGGCCGGTGACGACGACCCGCTGCGACGGATCGCGATCCGGCAACTTCCTAGGCCTCGACGTGCTCTTGGAGATAGGTGACGACGTCGCCGATCGTCTGGATCTTCTCGGCGTCCTCGTCGGGGATCTCGATGTCGAAGTTCTCTTCGAACGACATGACGAGCTCGACGATGTCGAGAGAGTCGGCACCGAGGTCCTCGATGAAGGAGGCCTTCAGGCTCGCCTCCTCGGCCGACACGCCGAGCTGTTCCACGATCAGACCGGTCACGCGCTCTTCGAGCGATCCCGCTTCGCCTGACGCCATGCCTTCGAACCTCCGAACTGGATCCAGAAACAGAGCCGCGACCGAACGGCCTTTCGCCGCGCCGGTCCCCCGGATTCTTGCCGATTTCTGCACGACCCGCCCGCCGGATCGTCGCGTGGAGCACCTCAGACCCCGTTCAGAGACGACTCGACTTCTCAGCCACCCTCGCTCAGGAAGGCCTTGACGTCCTCGAGATCTTCGATGCTGCCGAAGCTCGCGCGCTTCGAGCGCCGCTCGATTCGAGCCACGAGACCCGAGAGGACCCGCCCGGGCCCGACCTCGAGGTAGTGGGTGACCCCGAGTCCGGTCAGCCGCTGGATCATCTCGGTGAAGCGCACGGGTGCGGTCACCTGCTCGCGGAGCAGCGCCGCCACGCGCGCGGGATCTTCGTTGGGCTCGGCCTCGACATTGGTGACGATGGGGAGGCGCGGCTTCTCGACCGCCAGGGCATCGAGGAGCGGCGTGAGCTGCTCGGCCGCAGGCGCCATGAGCGCGCAGTGGAACGGGGCGGATACCGGCAGGTCGACGGTGCGTTTCGCGCCCGCGTCGCTCGCCTTCTGACAGGCGAGGGCAACGGCATCGGTGTTTCCGGCGATCACGGTCTGCGCACCGCTGTTGTAGTTGGCGGGCGTGACCACGCGACCGAGCTCGTCAGCGGCGGCCTTGCAGGCGGCGCCGACTTCTTCGGGTGTCGCGCCCATGACGGCCGCCATCGCGCCCTCGCCCTGGGGCACGGCGTCCTGCATGAAGCGGCCGCGGCTCGCGACGGTGCGCACCGCGTCTTCGAAGCCGATCGCGCCGGCGGCGACGAGCGCCGAGTACTCGCCGAGGCTGTGCCCGCCGACATATGCGGGCGCGAGCTCCACCTCGGCTTCGAGCGCGCGGAGCAGCGCGATGCTCGTCGCCAGAATCGCGGGCTGCTGGTTCTCGGTGCGGACGAGCTGGTCTTCGGGCCCTTCGAAGCAGAGCTTCGAGAGCGAGAAGCCGAGCGCGTCGTCCGCCGCCTCGAACACGGCGCGCGCAGCCGGGGACGCATCGAAGGCGTCCCGGCCCATACCGACGGACTGGGACCCCTGACCGGGGAAGAGGAGCGACAGCACGTGCCGACTAATCCTCGTCGATCTCGATCACGGTCTGGCCCTTGTACTCGCCGCAGCTGCCACAGATGCGGTGGGGCACCTTCGGTGCGCCGCACTGGGGGCAGTTGCTGCGAGCGGGGCTCGACAGGCCATCGTGACTGCGGCGCTTGTCGCGCTTCGCCTTCGAGGTCTTTCGCTTCGGTACGGCCATCTCGGTTCTCTCTTCAGAGCCCTCAGCTCGTTGTTCAAGAGCCTTCAGCTCGTTGTCTCGAGAGCCTTCAGCTCTCTGTGTCGGTCTCTGTCTCGGGCCCGCTCGTCCGCAGCGCCGCCAGGGCGGCGAAGGGCGAGTCGGGCAAGGTCGATTCGCAGTCGCACTCGTCGGTGGACAGGTCACGTCCACACACCGGGCAAAGGCCCGGACAATCCTCTCGGCACAGCGGGACGAGCGGCAGAGCCAGCGCCACCACCTCGTCGAAGAGGCGGTCGAGCTTCAGCTCCTTGCCCCGATACCAGCCCACCTCCAGCTCTTCACCCAGGCAGATTCCGTCCTGGGCCAGCGTCTCCGCGCTCTCCGGATCGGGCATCTCGGCGCCTTCGGCGGGCTCGAGCACGAGCCGCCAGGCATCGCGAAGCGGCTGACGATAGCGCTTGAGGCATCGGCTGCATGTCGCCTCGACCCGAGCCTCGAAGGTTCCGTCGAGATACAGATCGCGCCCCATCCGGTGCACGTTCACCACGAACACCGGCGGCTCGACCATCTCGAAGTCCGAGGCACTCGCCCCGGACCGGTCCGACCACCAGTCGCCGCCGGCCTCGAACCGCTCCGACGTCGGTGAAGCCTCGATCCTGTCGACGAAGAGCTTCATCGCCCTCGGCACCACCCACACACCGGACCAGAAAACCCCTTCCAATCCAGCG
Organism: uncultured Spirochaetaceae bacterium; assembly: GCA_964474355.1. GTDB lineage: Bacteria > Myxococcota_A > UBA9160 > UBA9160 > UBA4427 > CAYYSY01. Next base: position 24,631 of record CAYYSY010000172.1, on the reverse strand, counting down.
ACTTCGAGTCACCCCGCCGCCTTCGAAGCGGGCCAGTTCTTAGCAGACCCACCCCCCACCGCCAAACCACCCCCGGAGGGCCCCCAACTCCGCACAGGACAGCCCGCCGCAACCCACCGCACCGAACGCGGCCAACCCACCCGGCAGAGCCCCGACCCCTGCCGCGCCCCACAAAGAGAACGCTGGCCCTCCCTGCCCGACCCGGGTCGACGCCGCGGGCCAAGGGCCCGCACGAGGACAGGATCTTCGAAGGGCGCGAGGCGCCGACGCGGACCACGGGATTTTCGGGTGTCGCCCGCAGCTTGGAGGCGGGCTCGCATGGTTGCCCCGACGGCCCGCGGCGAGCAAACGGTCCTCCCCGGTAGAGCCAGCCCGCCGCAAGGCGAGGACGACACCCGAAAATCCCGTCCCCAGCTCCCAAACACGCGATCCACCCACCCCCTCGGCCCGTTATCCTCGCCCGCCTCATGTCCAACATCCGAACCAGATTCGCCCCGAGCCCGACCGGCTACCTCCACCTGGGCTCCGCCCGAACAGCCCTCTACAACTGGGCCTTCGCGAGGAGGAACCAAGGCACCTTCGTCCTCCGCATCGAAGACACCGACCGCGACCGCTCCACCCTCGAATCCGAAGAAGCCGTCATCGAAGGCATGCGCTGGCTCGGCCTCGATTGGGACGAGGGCCCGTATCGGCAAACCGATCACCGGGCGAGGCACCGAGAGGTCGTGGACCAGCTGCTCGAGTCGGGCCGCGCTTACCGCTGCACGTGCAGCCGCGAGCGCCTCGACGAAGTGCGCAGCCGCGACGAAGCCAGCGGCGGACGCGGCATCTACGACGGACATTGCCGCGATGCGGGGCACGGCCCCGACTGCGGCGAGCACACGGTGCGTCTGCGACTGCCGAAGGAGGGCATGCTCGGCTTCGACGATCTCGTCTTCGGTCCGAGCGGCCAGGACGCGTCGCAGATCGGCGACGTGATCATCCTGCGCAGCGATGGCACGGCCGTCTTTCATCTGGCGGTCGTGGTCGACGACTTGGACATGGGCATCACCCACGTGATCCGCGGCGCGGATCATCACCCGAACACGCCGCTGCAGGTCGCGCTCTACCACGCGCTCGATCGGGAGCCTCCGATCTACGCGCACGTGCCGCTGATCGTGGGCCCGGGCGGCAAGAAGCTCTCGAAGCGACGCGACAACGTGTCGATCCAGGAGTTCCGTGAGCACGGGCACCTGCAGGAGGCGCTCGTCAACTGGATCATGCGCCTCGGCTGGTCACACGGCGACGAAGAGGTCTTCTCGCTCGACGACATCGCCCGCCTCTTCGACCTCGAGCACGTCGGCCGCAGCGGCGCCCACGCCGACGAGGCCAAGCTCGCATGGCTCGGCCAGCACTGGCTGAAGACACTGCCCGCCGACGCACTCTTCGAGCGGGTGCGCCCTTGGCTCGACGAGGTGGCCGACAAGCCGGTCGAGCAGAGCGCCGGGCTCGACGGACTGCTCGATCTGCTCCGCGAGCGCAGCCACACGCTGGCCGAGATGGCGAGCCAGACGCGCTGGCTCGTCCGCGACGACATCGAGCTCGACGAGAAGGCCGCAAAGAAGCACCTCCGCCCCGTCGCGCTGCCCCTGCTGCAGGATCTCGTGCCGCGCCTCGAAGCCCTCGATGAGTGGACCGAGGCCGCCCTCGAGCCGGCCTTCGACGCGGTGGTCGAGGCGCACGACACGAAGATGGGCAAGCTCGCGCAGCCCGTCCGCGTAGCGGTGACGGGCGGGCCCAACTCTCCGGGCATCTACGAGACCCTGGCGGTGCTGGGACGCGAGCGCACGCTCACCCGGCTCCGCGACGCCATCGCGCTGATCGGGGCCCGGGCAGCCGATGCGGGTGAGGGCTGAACGAGGCCCCGGTGGCCAGATGCGGTCGTCAGGTTTGAGGGCGCTCGGCCGATCCGTTAATGTCTGCCGCCCCGTCGCCCGAGGCGCCGGGGTCCCGGCGCTCATGGCGCCGCGTTCCACGCCTGTTCCCCGGTCGTCTAACGGCAGGACAGCGGACTCTGAATCCGCGAATCATGGTTCGAATCCATGCTGGGGAACCAGGCGGCGGGGCGCAGCGCTCTGTCCAGGCCCGCGCCACGCCCCCCCGAATCACATCGAGATCAGCGTGGCCGTTCGCACGCTGCGCGTGCGCGTCAGGCGACGCCTTGCGATCGGGCGAGCAGCACGATCAGGTGCTCTGGCATCAGCAGCGCGAGCAGAGCGCCGAAGCCGAGCGCCGGGCCGAAGCCGAACGGGCTCTCCCAGCTGTGCTTCACGAGCGCCCATCCCACGCCCATCACGAGCCCCACCGCGGAGGCCGCGACGATGGTGTCGAGCACGCCCCACGGCCCGAGCACGGCGCCGATCATCGCGAGCAGCTTCACGTCGCCGAGGCCGAGGCCGGGGAACCAGAGCCAATAGTCGGCCTCACCCGGCCGCGGCAGCGCCTCGCCCTCGCCCGGCCAGTGCGCGAACTCGCGCCCCATCGCCACCGAGACGCGCGCGTGGGTGAAGGCGACGATCCAGAGCGAGCCGCCGCCGATCAAGGCGCCGATGACGCTGAACGCCGCGGCGTCGACCAGCGACATGTGGCCCATCCATGCCGTCGCCGACGGCACCGCGACGAGCGCCACGGCGAGGCCGCCGAGCGAGATCTCGTCGGGAATGATCTGGTGGTCGAAGTCGATCATCGACGCCGTGATCAACGCGGCCGCGAAGAGCATGTAGAGGATGGAGAGCGGCGTCATGCCGAACTGCCATGCAATGAGACCGAACGTCGCGCCCGTCAGGGCCTCGATCGCGGGATAGCGTGCCGAGATGCCCGAGTTGCAGTCGCGACACTTGCCGCGCAGCCAGAGCCATGCGAGCACGGGTACGTTGTCGAAGGCGCGAACGCTCGCACCGCAGCTCGGGCAGTGGGAAGGCGGATGCACCACCGACTGCCCGTTCGGCAGCCGGTAGATCACGACGTTGAGGAACGAGCCGATCACCAGACCGAAACACGTCGCCACGAACACCAGATAGGCCGGCATGGAGATCGTCAAGCGTCACCTCGCGGGCGCGCGGCCTGCACCGCGCCGCCTCGCTGCTCCTTCACTACTTCATGTCGCGCTTCTGGAAGACCTGGATGGCCACGATGAGCAGGACGGCCGAGTAGCCGATGCCGAGGAGCATAGGCCAGACGACCTCTCCGCTCTCGATGGGCAGGCCGTGCACCGCCTCGATGGTGAGGTTGAACGCCTCGAGATCGGGCAGCACCCGATAGAGGAAGGCCGTCACCCACTGCACGCTCTCCTGATCGGCCTGCTTGCCGAGCGCGAGGAGGTCGCGGGTCAGGTGCCCGACCACCCAGATGCCGACGGTGAAGAGCGACGCGAGGAGCGGCGTCGTGAACGAAGAGAAGAGCGTGGCCACCGCGACGATCACCGCGAGCTCCATGCAGAAGAGCAGCAGCGCCCATGCGACGCCAGCTCCGAGCGGCGCACCGGATGCGAGCGACACGATCACGAACGCGACGCCCATGATCGCAACCTGCAGCCACACCGTGGCGAGGAGCCCCAGATACTTGCCGAGCAGGAACTCCGCCCGGGACACCGGCTTCGAGAGGATCGTCTGGATCGTGCGGCGCTCGACCTCGTTGTGGATCAGGCCGATGCCGACGAAGACCGCGATGCCGAGGCTGAAGAGCCGGATCGCAGCGAGGCCGACGTCCTGGATGATGCGATTGCCCTCGACGTAGGAGAGGCTCGCCACGAGCACCGCGCAGCCGATCACGGCTACGGCGAAGAAGAGCAGCGTGTAGAGCAGCTTGTTCCGCACGGCCTCGCGCACGGTGTTGCCGGCGATGGCCGAGATTCGTGCCGTGATCATTCGCTCGCCTCCGCGTCGCCGGTCTCGCTGGCGGGCACGTCGTCGTGACGCGCCTCATTGACGGTGCTCAAGAAGATGTGCTCGAGGGTCATGCGGGCAGGCGTCACCGAGACCACCTCGCCGCCGTAGTCGAGCACCTTTCGCAGCAGCGGCTCGACGAGCTTGTCGTGCACGCGCACCTCGATCTGCTCGCCGAGTCCCTTCAGCTCGCACTCGAGCCCGTCCTCGAGAGCGGTGGCCGTCTCTGCAGTGATGTTCTTCAGCATGACGTCCGTCCGCATGCCGTCCTCGGGGATGAAGTTCTCGATGAGGCCCTCGTAGCGGATCGCACCATTCACGATGATCGCGACGCGATCGCAGATCATCTCGACGTCCGAGAGGATGTGCGTGTTCATGAACACGGTCTTCCCCTCGTCGCGCAGCCGCAGGATGATGTCGCGGATCTCCTTGCGTCCGATCGGATCGAGACCGCTCATCGGCTCGTCGAGGAAGACGACCTCCGGGTCGTGGACCAGCGCCTGCGCGATCCCGACCCGCTGCAACATGCCCTTCGAGTAGGTCTTCAGCCGTGCATCGGCGGCATGCGCGAGCCCCACCCGCTCGAGCAGCAGCTCGACACGGGCCGCGCGCTCGCTCGCGGGCAGACCACAGAGCGTCGCGTAGAAGCCGAGGATCTCGCGGGCCGTGAGATAGGTGTAGAAGTAGGGGTTCTCGGGCAAGAAGCCGATGTGGTTCCGGTACGCGCTCTCCGACACGTCGTGGCCGAGGATCGACGCCTGACCCGAGGTCGCGCGGATCAACCCCATCAGGACCTTCAGCGTCGTGGTCTTGCCGGCACCGTTCGGGCCGACGAAGCCGAAGATCTCGCCTTCGTGCACGTCGAAAGACACACCGTGCAGCACGCGCTTCGTGCGCAGGCCGAGCCCCGGCCGGAAATCCTTGACCACGTCCTTCACCGAGACGACCGGCTTCGCCTCATCAGACATCTTCCGCTCCCCCCTCGTCTCTCTCGCGGGCATCCGGAGCACCGTCTTCCGGCGAGGCCTCGCTCTCCTCCGGCTGCGTCTGCTGCGTGCCGCGCTTCACGAATCCGGCGCCACTGGCCGTGTGGTGCACCTCGTAGCGAGCGCCGTAGTACGTCGAGACGGTTCGCCCGTCGTCGTCGATCACCCACTTCGCATCGGGTGCCGCCGACGCAGGCAGCGCGTCGGGGAACGGGCGCGGCAGCTTCTCGATGACCCGGTACGGCTCGGCGGTCAGCTCCTCGATCAGCACGGCGTCGTAGCCCGCGAGCTTGCGGTGGGCCTCGCGAGCGCGGTCGAGGAATCGCGCCTTCTGCTCGACCTCGATCTCGTCGAGGGCGGCCTGATACGTCGCGCGACGCTCCTCGTCGTCGGTCGACTCGAGCAGCTGTCGCAGGAAGACCGCCGACACGTCGATGTCGGCGGTCGCCGAGCGCAGGCGCGCAACGAGACGCGGCAGGTACGCGGGCGAGCCGGGCAGGCTCGAGGCCGTCTGCAGCGCTTCCGCCGCCTCCTCGTTCTCACCGAGGTAGTAGAAGTGGTCGAAGCCGAGATAGAACCAGTTGCGCCACTCGTCGGGATGGTGCTCGACGCCGCGGCGCAGCAGGTCGATCGCCATGCGAACGTTCTCCTCACCCTCGGTCATCCAGACCGCCGCGAAGCGGTATGGATGATCGACCCAGGGATCGAGGGTCGTCACGACGTCGATCAGCTTGCCGACGTGGAGTGCGACCTCCTCGTCGACGATGGTGCCGCCGCTTACGACCTGGATCGCCTGAAGCCAGTAGTAGTCGGCCATCACCGCGTCGAAGCCGACCGCGGCCACCTTCGCCGTCTCGGGCTTCGGGACGTACGCTTCACCCTGGTCGACCCGCGTCCGGGGATCGATCCGGGTATGGACGAGTCCGGTGAAGGCCAGCGCCCCCAACAGGGCCAGGCTGCCGACGAACTTCGCCTTCATGTCTTCGCAGTCCTCCCCCCGGCGCGACTGCGGTCGCTGTGGTGGCGGTTGGAATCGTGGCTAGAAGCGGCCGGTCCCGATCACGTCGTGGACGGGCTCGTTCGGCCGCGCGGGCGCCGCGCCGCCGAACCCGCCGCTGCACATGTTCCCCATGGAATCGGGCTGCCCGTAGGAGATCACGGCCGGGGTACCATTGCCGTCCACGTCGCCATAGGCCGACGCGGTGAAGCAGGGGCCGGCCGCGCACGGGCAGGCACCCGGCGCGCCGTCGCCCGGGATGTGCGTGTCGTAGTCGTAGAACACGTTGCCTTCGGGCGCCCATCCGACGGTCAAGAACGCGGGGCCGACCGACGCAGAATCGCGCTTCACGGTCGACGGCGGGATCGCGAGCGTCGTGATCGGCTCCGGGAACACGCCGACGTACACGTTGAACTCGGAGAAGTAGGCCTGCTGCGTGCGAGCCAGCGCACCGAGGTTCGCCTTCGCCTCTGCCGTGCGGGCGTTGTACTGGTAGTTCCTGAACGACGGAATCGCGACGCTCGCGAGGATGCCGATGATCGCCACTGCGATCATGAGCTCGAGCAACGTCATGCCCTTCTGCTGGCGGGATCGAATCATCATTCGGCCACCTCCTTAGTCTTCTCGCGACACGACCGGCTCACAGTCAAGCGTCCGGTCGATCGACGGCCCGGCTCGCGAACGCGACTCCGGCGGGATGAACCCTTCCCCCGCCTCGGTGTCGTCGCATGCGCCGTGCCGCGGGCCGCTCACAGCACTCGGCTCTCGCCCCTCAGAGAGAGCAACGGACGTGCCAAGAGGACGTCCATCACGTTCCTCATCGGCCGCTTGGGGCCCGATCCTTGAGAACTTCTGGTCCGGTAGACCGGACGCTGCGCATTCCGGGGGTGGCAGCTCGTGTGCTGATCCTCCCCGCCGGAGCCCGGGACCACGCAACCAGGGGACGTTCTGCGTCACCCGCGAACGTGATGCGGCTCTCATGATTCGCGTACCCGCGCACCGATTCGCGCGGGAGCGCAACCGGCGCCTGGCCGGGTGCCGGGCACGAATTCGGGCGGACAGGGAGCCGGCTTGCAGCTGCCCCGGCCAATGGCTAGTTTGCGCCCGCTCGCGACCCCGCGAGCACGTGCTCCCTTCGTCTAGAGGCCTAGGACGGGGCCCTCTCAAGGCTCAAACACGGGTTCGAGTCCCGTAGGGAGCACCACCCCTTCCGATCCGGTCGCCTCCGCTGCCGCCGCCCCGCCTGGGCGCGCCGAGCTGGCCGGTCCACACCCCGCTCGTGACCCCCTCAGCCGGTCGCCACCGGCAGGAGAACCCATGGCGCGCGAATTCGCCTTCGCCTTTCTCGACTGCGAGTTCGGGGGGCTCGACCCAGAGCTCCACGACATCACCGAGGTCGGCGTGATCGTCACCGACGATCGCCTGGTCGAGCTGGGCGAGAAGCAGTGGCGGGTGGCCGCGCGCCCGGAACGCATCACGCCGGAGTCCGCGAAGATGTTCGGCTACGACGCCGAGCTCTGGGCGGTGGCGCCGGGCGTCCGGCAGGTGCTGACCGAGGTCGCGGAGATGCTGCCGAAGGACAAGGTCGTGGTACCCGCCGGCCAGAACGTCCGCATGGACGTGCTCTTCCTCGAGCGCGCCTACAAGAAGTGCGAGATCCCCTACCCCTTCGACTACCACGTGATCGACCTCGCGACGCTCTATCAAGCGTGGTCGCTGGTGGCGGGCGAGAAGCTCGGCGGGCTGTCGCTCCGCCAGGCCGCGACGACGGCCGGGATGCTTCCGGAAGGCGGCGTCGCCCATCGCGCCCTCGACGACGCTCGACTGACCCTCGAGTGCTACCGCCACTACATCGCGCGGCTGGCTCCCGTCGAGCCGCCGGCGATCGCACTGCCGGACCCGGCCGCCGCGGCCCCCGGCGCGGCCCCCGGCTCGGCCCAGGGCGAGTCGTAGCAGGCGCGCTTCGCCGCCACGTCGGGCCGCGCACGGGGCCCCCTGCGAGATCGATTCGAGCCAGCGCCTCAGCTCGGAGCGGCCAGCTTCCTGCGCCACTTCCGTACCGCGCGCCGATCGACCCAGCCGAAGGCCGCCACGAGCAGCCGGTGGCGCAGCCCGCCGGGTGGCGCGCAGAGCGCCGAGGCGAAGTCGAGCAGCACCGGGTGACCCGCCTCGTCGAGCAGCACGTTGCTGCGATGACTCAGGTCGAGGTGCACGACGCCGGCGCCGTGGAGCGCGCGCACCGCCCCGTCGAGCTCGTCGAGGAACCCGTCGGGTACCTCGCGCGCGAGCGAGCGCGAGAGCGGGCGTCCCGGCCGGTACTCGATCGCGAACGCATCCGGTCCTGCGCCTCCCTCGAAGCGCGGCAGCCAGCCCGGCGACCCGAGCCGTTGCTCGACGGCGCGATAGGCCGCCTGCTCTCGCCGGCACAGCCACCGCCCCCACGTGCGCCGTAGCCAGGCGGGCCTGTCGGAGTAGTCCTTCACGACGAGCCGCCCGCCCGGTGCGTCGACGACCCGGAGATCAGCCTGGGCGAGGCCGCCGCGGTGGAGCTCGATCGCACCCGGCGCTGCCGCGGCCGTCGCGGCGGCGGAGCCGCCCGCCGTCGCGCGAGCGCCCTCAGCCACGGGCCACCGCCCAGATCCCGACGAGCGCGAAGCCCGCGAGACAGGCGAGCAGCGTGCCGAGCTCGTTGTTCGCGTCATAGCGGGACCAGCTCCAGGGCGCGGCATCGCCCGACGCGTACGCGGGACGCATCGGCCAGAGCGCGGGGACCGCCTCGCGATAGCGCTCGAACGCCTCGCCGTAGAGCTCGCCGAGGCGGCTCGCCTCGATGCGCTCCTTGCGCGGGAAGTAGAAGCCGAAGAACCAGGGCAGCAGCAGCGCGAGGGACACCAGCGCGCTGCGTCCACCGAGCATCACCGCGAAACCCAAGCCGATGCAGAGCGTTCCCAGATAGAAGGGATGCCGGACGTAGGCATAGGGCCCGCTGCAGATCAGCAAGTCGTTCTTCACCAGATGCCCGGCGCCCCAGCTCCGCACGGCGATGCCGGCGGCCAGGAGCGGGAGTCCTGCGAGGACGCTCCCGGGTGTCGGCGCCGACAGCGCGACGGCGAGCGCGCCGGCCAGGTAGGCGGGCCAGAAGCGCGGCTTCAGGTTCTTGGGACGGATCGGATTGCGCATTCCGGCGGGAGGCTAATGCGGGCCCGGTGCGAGGACCAATGCCGGCCGAGGCCCGACGCGGACCGCGAGCCGACTCAGCCCTCGTCCTCGCCCTCGCCCTCGCTGCCTTCGTGGGATGCCCGCAGCATCTTCCAGAGCTTCTGGCGCAGCCGCTCGCGGAAGAGGGGATCGGCCTTCACGTCGACCCAGTCGGCGGACATGAAGTCGCGCAGCTCGTCGGGATCGATGTCGTCGGGATCGAGACCGGGCAGGTCGGGCACATCGGTCACGGACGAGTCCGAAGGCGAGTCGTCGGCGCCGCTCCCCGAGCTCCCCGCCTCGGACGACCCCTGCGTGGGGCGACGAAGCGACACGCCCGAGTTCCTCCAGTTCGTGGACCTGCTCATGAGCGAGCACCCCCAGATTCCATTGCCGCCTGCTCCAGAAAGATCTTCTTCACACGGAACAGACTCGATCGGACCGAGTCGCTCGATCGGTGGGTGCGCCGCGAGATCTCGGGAATCGACATGTCCTCGAAGTGGCGCATGGCGAAGATCTCGGTCTGCCAGCTCGAGAGGCCGTCGAGGGCGTCGAGCACGCCGCGTCGATACTCGTCCATCTCGAGCTCAGCGACGGGACTCGCCGCCGCAGGCGAAGGCGCGCGGCCGAGACGCTCGTCGTCCACGAGCTCGATCCGCTCGCGGCGACGTTGAGCGCTGCGCACGTGGTTGTTCAGCAGGTTGCGCGCGATGCCGTAGATCCACGCCAGCAACGACGAGCTGCCGCGGTATCGATCGATGGATCGGAAGACCGCGAGGAAGGTCTCCTGCACGATCTCCTCGCAATCGGCGTGGGACCGGATGCGCGAGTAGACGAATGAGTAGATGCGAGGAAAGTACCGCGCATAGAGCATGTCGAAATGCTCGGCGCTACCGCCGAGCATCGCGGTGACGAGGTCGTCGTCGGTCAGCTCCGCGAGGGCGCCCGCGGCCTCTGCCGCCGGCGTCTTCGTTCGCTTGGGTGACCTTCGACCAGACTCAGCTTCAGCGTGTCCAGCACCAACGAGCGCACGGCCCAACAAGACCCCTCCCTCAGGTCCCCTCCCGGGTGACGAACCGAGCAGGCCGCAAGCTCCAGCCAATCAAACGTTCGTCAAACCCGTTGTGGTTGCAGTTCGTCACTTGTGTCAGAACTCAGGCTCGACCGGGGCCTTTTTCGGGGTGGGACCCAAAAAAGGCGAACGCCCGTGGGTCAAAGCCCACGGGCGTTCGGGAGGAGGTCGACCGGGAGCGTGCCCGTCGGCTCTCGCGAGGCTCAGCCGCGGAGAACGGCTTCGAGACCCGGCGTCGCGTCGGCGATCGCGCGGCGCATCCGATAGAGATTCGCCTTGATCGCGTCCTCGCTCTTGCCGAGGGCCTCGGCGATCGAGCGGATCGGCTGCTGCCGCAGGTGCTTCATCTGGAAGATGCGGCGCTGCAGAGCGGTCAGGTCGTTCTCGATCACGTCCTCGCAGCGATCGAGGATGCGCCGCATGTCGACGTGCTCGTCGGTGGGCGCGATGTGCGACTCGACGTCGAGGGCGCTGCCCGACTCGAGCGGCTCGAGGTAGGGGCGCGGCTTGCGAAAGCGCCGGTTCACCTTGTTGCGGGTGATCCCGAAGATCCACACCAGCAGCGAGGACTGGCCCTGGTAGGAGGGGAGCGCGGAGAGGAGGGTCATGAAGACCTCCTGCGCCACGTCCTCCGCCTCGCCGGGGTCGCGCAGTCGCTTCAGCGCAAATCGAAAGACACGGTTGAAGTACGCGTCGTAGAGCAGATTGAAGTGCTCCCGGCTACCGCCGAGGATCTCATCCACCAGCTCTCTATCGGAGGGCCACAGCTTCTCAGTTGATCGCACAGTCTCGCCTTCCTCGGTCGCGCAAGCGCGAGGAGCATCTCGAGTCCGGCCGTTGCCGGCGAAGCTCCAGAAGGTCGAGCAGATCGAGCGGATTCGTTGAAGCGACCCTGGGTGAGTCGGCCGGCTTGGCCTGACCTCCCTCACCCCTCCGATGACGGGTCGTCTGTCTGTGAACCGGCGGGCTCCCTGGTGTCTCGTCGGCCTCCCTGTGGCCGACCCGACCCGCCGAATCCGAACCGCTCTCCCTCCCCGTTCCTCGCGCTGCGTTGGGCTCATCAAAAGTCGGAACGTGTTCCGTTCCGTCGCACACGCGCTTCAAAGAGCAATTCACGTGCCAGGAACGGCCTCGCGGCAGCAATCGACCGAGGGCGTTGAATCGAGAAGGTTTTCGCGACCGTCACGAGAGTGGAACGACCGTTCCAACCCAGAAGGGTGTGTGGAAATTAGTTCTCATATTGGGATGTCACATTGCCCGAAATTCGCATTTTCGGAGCTTCCACAGCCTTTTCGAAGGGAAATCCCATCGCTCGGCATCGGGTGAAACCCCCGTTCACACCTTGCCGGGGATGATCCACCACCGTCCCGACGAGAACTCCCACTCGTCGGTCCGGGTCACGTGAGTGCTCCAGAAGCGAAGCGGCTTCCGGTTGCGCCCGCGGAACCTGACCTCGATGAGCACGCGCTTCGGGGCGATCCGCTCGATCCGCTCGAGCCTCACCGAGATCGGCTTGTGCGACTCGAAGTAGGCGCGATCGAGGGCCTCCACCAGGTTGGCGTAGTAGTCCGCGAACGCCGCCGGGTCTCGGAAGTACTCGCGCAACGCAGGGTCGTCGAAGGTCGCCTTGCTGTTCACCCGACGATTCGTCGTGCGCTCGTAGAAGACCCTCGAGAGCGGGATCAGCATGTCGAAGCGCGCCTGCTCGACCTCGTCGGCCTCGCTCGTCATCCAGAAGCCCTGGGCCTGACGGCGCTCGAGGCCGATCACCTCCGCGTCCTCGCCCCACTCACCGGGAAAGGGCCGCACGCAGCCCGGCCCGAGTGCCAGGATCAGGCCCGAGACCAGGAGAGCGGCGAGCGCCCGGGTGCGAGGTCGGCGTGCACTCACCCGCCGGCCTTCGCGACCTCGACGGCCGCCTGGGCGGCGGCGAGCCGCGCCAGCGGCACGCGGTAGGGCGAGCACGACACGTAGTCCAGCCCGACCGCGGCGAAGAACTTGACGCTCTTCGGATCGCCTCCGTGCTCGCCGCAGACGCCGAGCTTCAAGTCGGGCCGCGTCGTGCGGCCCCGCTCCACGCCCATCCGCACGAGCTGACCGATGCCGTCGACGTCGATCGAGACGAAGGGGTCGTCGCGGATCACGCCCTGCTCGACGTAGCTCGGCAGGAACGATCCCACGTCATCGCGGCTCAGCGCGTAGCCCATCTGCGTCAGGTCGTTGGTGCCAAACGAGAAGAAGTCGGCGTACTCGGCGATCACGTCGGCGGTGAGCGCCGCCCGGGGCACCTCGATCATCGTGCCGATGAGCGGCCGCACCCGCGTGTTGTTTCGTTCGCGTCGCACGTCGGCGATCACCTGCTCGACCTCGGCGCGCAGCATCTGCAGCTCGCGGGGATGCGCGACCAGCGGGATCATGATCTCGGGCTTCACCTTGATGCCCTCGGCTGCCACCTCACAGGCCGCCTCGGTGATGGCGCGGGCCTGCATGGCGTAGATTTCCGGATAGGTGACACCGACCCGGCAGCCCCGGTGCCCGAGCATCGGGTTGAACTCGTGCAGGCTCTCGAGCTTGTTGCGGATCTCCCCGACTTCGCTGCCGAGCGCCTCGGCCACGGCGCGGATGTCCGCGTCGTCCTTCGGCAGGAACTCGTGCAGGGGCGGATCGAGCAGCCGCACGGTGACCGGCAGCCCATCCATCACGCGGAAGAGCCCCACGAAGTCCTCCCGCTGCATCGGCAGCAGCTTCGCGAGCACCAGCTCGCGGGTCGGTCGGTCGGGCGCAAGGATCATCTCGCGCACCGCGAGGATCCGGTTCGGCTCGAAGAACATGTGCTCGGTGCGGCACAGACCGATGCCCTGGGCGCCGAAGCGGCGCGCGATCTCGGCGTCCTCGGGCGTGTCGGCGTTCGTCCGAACGGAGAGCCCGCGGCGCTTGTCGGCCCACCGCATCAGCTCCTCGAAGGCTCCACCGAGCTCGGGCAGCACGGTCGGGACCGATCCCAGCATCACGTCGCCGGTCGAGCCGTCGATCGTGAGCACGTCGCCCTCCTCGATCGCGTGCTCGCCGATCCGCATGTGGTCGTTCGTATAGTCGACGATCAGCGCGCCACAGCCCGTCACGCAGCACTTGCCCATGCCCCGGGCGACGACGGCGGCGTGGCTCGTCATGCCGCCCTTGGCCGTGAGGATGCCCTCGGAGGCGTGCATGCCGACGATGTCCTCGGGCGAGGTCTCGATCCGCACGAGCACGACCTTCTCACCGGCCTTCGACCACGCCTCCGCCTTCTCGGCCGTGAAGACGACGCGGCCCACCGCGGCGCCCGGCGAGGCGGGCAGCCCCCTCGCCACGACCGTGCGCGGGGCCTCGGTGTCGAGGGTCGGATGCAGCAGCTGATCGAGGGCGTTCGCGTCGACGCGCACGAGCGCCTCTTCGCGCGAGATGAGCCGCTCCTTGGCCATGTCCACCGCGATCTGCACCGCGGCCTGAGCGGTGCGCTTGCCCGTCCGCGTCTGCAACAGCCAGAGCTTGCCCTGCTGGATCGTGAACTCGATGTCCTGCATGTCGCGGTAGTGCTTCTCGAGGAGCCTGTAGATCTGCACGAGCTCCTTGAAGGACCTCGGCATCTCGGCCTCGAGGGTCGGCAGGTCCATCGTGTCGGGGGTGCGGCTCGCCTCGTTGATCGGCTGGGGGGTGCGGACGCCGGCGACGACGTCCTCGCCCTGGGCGTTCTTCAGGTACTCGCCGTAGAAGTTCCTGTCGCCGTTCGACGGATTGCGCGTGAACGCCACGCCTGTGGCGCAGTCGTCGCCCATGTTGCCGAACACCATGCTCTGGACGTTGACCGCTGTGCCCCAGTCCTCCTCGATCCCGTGAAGGCGCCGGTAGGCAGCCGCGCGATCGTTGCCCCAGCTCTCGAACACCGCGCCGATCGCACCCCAGAGCTGCGCTTCGGGGTCCTCGGGGAAATGCGCCTGCGTGTGCTCCTCGACGATCTCGAGGAACTCGCGCACCAGGCGGCGCATGTCGTGCGAATCGAGCTCCGTGTCGAGCTCGACGCCCTTGGCGAACTTCATGTTCTCGAGCTGGTGCTCGAAGCGGTCGTAGGGCACGCCGAGCACGACGTCGCCGTACATCTGGATGAAGCGCCGATAGCTGTCGAACGCGAACCGGTCGCCGGCCAGCTTCGCGAGCCCTTCGACGGTCGAGCCGTTCAGGCCCAGGTTGAGGACGGTGTCCATCATGCCGGGCATCGAGACCCGCGCGCCGGAGCGCACGGACACGAGCAGCGGCAGCTCGGAGTCGCCGAAGCGCATGCCCATCTGCTGCTCGACGGCGGCGAGCGCGGTGAGCACGTCGGCCTTCACCTCGCTCGGCAGCTTGCCGCCGCGATCGGCGTACATGCCGCAGACCGTCGTGGCGATGGTGAAGCCGGGGGGCACGGGGACACCCAGGCTCGTCATCTCGGCGAGGTTCGCGCCCTTGCCACCGAGGACGTCCTTCATGTCGGCGCGGCCGTCCACGCGGCCGCTGCCGAAGGAGTAGACCCGGCGATCGCTGGGCATGACCTCCGCGGCCGGCGCCGGTGACGCGTCGCCGGCTGCGGGCTTCGCCGCGGCCTGCTTGCCCGCCGACTTCCCGGGGGCCTTCTTTGCGGCCTTCTTCGCGCCGGCCTTCCTGGTGGCCTTCTTCGCGGCCTTCTTCGTGGCCTTCCTGGTGGCCTTCTTTGCGGCCTTCTTCGTGGCCTTCTTCGTGGCCTTCTTTGCGGCCTTCTTTGCGGCCTTCTTCGCAGCGTTGCGGGCGGCGCCCTTCTTCGCGCGCGCCTTCTTGCCCGCAGACTTCCGCTTCGCCGCCGCCTTCTTCGCCGCGGCGCGCTTCTTCGCAGCCTTCTTGCGGGCGGTCAAAGGGCAGTCTCCAGACGATCGCGCAGGAACGCGACGACGCCTTCGAGCGGCACGCGATCCTGATCCATCGAGTCGCGGTGGCGCACCGTCACCTTGCCGTCGTCGGCGGTCTCGAAGTCGATGGTCACGCAGAAGGGCGTGCCGACCTCGTCCTGGCGGCGATAGCGGCGGCCGATATTGCCAGCGTGGTCGTAGGCCGTGTTGAAGTGGCGCTGCAGGTCCTTCTTCAGCGCATGCGCCGACTCGGCGAGCTTCTTCGAGAGCGGCAGCACCGCCACCTTGATCGGCGCGATGGCCGGGTGGAAGCGCATCACCGTGCGGCTTTCGCCGCCCTCGAGCTCCTCCTCGTCGTAGGCGTTCACGAGCAGCGCCAGGGCGGTGCGGTCGACGCCCACCGACGTCTCGATCACGTGGGGGACGAAGCGCTCCTTCGTCTCCTCGTCGGTCACGCTCTGCTCCTTGCCACTGTACTCGCTGTGCCGCGAGAGATCCCACTGGCCGCGATCGTGGACGCCCTCGATCTCCTGCCAGCCGAAGGGGAAGAGGAACTCGACGTCCTCGGCCGCCTTGGCGTAGTGGGCGAGCTCGTCCGCGGCGTGGGGCCGGAGGCGCACGTGATTCGGATCGAAGCCGAGATCGAGGTGGAAGCGATGGCGTTGCTCCCGCCAGTGCTCGAACCACTCGGTGTGCTCGGAGGGATGGCAGAAGAACTCCATCTCGGCCTGCTCGAACTCGCGGGAGCGGAACGTGAAGTTGCGCGGCGTGATCTCGTTGCGGAACGCCTTGCCGATCTGCGCGATGCCGAAGGGGAGCTTCTGGCGCGCTGCCTCGCGCACGCGCTTGAAGTCGTTGAAGATCGGCTGGCACGTCTCGGGGCGCAGATACGCCTCGCTCGTGGTGTCGACCGAGGCGCCGATCGACGTCGAGAGCATCAGGTTGAAGTCGCGGGCCTCGGTGTAGTCGTGCTCGCCCTTCTTGCCGGTCTCGTCGAGGCAGGGCCCCGCGTCGTCGAGCTGGTCGGCGCGGAAGCGCTTCTTGCAGCGCCGGCAGTCGACCATCGGGTCGCTGAAGTTGTCGACGTGGCCCGAGGCCTCCCAGGTGCGCGGGTGGCAGATGATCGCACTGTCGATGCCGACGACGTCGTCGCGCTCGCGCACCATCCGCTGCCACCACACGGCCTTCAGGTTGTTCTTGAGCTCGACACCGAGCGGGCCGTAGTCCCAGAAGCCAGCGATGCCGCCGTAGATCTCGCTCGACGGAAACACGAAGCCGCGGCTGGCACACAGGGCCACCAGCGTCTCCATCGCGAGCGGATGACGGGCGTCGTCGCCGGGGACGACGGGGGGGGTCGATTCTGCTTCGGACATCGGAGGAGTCGCCTCGCCGGCGCACCGTGGAGCGGGGCCTGGCATTGGACTGGGGGAAGAGGGCTCCCCGTCGAGAGGCGGCGGAGTATCCCCTGCCGCGGACCGGGTTTCAACCGCGCCCGGGGGGCGGCCCGGTCTGCGGGCCGCCGAGCAGATCGGCGAGGAAGCGCTCGCTGCGAAGCTCCATGCCCACATGGAATCGCTGGAAGCGGAACAGCAGCTGCTGCGCTTCGTCGAGGGCCTGCCCGCTGAACGCGAGGCGGCCGAGCCGATCGAGGTCGTAGTCGAGCCCCTGCTGCAGCACCCTCAGCGTGCCGAGGTGCACCGGGATCACCGGCCCTTCGCGCTCGCCGCGGCAGCTGCTGCAGACGAGCCCGCCATCGGCCACGTGGAAGGTGACCCTGCCGCCGCCGGTCGGCGTCGGCTTGCCGCAACGCACGCAACGGCCGAGCTCGGGGCGAAGGCCCAGGGCGTCGAGGGCGCGCAGCTCGAGCAGCAGCCAGATCCGCAGATCGACGTCCGACCGGGCAATCGCATCCAGCGCGCCACGAGCGAAGGCGAAGATCCGCCGGGCGTCGCCGCCGTGCGCGTCCTCGGGCGCCATGCGATCGAGGAGCTCGAGCAGGTAGCTCGCGAGGGCGTAGCGGCGAGCGTCGCGGCGCAGCTCGAGATGGGGCGAGAGGAGCCGCGCCTGCTCGAGGAAGCCCATCCCGGTGCGCCGGCGCCGCGTAACCACCACATGGAGCAGGTTGAAGACATCGAGCGTGCCGGGGAATCGGCGCACACTTCGCCGCGCACCCTTGGCGATGGCCGTGAGCCGGCCCTTCTCGGGGTGCAGCATGCGGATGATGAGGTCCGACTCGCCGTGCTCGACCACGCGCAGGACGAGCGCCTCTCCCTCGAGGCGCGTCATTCCACGGGCGGGGCGGCGGCGGCAGGCGACGCCGCGGCGGGTCCGGTCTGGCGCGCAGCAGGCGAATCCGCGGCGGGTCCCCCGCCTTGCGCCGCGTTCGCCTCGGCCAGCGCCCGCACCGGGTCGCTGCGCCAGACCACGGGAGAAGCCGAGACACCGGGCGGTGACGTGCCGTCCCCCTGGATCACGCTCCGCACCACACCGAAGGCGAGCGCCAGGAGCGCGACCGCGAAGAGACCCACGAGGCTACGGGCGAACAGCAGGCCGAGCGGCCGGCCGGCATCGGGCTCGCCCCCCGGCTCGGACAGCATGCGCGCGAGCGCATCCTCGGGATCGAGGCCGAGCGCCAGCGAGACCGTGCGCACGAAGCCACGCACGAACCCGTCGATGTCGTGATCGAAGTGCCCCGCCTCGAGCCGCTCGAGCGAGCGCACCGGGATGCGCGTCATCTCGGCGAGCTGAGCGACGGAGATGCCGCGGAGGCGGCGCTGCTGAGTCAGGTAGCGGCCGATGGACTCGGCCGGGAGCGCCCCCGACTCGTCCTCGTCGAGAGGGTCCGAGGCAGCGAGCTCCGCATCGCCGGAATCGGCCGAAGACCGCTTCGACATGGACCACCCCTCCCCCTAAGCGAGCAGGGTAGCAGGGGCTTCGAGGGAGATCGGCCGGGGAGCGACGTTCAGCGAAGCAGCTCGAGATACGACTTCGACTGGGCGCCCCATTCGCCGTACGGCGACTGCTCGACGGCCACGCTGAAGTGCTCGATCGCGCGCTGCCGGCGCCCGAGCGCCACGTACACCTCGGCGAGCCGGTAGTTCACCTCGGCGATCGCGTCGGCACCCAGGCGATTCGTCTCGAGCGCCATCTCGTACTGGCGGATCGACTCGACGTAATTGCGGCGCTTCTGCTCGAGGATCCCCAGATTGAGCCGCGCGGGCCAGTAGGTCGGGAAGAAGTCGAGCGCCTCGTCGTAGCTCTGTTGAGCGTCGTCGTAGTCGCCGAGCTGGAACTGCGCCCAGCCGCGGTTGGTGAGCGCGCGCCACGGCGAGCCGAACGTCGGATCCTGGATCAGGATCTCGCTCTGCGCGATCGCGTCGTCATAGCGCTTCATCTGGATGTAGAGCGCAGACAGGTTGAGGATCGTTTCCTGGTGCGTGCGGCCGGATCGGTCCTTCGAGCTGAGCTCGATCGCCTGGAGCAGCGACTCCTCGGCGCGGTCGAGCATGCCCTTGCGGCGATAGGCCTCGCCCAGCCAGAGCATCGTCTCGGGATCCTCGGGGTTCATCGCGAGCGCCTGCTGGAGCTTGCGGATCGACATGGCCGTGCGGCCCGAGGCGAGGTGATCGATGCCGACGTCGCGCACGGCGATCGCCTGGGTCCGCTCGTTCAGCTCTTTGTCGGACAGCGACGTCGTGGTCGTCGTGGCACAGCCCACGCCGAGCGTCATCAGCGCGCACAGCATCACGCCGCTGGCGCGACGTCCCGTGCGGCGACTCCGAGCGACACTCGTGTCCTTCGTCGACATGTCTTGCACCCCCCATGAGCCCGGACGGTCCATATCCGCATCGCGGCGGACCGGTCGGCTCAGTAGCTCGCGAGGATCCGGGCTCGGGACGACGCCCGGCCGTCCTTCGCCTTTTTCATTCGCACGATCTTGACTCGCCCCAGGGCCGAGCCCCCGCCGCCGGCTTCGTCACCCTCGTCGCCCGCTTCGTCCGCCGGCCGGCGGAACTTGCTGAGCGGTGATGCGGCGAAGGCCTGCCCGGCCGCAGCCGACTCGCCCTGCGACATCGGGGCCTCGCCCAGCGCGACCGGTTCCGTAATCTCGGCCGTTGCGTGTTCGCCGCCTGCCCGTGCCCCTTGCGGCTCCGGCCGGGCGTCACCTGACGTCACGACCTGCACGTCCTCCGCCAGGTCGCCTTCCAGCTCGTCGTGCAGATCGCCCTCGTCTCCGATCTCGAGGGGCGCGATCTCGTCGAGCAGCAGCTCGTCGCTCCCCGTCTCGAGGTCGTCCGGACCGATGTCCGACAGGCTCAGGTCGTCGAGCTCGAGCTCGACCGCCTCCTCGCCCCCGTCGGAGGCGGCAGACAATAGATCTTCCATCTCCGGCATTCGTTCCGGATCCGGAGAAATGCTTGCCCCCTCGGGGGCCGGCGGCGACGTGACGTCCGGTGCCTCGAAGGTCTCGTCGCTGCCGTTCAGCTTCAGCCAGTGATCGAGCGCCGCCAGGCGCGTCTCGTGCGTGGCGTGGCCGGCGAGCATGTCTTCGTCGAAGACGAATCCGAGACCCTCGGCGTAGGACATCACCGTCTCGAGCGCCTGCGCCGGATCGGCGTCGGGCGGGAGCGATTCCTGGGCCCGCATGAGAACCACCTGACCGCCTTCGAGCGAGCGGACGGCGATGGCCATCCCGAGATCGCCGTACTGCTCGGCATAGACGACCACCGCCGCGCGAGCCGGGCCCGACGGCAGCTCGTCGATGCGGACGATCGGCGCGTTCAGGGAGGCGCACAGGCTCTGTAGGCAGGCCTCGCTGAGCGGCAGCGGCTGCGTGGTCGCAGAGAACATGGCCACATCATCGGCGGGCGCCGCCACGTTCTTGAGCTTCATCCGCTCGCAGGGCGCGGCGCAAGCCTGCGTCGTGATTGGGGGATTCGAGCGTCAGCGGGTCGTGCGAGGCCGCATCTGCGGGGCTTTCGCGGCACATCGAGAGGGATACAATCCGCCCCACACCTCCAGCGGCACCCGTCCAGGAGAGCGTCCATGTCATCCAGCGAGGCCGATTCTTCGGCCGACGTCGGCTCGTCCGCCGATTCGCCCAAGAGCGTTCAGGACCTCGATCGCATCGCGATCCGATTCGCCGGCGACTCGGGCGACGGCATGCAGCTCACGGGCATGAAGTTCACCGACGAGACGGCGCTCGCGGGCAACGATCTGTCGACCTTCCCCGACTTCCCGGCCGAGATCCGCGCGCCCGCCGGCACCATGGCCGGCGTCTCCGGCTTCCAGATCCACTTCTCCTCGGACGAGATCCACACCCCCGCCGACAAACCCGATCTGCTCGTCGCGTTCAACCCCGCGGCGCTTCGCGCGAACGTCGAGGACGTGCGTTCGAGTGGCATGGTCATCGTCAACTCCGATGCGTTCACGGCGAAGTCGATTGCGCGTGCGGGCTACACCGAAGAAGACCCGCTCGCGGCCCTGCGCGACCGCTTTCGCGTGATCGAGGTTCCGTTCACCACCCTGAACCGCGCGGCCTCGAGCGGGCTCGACCTCGGGCAACGCGACATCGACCGCTGCAAGAACTTCTTCGCACTCGGCCTCATGTGCTGGCTCTACGGCCGCTCGATGGAGGCCACCGAGCGTTTTCTGTCGAGCAAGTTCAAGGGTGCGGTGCTCGAGGCGAACCTGCGCGCGCTGCGCGCCGGGCGCGATTTCGGCGAGCACACCGAGCTCTTCCCCGTGTCGTTCAACGTCGGCCCGGCGAAGATCGAGCCGGGCACGTACCGCAACATCACCGGGAACACGGCGCTCGCCTGGGGCATCGTGGCGGCATCGGTGCAGATGAACCGGCCGCTGCTGCTCGGCGCCTACCCGATCACGCCGGCGAGCGACGTGCTGCACGAGGTCGCGCGACACCGCAACTTCGGCGTCAAGACGTTCCAGGCCGAGGACGAGATGGCCGCCGTCAGCTCGGCCATCGGCGCGGCCTTCGCCGGGCATCTCGGTGTCACCGTGTCGAGCGGCCCGGGGTTCATCCTGAAGCAGGAGGCGCTCGCGCTCGCGGTCATGACCGAGCTGCCGCTCGTCGTGGTCGATATCCAGCGGGCGGGTCCGTCGACGGGCTCACCGACGAAGGTCGAGCAGGGCGACCTGCTCGCGGCGATCTACGGCCGCCACTCGATCTCGCCCATGCCGGTGCTCGCGACGTCGCGCCCGGGAGACTGCTTCGAGGTGATGCTCGAGGCCTTCCGCCTCGCGGTGAAGTACATGACACCGGTCTGCGTGCTCTCGGACGGCTACATCGCGAACAGCGCCGAGCCCTGGCGCATCCCCGACGTGTCGAGCCTCGAGCGCACCGAGATCGAGTTCGCCAAGGCCGAGGATGCAGAGCGCTTCCATCCCTACGAGCGCGACCCCGTGACGGGCGCGCGGCCCTGGGCGATCCCCGGCACACCCGGGCTCGAGCACCGCATCGGCGGGCTCACCAAGGAAAACATCACGGGCAACGTGGTCTACGGCCCCGACAACCACGCCCTCATGATGAAGCTGCGCGGAGACAAGATCGCCGGCATCGCCGACGAGCTGCCGCCCGTCGAGGTGGCGGGGCCCGAGCAGGGGCCGCTGCTCGTCGTCGGCTGGGGCGGTACGTACGGCTCGATCACCGCCGCGGTCGAGCAGTGCAGGACCGACGGTCTCGACGTGGCTCAGATCCACCTGCGCCACCTGAACCCGCTGCCGCGCAACCTCGGCGACGTGCTCGGGCGCTACGAGCGCATCCTCGCACCCGAGCTGAACGACGGGCAGCTCGCCCGCATCCTGCGCGCCGAGTATCTGGCGCCGGTGCAGTCGTTCTCGAAGCTCGCCGGCCAGCCCTTCAAGGTGAGTGAGATCGTCGACCGCATCCAGGCGGTGGCGAAAGAGGACATATGACCATGGCTGCTGCCGCACCGGTCAAGCTGAATCGCAAGGACTTCGTCTCGGATCAGGACGTCCGCTGGTGTCCCGGCTGTGGCGACTACTCGATCCTCGCCAACGTACAGCGCGTGATGCCCGACCTCGGCGTGCCGCGCGAGAACGTGGTGTTCGTCTCGGGCATCGGCTGCTCGTCGCGCTTCCCGTACTACATGAACACCTATGGCTTCCACACGATCCACGGCCGGGCGCCGGCCTTCGCGACGGGCATCAAGGCGAGCCGCCCCGACCTCTCGGTCTGGGTCGTGACCGGCGACGGCGACGGACTCTCGATCGGCGGCAACCACCTGATGCACTCGGTGCGCCGCAACCTGAACATGCAGATCCTGCTCTTCAACAATCAGATCTACGGCCTGACGAAGGGGCAGTACTCGCCGACCTCGCACGAGGGGCTCAAGTCGAAGTCGTCGCCCCAGGGCTCGATCGACCACCCCATCGATCCGGTGTCCTTCGCGATCGCCTGCGGCGCGACGTTCGTCGCGCGCGTGATCGACGTCGACGCGCCTCACATGCAGCACGTGCTGCGCCGCGCCCACGAGCACAAGGGCACGGCCTTCATCGAGATCCTCCAGAACTGCCCCGTCTTCAACGACGGCACGTGGTCAGAGCTCGAGGATCGCAAGACCCGCCCCGACTCGGCGCTCGTACTCGAGCAGGGGCAGCCGCTGGTGTTCGGCCCGCCCGGCGCACAGAAGGGCGTCTTGCTCGAGCATGGCGTGCCGTCGGTCGTGAACGTCGAGGACGGCGAGGACCCGATCGAGAAGGGCGTCGTCGTGCACGACGAGACCCAGACCGCGCGCGCCTATGCCTATGCCCTGGCCTCGCTGCACCGGCCCGACTTCCCACTGCCCGTCGGCATCATCCGTGCGATCGAGAAGTCGCGCTACGAAGAGTCGCTGCAGGACCAGGTCGACCATGCGGTCAAGAAGCAGGGCCCGGGGGACCTGGAGACGCTGCTGCATTCGGGCGACACCTGGGAAGTGAGCTAGCCCCAGGGCCAACCGCTTCAGCGGCCGCCCTGCGCCGCCAGCTCGGGTGCGGCCTCGAGCCGGCGCTCGATCAGCAGGTGCTGACCGGTCGCGAGCGCCGCATCAATCACCGTGCGCTCACCGGTCGACCAGATCACCTCGACCGACGCGACCTCTTCGAGCGAGCCCAGCCCGAAGTGCAGCACCGGCGCGTCGAACGACATGAAGCCGCCGCCGGCCTTCACCTCGCGGAAGCGCGTGGAGCCGTCGGCGCCGCGCACCACGACCTTGCTGCCGATGCCCATGCGATTGCCACGGTGATCGCGTAGCTCGACGGTGAGTGAGCGGCCTGCGGCGCCCGCGCCGTTCACGTACACACGATGGGGCGCGGCGACGGCGTTGGTCACGATGTCGAGGTCGCCGTCGTTGTCGAGGTCGACGTAGGTGTAGCCCGAGACGACGGGGTAGTCGGAGAGTCCGTACTCGTCCTGCGCGAGCTCGAAGCGTCGACCGCCGACGTTGCGGAGGAAGACGTTCGGCACCAGCGAGTTGCCCCAGCCCCAGCGCCCATTCACGACGTACACGTCCTGCCAGCCGTCGTTGTCGAGGTCGCCGAACTTGCCCGTCCACGACCACGCCGTGTCGTGCGCGTTCCATGCCTTCGACACGCTCTCGAAGCGCCCGCCGCCCTTGCCGTGCAGCAGGATGTTCCGCTGCTTCGCCTGGTTGATCGGCATGTGCGCGTAGTCGCGGGGCTCGCGGTGGCCCGCGAAGTAGCCCTCGCAGTCGGCGCGCACGTGCGCCATGCGGTCGGGGATGCGCGCGCAGAGATCGGGGCGCTTCGCGCGGATCGCGGTGATGCGCGCGGCGGTCGCCGCACAGCGGTCGCCATCGACCGGGTCGGCGAGCGCCTTGCACTTCGCGAACGTCGCCGAGCTGATCTTGCGCGGCAACAGGATGCGCGAGGCGTCGACGTTGCGCTGGCACTCGGCCTTCGCCTCGGCGTCGATCACGTCGACGCAGTACTGGCTCGTCGGCAGCTGTACGAAGGGGCTCGCATTGAACGAGCCACCGGTATTGGTCGCATAGAGGTCGGGGACGAGGTCGTTGTCGAGGTCGCCCGAGTCGATCGCCATCGACAGATCCGGCGTCTCGGGGATGCCCTGGCTTCCGCCTTCGAGGGGCTCGAAGCCACCCTTGCCGTCGCCGCGGTAGTAGAAGTCCTGGGTGAGGAAGTCGTTGGCGACGATCAGATCCTGGATGTGGTCACCGTCGAAGTCGGTGAAGAGCACCGACTGCGTCACGCCCGCAACGTCCTCGAGCCGCCGCGCGCGCAGCAGCGGGGCGCCCTTCTGATACAGATCGTTCTCGTAGAGGTGGTTGCGGTTCTCGAGCCAGGGCGTGCCGTGGGTGGGGCCCGGGTGGTACCAGTTGCCGACGAAGAAATCGAGATCGCGGTCGCGGTCGATGTCCGAGAACGAGACGCTCTTGGCCACGCTCTCGGGACCGCCGTCGACGAAGACCGCACGTGCCGCGTCGAAGTGCCCTCTCTGGTTCAGCAGGAACACGGCCGGCTTGCGATAGCTGCTCGCATAGAGGTCGAGCCAGCCG
>CAYYSY010000171.1:0-18322 GCA_964474355.1 uncultured Spirochaetaceae bacterium | reverse complement strand
GACGGCGGCCGAGGTCTACGGCTTCGACCGCGCGGTGCTCGGCCCGATCACCGAGAAGATCGGGCTGGAGCTCGACGACATCGGCGGTGCCGCGTGACCGAGGCGAGTGCATCGGCGGAGGGATTGTCCGAGCTCTCGCCCGAGTGGCAGCAGGCCTTCGCCTGGCTCGAGCGCGAGCTCGGGGGGAAGGTCGTCTCGGCTCGAAGGCAGCCCCGCTGGCGCCCTGCGTGGTTCATCGAGCTCGAGCGCGGTGGCGAGCAGCTCTCGCTCTACTGGCGGGGCAAGCGCGACGAGATCGCCCACGGCCTCGAGCAGCTCGAGCGCGAGGCGAACGTGATGCGAGCCATGGAGCGCGAGGGCATCCCGGTGCCCCACGTCCATGCCTTCTGCAAAGAGCCTGCTGGCATCGTCATGGATCGCCTGCCCGGGCAGGCGAACCTCGCTACCGCCGACTCCGATGCCCAGCGCACGGCCGTGCTCGCCGACTACGTCGACATCCTCGCTCGCCTGCATGCCATCCCCGCCGATCGCTTCGACGGGCTCGGGCTGACCGTCGCCGAGGGCGAGGAGGGGCTCGGGCTCGGTGATCTCGAAGACTGGATCCGCAACTACCGCCGCGACAAGTCTCGGCCGGAGCCCGAGGTCGAGTTCCTGCTCGCCTGGCTGCTCCGCAACGTGCCGAAGGGGCGCACGAAGAAGAGCCTGTTGTGTGCCGACGCCGGGCAGTTCCTCTTCGAGGGCGATCGCGTCACCGGCCTCATCGACCTCGAGCTCGCCTACGTCGGGGACCCTGCGGCCGATCTCGGCTCGCTGCGATGCCGCGATCTGAGTGAGCCCCTCGGCCCCATCGGCCCTGCCATCGAGCGCTACGAGGAGCGCGTCGGCGAGAAGATCGATCGGCGCGTCATCGACTATCACACCGTGCGGTTCTCGACGTGCACGCCGACGATCGTGGCGCCGATGCTGGCGCGGCACATCCCCGGGCTCGACTACACGCAGTACCTCGTCTGGTACCTGGTCTACGCGAAGACGCCGCTCGAGGTGATCGCGGACGGCATGGGGATCGAGCTCGAAGCCGTGCCGACGCTCGAGCCGTGGGACACGCGATGGGGACCCGCCGCCGAATCGCTGGTCGGCATGCTGGCGGGGGACGGCGAAGCGGTGTCGACCACCGAGCGCAGCGAGACGGGTGACCAGGCCGGCTACGAGCGCGACTCGGCCTGGCGGCTGGCCCAGGTGCTCGAGCGGGCGGACCGTCTCGGGCCCGCGATCGACGCGGCGAACCTCGACGATCTCGAGGCGACGTTCGGTGAGCGCCCGGCGACGCCGCGCGAGGGCGATGCGTATCTCGAGGAGCGCATCGCCGAGTCGGGCGCCGACGCCGACGCGGTGCTCGTGCCCCTGCTCCATCGCCGCCTGCAGCGACTCGAGTCGGTCGTCGCTCCGGCGCTGCGCGAGTACGAAGGCGCACGGATGCAGCGGATCGACTGACGGCGGAGAGCTCGTGGTGGAAGAGCGTACGCGGAGACCGGGTGAGATGAGCTCGTTCGTCGTGTGGCTGTCGACCAATCCGGCCGCGACGTGGTTCGTGCGCAACGTCGCGTCGCGCGTCGACCCGTGGCTGTTTCGGGCGACGCACGGACGGCTGACCTCGTTCGGGCCGCCGGCGATGGCCATGCTGACGCTGACGTCGATCGGCCGCCGCTCCGGCGAGAAGCGCTCGGTGCATCTCGCCTGCGTCGAGGACGGTGACGACCTGCTGATCGTCGCGAGCGCAATGGGGCAGCAGCGCCACCCGGGCTGGCGCTACAACCTCGAGGCGAATCCGGAGGTCGAGGTGCAGGTGCCGGGCGAGCGCTTCGCCGCCCACGCCGTGCCGCTCGACGACGAAGAGAAGGCGCGCGTGTGGGATCGCATGCGCGAGGCCATTCCCCAGCTCGAGGTCTACCAGGCGCGCACCGATCGAAACATCCGGGTGTTCCGGTTGAAGCGGGCGGACTGAACGCTCGCTCGCTGCGTCCCCCCACCACACCACCGATCACCGATCACCGATCATCGATCGACGTCGGGCTCCTCGGGCGAGCCTCGCTGCGCCCGCTGGACGCGCTCGTCGCTGGTCGGGTGCGAGGAGAGGTAGCCGCCGAAGGCGTCGCCGCCGCCGTGCTGCTCCGCCAGCCGGTCGAGCATCGTGGCGAAGTGCTGTGTCGGGATGCCGTGCGCGACCAGGTATCTCGCCGCGTGCTCGTCGGCCTCGCGCTCGAAATCGCGCGAGAAGCTGGTCTCGACGAGCAGGGTTGGAATCGCGGCGACGAACCCCGACGTCGAAGAGAGGTCGCCGGTGACGAGCACGATCACGACGGCGAGCGCCGAGCTCTGGATCACGTGGCGCAGCCCGTGGCGATGCACCACGTGGCCCACCTCGTGTGCGAGCACGGCGACGATCTCCTCCTCGTGCTCGGCGAGATCGACGAGCTCGTCGGTCATGACCACCGTGCCCGAGGGCAGCGCGAAGGCGTTCGCGCCGAAGCCCTCACCCCGCCTGAACACCAGCTCGAAGTCGTGGCCCTCGGGCGCAGTCGCGACGATCTCGTCGAATCGCTCGCGGAGCCGGGCCTGATCCTCTTCGAGCAACTCACTCGGCTCCATCACCTCGTCGAGCAGCTCGAGGGTGCCCTGGCCGATGTATGCGCTCGTCTCGGGCGAGACGGCGAAGGCGGCCTTCTTCGCGAGCGCCGGGATCCCCCAGGTCACGAACGCGAAGCCGGCGACGATCATGACGAGCGTCGCCACCACGACAGCAACCAGCCGGCTCTCCAGCTGATGGATCAGGTTGGGGCGCTCGCCTCGATGGGTGCGCACGAGCTCGTCGACACCGTCGTTGTCCGGGGTCTCGAACACCGCGCCCCCCGGCAATCGGATGCGACGGACGGTGTCACCGAGGCGCGCGGGCACGTCCAGATCCTCGAGCACCAGCCGTGACTCGACGCCCTCGGCTCCCTCGACGTCGAGCACGACGGTGCGGTCGCGGTGGATCTCCATGCGGGCGGGGTGGGCTCGGCTGGTCTCGCCGTCGTGCAGTACGCCTTCGAGCCGCGTCACGCTCAGAGCCCCAGGTCGAAGTCGAACGCCTCGCCGAACTGCTCGCCCAGGCTGCTGACGTCCCCGCCCTGGGCAGCGGCGAAGTCGTCGAGCGAGCCGCGTGCGAAGAGGCCCATGTGCGAGAGCCGATAGCGCGCGATGCGTACGTGGCTCCACGGGATCAGCAGGCCGAGGCTGGCGAGGATCGCGATGCCGTTGCTGAGATAGATCCACGCCAGGCCGGGGGCAGGGACGCGGGAGACGACACGGTGCTCGTTCAGCCACGCACCGTCGTAGGTCAGGTTCGCGATCTGCGCGGAGTAGAACGCGAAGAGCGAGAAGTAGAGGGGGATCATCAGCAGGGCCAGCACGGCTGCGGTGCCCGACTCCCCGACCAGGTCGGTCAGGAGGGGCTCGACCATGCGGGACAGGACGAGAATCGCCAGTAGGCCGGCGACGCCCAGCACCCCGAGCGTGGCGAACATCGCGTAGAAGCGGCCGGGAGTCGATCCGTAGCGGAGGCGAGTCGTGCCGAACGCGGCGTTGTCGACCATGAAGCGGCGCTGCGCGAAGACGGCATAGGGGTAGCCGAGACCGAGAGGGATCAGCCCGACGAAGGGCAATACGAGGTAGCAGATGAAGGCTTCGCCGTAGGTCCCGCCGAAGGCGAAGCGGATGTTCCGCCAGGCGGTGTTGTACGCCCGGAAGGCGAGCGAGCGGCTGATCGCCCAGGGAAGCCCGAGCGCGAGCGCGATGCCGAGCGGCGCCTGGATGAGAGGCGAGAGTGCGCTGGCCATGGAGTAGGCGAGCAGCAGGCCGACGACGATCGCGCGCCCTTTGAGGATCGCGATCGGATCCGCCAGGTAGTCGAACGACGCGCCGGCCAGGTGCGTGTTCGCCGCGAAGTAGCGTGAGGTTCGCACCTTGGCCCAGGCGGAGTAGATGCCGAGGGTCAGCACCGTCAGGCTGATGTTGACGATCCAGATGCGGAAGAACTCGCCCGCGCTGCCCGTGAAGTCGAAGCCGTGCATCTGCTCGATCGGCTCGGTGGCCGGCTGGCCGATCGAGAACGCTTCGCTCATGGGCTCGCCTCCGGGGCCGCTGCGGACGGGCGCATCATATACTGGTAGCGTCTCGGCCGGACCCCGAATCGTGAATGGAGACGCGAACGTGACCGCGAAGAACCCCGCAGAAGACCCGAGGCTCGATCCCCGCATTCGCGCCGTGCTGGGCCTCTTGAACATGCCCCCCGCCGAAGACGTCGCGAGCCGCGAAGAGCTACTCGAGCGCATGAACACGCCCGAGGCGCTGCAGGCCATGGAAGGCATGGTTGGCTTCATGGAGGTGTGCGACACGGAAGAGGTCGCACCCTCGGACGGGCTCACGACCGAGCCGCTCGAGTTCGTCTCGAAGCCCGACGGCAACACGATCAAGGTCCAGTTCATCCGGCACGAGTCGGCGGAGCCGCTGCCCTGCGTGTACTACATCCATGGTGGTGGGATGCAGGTGATGAGCTGCTTCATGGGCAACTACCGCGCCTGGGGCAGGCTGATCGCCGCGGGTGGCGTGCACGTCGCGATGGTCGACTTTCGCAATGCCGCGCAGCCGAGCTCGGCGCCCGAGGTCGCGCCCTATCCGGCGGGTCTGAACGACTGCGTCAGTGGTGTCGAGTGGCTCGTCGAGAACGCGGCCGACCTCGGCGTCGACCCGAAGCACATCATCGTCGCCGGCGAGAGCGGCGGCGGCAATCTCACCCTCGCAACCGGCATGCGCCTGCTCCGGGAGGGAAAGACCGGCCTCATCAGCGGGCTCTACGCGCTGTGTCCCTATATCGCCGGGGAGTGGCCGCTCGAGCAGAACCCGTCTTCGATCGAGAACAACGGGATCATGCTCGACCTCCACAACAACAACGGCGCCATGGCCTACGGCATCGAGGAGCTCGAGAAGCGCAACCCCCTCGCGTGGCCGGGCCTCGCGACGGGCGAGGACGTGCGCGGCCTGCCGCCGACCATGATCAGCGTGAACGAGTGCGATCCGCTTCGCGACGAGGGCGTGAACTTCTACCGGCTGCTGCTGCGCGAAGGTGTGGAGGCGCGCTGCCGTCAGGTGATGGGCACGATGCACGGCGCGGAGATCATGCCGATGCTCTGCCCGGAGATCAGCCGCGAAACGGCGCGCAGCGTCTCGGACTTTTGCAGGAACCCAGGACGCTGAGCTACGCCTCCGGGTCTGCCGTCATCGCATCGGGCACGACCCGCCGGCGCATGAAGAAGGTCCACGCGACGACCGGGATGAAGGACAGCACGGCGTAGGCGCCTGGAAACACCACGAGCTCCGGGCGCTCGAGCAGGGCCACGACCACGGTCGTGGCGAGCGCCCCGTTCTGCAGTCCGACCTCGATCGAGATCGTGAACGCATCGCGATCGTCGAGCTGGCTCGCGCGTGCTCCGGCGTACGACACGAGCAGCATGCCGGTCACCAGCATCAGCGCCGCGGCCGAGGCGTCGCGCAGATCTCGCACGACCGACTCCCACTCGCTGCCCACGATGATGACGAGGGCCCCGGCCATGAGCGCGGTCATCGCCCGGCGCAGCCGTGTACGGATGCGCGCGCTGAACTCCGGCCAGCGCGCGCGGATGCCCATCCCGATCGCCACGGGCAGCAGTGTGAGCACGAAGAGCTGCACGACCATGCGGCCCACGGGCAGGTCGATCGGTGCGGTCTCGCCACCGGCTTCGTTCAGGAAGAGGTCGAGGCCGAGCCCGATCCAGAACGGGATCGTGACGAAGCAGAGCGTGCTCGAGAGCGAGGTCAGCGTGACCGAGAGCGCGACGTTGGCGCGCGCCAGATAGCTGAACAGGTTCGAGGTCGCGCCGCCGGGGCAGGCCGCGACGATCACGATGCCCATCGCGATGGTCGGCGTGAAGCCCGGCCAGTGC
Organism: uncultured Spirochaetaceae bacterium; assembly: GCA_964474355.1. Taxonomy (GTDB): domain Bacteria; phylum Myxococcota_A; class UBA9160; order UBA9160; family UBA4427; genus CAYYSY01. The sequence continues at coordinate 12,305 of CAYYSY010000171.1, read as the reverse complement.
GCGAACGCCAGGCCGGCCACCGGCAGCAGCAGCATCTGCCCCGCGAGCCCGATCAGGGTCGCGCGAGGCATCTCGACGACGCGGCGAAAGTCGGCGAGCGAGAGCTCCATGCCCATGCTGATCATGATCGCGAGAAGGATCGCGGGGACGGCGACTTCGTACATGCTCGGGTGCCTCCGCGGTCAGAGGCGCCGCCGGCGCCCGAGTGTGGGGGCGATGGCGCCCCGAGGCCACGGCCGAGCGCCCCCCGGTCGGGCCGCGAGCAGCAGCGGGCAGCCGTTCCGATCGGGTCGGGGGGTGCTCCGGCCACCGGAGACGATTCTCTCCACACCGTACGGGTCCTCTCGGATACAATCGGGTGCGCGATCGCGCGTGAGATGTCTCCCAGGGTCGCGGCCCCTGGGGGAGATCGACTTCGATGCTCGACCGCGCTCGTCTCTCCCTGATCCCATCCAGCTTCAGGCAACCCCGCCCGCGCGCTTCGCACGCGCCACAGGAGGTGTCCCATGCCCGCCCGTCGTGGGTCGAGCCCCTTCCTTCTCTCCTTCCTGAGTACGCTCGTCGGCGCTGCGGTTCTCGCCGCCGGTGCGGCGTGGGCGCAGCCCACGTTCATCGAGTTCGAGAGTGGCCACGTCCGGCCGATCACGCTGTCGCCCGACGGCACGAAGCTCTTCGCAGTGAACACGCCCGACAACACGCTCGAGATCTTCGACGTCGGTGGCGGGGGGCTCACCTTCTCGGCCGCCGTGCCCGTGGGCATGGAGCCCGTCGCCGTGGCGGCGCGCACGAATACCGAGGTCTGGGTGGTGAATCACCTCTCGGACAGCGTCTCGATCGTCGATCTCTCCGGCGCGCCCCAGGTGACGCGCACCCTGCTCGTCGGCGACGAGCCGCGGGACATCGTCTTCGCAGGAGCGGGGGGCGATCGCGCTTTCATTACCACGGCGCATCGCGGTCAGCACCGCACCCATCCGTCGATTTCGGGGGTCTTCGGCGGCTCGAACCCGGCCGACCCGCGCCTCACGACCCCGGGCGTCGACCGCGCCGACGTCTGGGTCTTCGACGCGACGAGCCTCGGCAACACGATCGGCGGCACGCCGGTCGACGTGCTGACCTTCTTCTCCGACACGCCTCGCGCTCTGGCCACCGACGGCACGACCGTTTACGTGGCGGCCTTTCACTCGGGGAACCAGACGACGGCGCTGAACGAGACGGCCGTTCCCGACAACTTCGGCCCGAGTGGCATTCCGGGCCCGCCCGACAACGCGGCGGGCGACCCGGCGCCCTTCGTCGGCCTCATCGTCAAGAAGATCGGCGGCCAGTGGCTCGACTCGCAGGGCAACAACCGCAGCGGCAACGTCAACTTCGACCTCCCTGACAACGACGTCTTCGCCGTGAACGCGAACACACTCACGAAGGGCACCGTCTTCAGCTCGGTCGGCACGATCCTCTTCAACATGGTCGTGAACCCCTCGAACGGGAAGGTCTACGTGACCAACACCGACGCCGGCAACGAGGTCGAGTTCGAGGGGCCGGGCGTCCACGGCGAGAGCACGGTGCAAGGGCGGCTCTCGCTCTCGCGCGTCACCGTGCTCGACCCGGCCGGGCCCTCCAAGGACGTGCAGCACCTCAACCAGCACATCGACTACAGCCAGCTCCACACCGACGTGGGCGCCAACCACGCGGCCATCGAGGCGCAGAAGCCGCATAGCCTGGCGACGCCGCTGCAGCCGGTGGTGTCGAACGACGGCAACACGATCTACGTCGCGGCGTTCGGCTCGTCGAAGATCGGTGTCTTCACGAAGTCCGAGCTCGAGGATCCGGCCTTCGAGGCGAACTTCGACCCGACGGCCGAGAGTGCCGACTACCTCGACACGATCGGCGGCGGACCGAGCGGCATCGCTCTCGACGAGCCGAACAACCGCCTCTACGTGTCGACGCGCTTCAACAACTCGGTCGAGGTGATCGATCTCGGCACCGGCTTCACCACCGCGATCCACGCGCTCCACAACCCCGAGCCGCCCTCGGTGGTCGACGGTCGCCCCATCCTCTATGACGCGCTGAACACCTCGGGCAACGGCGAGGCGTCGTGCGCGAGCTGCCACATCTTCGGGGACTTCGACTCGCTGGCCTGGAACCTCGGTGACCCCGATGGTGGCATCGGGACCAACAACCAGCCCCAGCCCGACCCGCTGCTGGAGCTCGCGGATCCCACGGTGCCCTTCCACCCGATGAAGGGGCCGATGACGACGCAGACCCTGCGCGGCATGAGCACGAACGGCGCCATGCACTGGCGTGGCGACCGCGTGGACGGGTTCTTCGGCACCGACCCCTGCAACGAGCCGGGCTACGCCCAGGCGAACTCGACCAACGCGCCGTGCGACGAGGTGCACTCGTTCAAGAACTTCATCGTGGCGTTCGAGGGCCTGATCGGTCACGACGGTGTGATCGCTCAGGGGGACATGGAGGCCTTCACCGACTTCATATTGCAGGTGCAGCTGCCCCCGAACCCGATCCGCAACCTCGACAACTCGCTCACCGCAGATCAGCAGGACGGCGAGGACAACTGGTTCTCGTGCGGTCCGGGGACCACAGAGTGCAGCCAGCTCGACTCGAACGCGACCGACACCGTCGAGGACTGCGACGGCTGTCACTCGCTCGATCCGCTGAACGGCTTCTTCGGCACCGGCGGCGAGCAGAGCTTCGAGGGCGAGACGCAGCACTTCAAGGTGCCGCACATCCGAAACGTCTATCAGAAGATCGGCATGTTCCAGAACGGCGGAGCGCAGGTCCGCAGCACCGGCATCCTGCACGACGGCTCGGTGGGGACGGTGTTCGACTTCCTGGGCGCCGGTGTATTCAATCTGACCAACGCCGAGCAGCGCGACCTCGAGCAGTTCGTGCTCGCCTCACCCACCGATCTCGCCCCGATCGTCGGCCAGCAGGTCACGATCTCACCGGCGAACTTCAACGTCGGTGACGTCAACGACCGCATCACGCTGATCGATACGCGTGCGGGCGCGGTGTTCGCTTCGGCCATCCTCGGCGGCGTCACCACCGAATGCGACGTGGTCGTGAAGACGGTCGAGGGCGGCGTCGAGCGGGGCTACGTGCGGCTCGCGAACGGTACGTATCAGCCCGACGTCAACGGCGCCGCGATCAGCGAGGCGGCGCTGCGCGCGAAGGCGAACGGTGCGGGTGCGGGTCAGACCCTGACCTACACCGCCGTGCCCCCGGGCTCGGGGACGCGCATGGGCATCGACCGCGACGAGGACACCCTGCCCAACGGTGTCGAGACGGGCACGGGAATCTTCGTGAACGCGAACGACACCGGCACGAGTCCGGCGCTCGCCGATACTGACGGCGACGGCTTCGACGACCCCGACGAGGTGGCCCAGGGCACCGACCCGAATGACCCGCAGGACTTCCCGGGCGCCACCAACCCCGTCCCGGTGCTGCCGGGTATGGGCCTCGTGGTGCTCGGCGGCGCGCTCGGGGTCGTCGGGCGCAAGGTGCTGAAGGCGCGCAAGAGCTGACGCATTCGCGTCGTGTACTGCGAGACGAAGATGGGCCCCGCCGGCTCTGATGGCGGGGCCTCTCTCGTGCGGGGCGCTCGTCCCGCTACCGCACCTCGAGCACGTAGCGGCGGACGGGCAGGGGCGTCTCGTCGTTCGTCTTCACCTGGATCATGTAGAGGCCAGGCTCCAGCCACTCGGGGTCGATCTCGAGCCGCACGCCCGTGCCGGCGCCCGTGATGGCGACGCCCTCGACGTCGATCACTCGCTGACGCTCCACGTCGACGATGCGCGTCGCGAGGGGCTTCGTGCCCCGCGCGGCGTCGGGCATGTCGAGGGCGAGCACGTACGCGCTGCCCTCGCGAAGATCGTCGAGCATGATGCTCAGCCTCCCCTCGCCGGGGATCACCACCTTCGGAGCGCCGACGACCGGGATGCTCACCGTGGTCCGGACGGGCTCGTCCACGTCGTGCGCGATCGCCTGCTTCGAATCGGCGGGCGACTCCGTCGTGGTCGTCCGCATGGCCTCGTCGCCTCCACGACTTGCCCAGAAGAGCATGCCACCCGCTGCCGCGATCGCGAGCAGGCCCAGTGCCCATCGCAAGCTCGGAGAGCTCGAGTCGTCTCGTTCCGTCACGTGTACCTCGCTGAGGAGTCACCGGCTCGCGCTCTCGTCTGGCAGCCGATGGCCGCGGGTCGCGCTTGCCGTGTTGCCGGGCCGCAGAGGCTATCCCATGCGTTGCAGGCGGGCCGGGGATGTACACTGCGCCCGAGGCATTCACATCGACAGGGTCCAGCGACACGCGCCGATCACGGCTCGACCGCGAGCGAGCTCGCCGCTGCCTTCGGGACCTTCGGGAGCGACCCATGAGTGATTTCACCGTCGAGAGACTGCACCCGCTGGCACCCGGCCTCCTGCTCGCACTGCTCGCCGTGCTCTTCGGCTTCGGCATGGGTGGCGCCTTCGGCGCAGCCGAGGACTCGCTCAAGGGTGGGCTCCGAGCTCGCGGCGAGGCAGTGCTCGACTCGGCGTACGGCGGCGACGAGGCCGCGATGAACAAGGTCGTCAGCAAGTCGTGGAGCTACTACAAGCGCGCCCATCTGCATGCGAACGCGCTCGGCACCACGGCCCTCGCCTCGATCCTGCTAGTGGCGCTGATCGGCATGCCGGGCCGGCTCGAGCAGATCGGCGCCATCGCATTCGGCGCTGGCTCCTTGCTCTATGGTGTCTATTGGCTCCTCGCTGGGATGCGTGCCCCCGGCATGGGGAGCACCGGCGCCGCGAAGGAGTCGCTCGGCTTCGTCGCGATCCCGGGCTCGTCGCTCTGCATGATCGGGCTCTTCATCACGATCTACGTGCTCGTCACGAAGGTGATGCTGAAGCGCTCCGAGTAGCCGCGCGGTCGGCCGCGCCGATCAGCGCCTCGCCGTGTCGCCGGGGCGCGTGAAGGCCTCGGCGTACTCGCCGGTGGGGTAGGGCTGCACCCCCTTCAGCGGGCGGATCTCGGTCTCGCCCTCCTCGAGCACGCCCGCCTTCGCATCGACGATCTTCCACTGCATCGTCTTGCCGAAGAGTGGCAGCGACTCGACCATGACGGCGCGCACCTCGCCCTCCTCGAAGTCGCATTGGGCCTGCATCGCCTCGAGCAGCTGCGTGTCGTTCAGGTGCCCATCGCCGAAGTTCCAGCCGATGACCGAGCCGCCGAGCACCTCGCCCTCGAGCCACTCGTAGTCGTCGATGTTCTCGACCGCCTTGGGAATCGCCTCGAGGAGTGGCCGTCCCTCGAGATGCATGTAGCGGTGGCTCATGGCCAGGGCGACAGCGAGATCCACGTCCTGCTCGCTGTCGAGCATCTTCTCGAGCTGCTGGCGCATGGTGCCCGCGCCCTTCTTCAGGCGGTCGAGCTTCTCGATGCCGCTCTTCTTGAAGAAGTAGATGTTGTAGGCCCAGTTGCCCGCGTAGTACCGCATCGAGAGCAGGAACGAGACGCGCGACGGGACGAAGTTGCCGAAGGCGGGCACGCATACGAGGGAGAAGAACAGGAAGGCGGCGAGGGCGGGCATGGCCAGCACGTCGAGGGGGCTCGCCTCGGGGTGGAACCAGAAGAGGAAGAACCCACCGTAGATCATCAGGATGTTCCACTCGAGCGGCATGCCGCTCGGGTTGTTCATCGTGATGAAGGCGTGGAACCCCGCCATCATGACCAGTGCGAGCAGGGTGAGGGTCGGGTTGCCCGCCACCAGCACGAGCACGATCGGAATCGCGTACTCGGTGACCGTGCCGAAGTGCGCCATCCACTCGGCCATCTTCGACGGCCGCAGGTCGTCGGGGTAGTCGGCGAAGAGCGAGAGCTTGAGCCACTTCGGAAAGAAGGGCCCGTTGTTCATCATCACCTGGATGACGCTGGGGAAGAGTGGCGTGGCCTTCGACGTGGCGGCCCAGAGCCAGATGGCGAGCCAGACGCACTTGGTCGCGCCGATCCAGGGGCCGTCACCGGCGGCCACAGTCAGGCAGAGCAGCACCACCCAGTAGTGCTCACCGCGCGCGGCGAGGAAGACCGTCTTGTCGAGCACGCCGAGCACGGCGATCAGCACGAGGGGCGGAAGCAGCAGCTCGGGCGTGATCTCGGGTGCGACGAGCGCGCGCAGGAGGAACGCGAGGTTCGCGGCGTTGAGCGCCACATCGAGCCAGCTGCGGGTGATGCCGCCGATGAGCGGCACGCCGGGAAAGAGTGGCAGCTTCGTGGTGCCCGGACGCAGGAAGTAGAGCACGCCGCCGATCGGCGGGATGAAGCGCGCGTTCATCGGGCCGGACGAGCAGCCGAGGCCGATGATCTCGTAGGCGAGCGACCAGAGCATCGCCTTCTGGAACGCGTCGAACGTGAACGCCCAGCCCGACGGGTGAGTGAGCCCGGTGTAGCCGGCGTTGAACGAGACGAAGAACGCCCACACGCCGATGTAGAGCGTGAAGTACTTCACCCAGTACACCGCCGTCACGACGAACGGGTTGGGGTTCACCTGGGAGGCCCAGGTGCGGCAGACGAGCCGCACACGCTCGGGGAAGGGCGCGTTCAGGATGCGTTCGGGGTCGTAGGGGGGCAGGTCGGGCGACGTCTCGGACATGCAGGCTTGATTAGCACCGAATGGAATCGCCGAGAAAGGGCGATTCGGCAGAGGCCGAATTCACTGGTCCAGGTCGCCTCCAGGTGGGAGAATCGCAGTGCGGATTTCCTTATCGGGTGAGGCTTCGCCAGTGGGGAGCGCCACACGGCGCGCGTCCGCAAGGAGGCAGCGACATGGACCGACCCCAGGCACTCGCAGAGCTGACGGCGCCCGGGCAGCTCTACGAGCTCGGAGAGGTCGAGCTCTACGGGCGGACGTGTCGTGCCTTCGAGAACGCGCCCCCGACCCTGCGCGACCTCTACGAGCAGGGTCTCTGCGATCGGGACTTCCTCGTCTACGAGGACGAGCGCCTCTCGTACGAAGAGGCCTGGCACGAGGTCGGTCGGCTCGGTCGCCTGCTCGTCGAGGTGCTCGGCGTCGAGAAGGGCGACTGCGTCGCGATCTCCGCCCGCAACTACCCCGAGTGGATCCTCGCCTTCATGGCGACGACGTCGGTGGGTGGGATCGCCGTCGCGATGAACTCGCTGTGGACGCCGGAGGAGATGGCATACGGGCTCGAGGACTCGGGGGCGAAGGTCTTCTTCGCCGATGACGAGCGCCTCGAGCGCTTTGCCGAGGTCGCCGATCGGTTCCCGGCGCTCGCCGTCGTCGCGATTCGCACGAGCGACATGCACGGCGTCCCCGGTGCGCGGACGTGGGAGTCGGTGATGGCGGGCATCGACGGTGGTCCGCTCCCGGACGTCGACGTGCAACCCAACGACGACGCCACCATCTTCTACACGTCGGGCTCGACCGGTCATCCGAAGGGGGTCGTCGGCTGCCATCGCGGCATCATCCCCGCCCTGCTCAGCTGGGAGCTCGACATTCGCGCGCGGGCGTACATGGATGGGCGCGAGCCGGCGACGCCGAAGCAGCAGCCCGTGACCCTGCTCGCGGTGCCGCTCTTTCACGCAACGGGCTCCCACGCGGTCTTCCTCGCCTCGTTTCGCGCGAAGCGCCGCATCGTCTGCATGTACAAGTGGGACGTCGAGCACGCGACCGAGCTGATCGAGCGTGAGCGGGTGCACTCGGTCGTCGCGCCGGCGGCGATGACGGGTGACCTCGTCGCCGCTGCGGAGCGCACGCAGCGCGACCTCAGCTCGCTGATCGTCGTGGGCGGTGGCGGGTCGGCTCGGGCGCCGAAGCAGGTCAGCGACATCGACAAGACGTTCAAGCGCGCGGTGCCCAACACCGGCTGGGGCATGACGGAGACGAACGCGATCGGGACCGGCATCGCCGCGCAGGACTATCTCGATCATCCCGCGAGCAGCGGCCGCTGCTCGGCCGTGCTCGACCTGCGCGTGGTCGACGAAGACGGCAATGTGCTCGAGGCTGGCGAACGCGGCGAGCTGCAGGTGCGTGGCACGACGGTGACACGCGGCTACTGGAACAGACCGGACGCGAACGCCGAGACCTTCGTCGATGGCTGGCTCCGTACGGGCGACGTCGCGTACCTCGACGACGAGGGCTTCCTCTACATCGTCGATCGCATCAAGGACCTCGTGATCCGCGGCGGCGAGAACATCGGGTGCGGTGCCGTCGAGGCCGCGATCCTCGAGCATCCCGACGTGATCGAGGTCAGCGTCTACGGCGTACCGGACGATCGTCTCGGAGAAGAGGTGGGCGCCACGATCTACGCCTCGTCCGGGATCGCCGACGCCGATCTACGCGCCTTTCTCGACGCACGGCTCGCGAAGTTCGAGATTCCCCGGTACGTGCGGTTCGTGGACGAGCCGCTGCCGCGAACGGCGTCGGGAAAGATCCTCAAGCGCCAGCTCCGCGAGGAGGCCGCGGCAGGGCCCTGACGCCGCTCGCGCAGCACTTTGACGCCGCTCGCGCGGGGCTCTGAAGCTGCTCGCGCGGTGCGACCGGCAGCGAGACGGCAGCTGCGGGCAGGGCTGAGGGTCGCCCAATCCTGCTAGCATCCAAGCCCTCGATCCTCTGAAACGGCGACTCCGCATGACGGGGCGCCCATTTCCGCGGGCCTCTCGCCCGCCGAGGTCGCGGGCGTCGCCCCGGCCGTCGACTCAGGAGAAGCACCCCCATGCGCGAAGCCGTCATCGTCTCGACCGCCCGGACCGGGCTCGCCAAGAGCCACCGCGGTGGCTTCAACAACACCGGCAGTGCCGCGATTGCGGGCCACGCCGTCAAGCACTCCATCGAGCGCGCCGGCATCGACCCGGGCGAGGTCAGCGAAGTCGTCATGGGCTGCGGCACGCCCCAGGGCACGAGCGGCAACAACATCGGCCGCATCGCCGCGATGAAGGCCGGCTGCCCGGTGACGACCACGGGCGTGACGGTCAGCCGCCACTGCTCGTCGGGTCTCAACGCGATCGCCACCGCGGCGGGTCGCATCATCGTCGACGGAGAGGACATCGTGGTCGGCGCCGGCGTCGAGCAGATCTCGCTCTCGCTCGGCGGCAAGTTCTCGCACCAGGTCGACCAGGAGCTCTACGCCCAGTACCCGGGTCTGTGGATGCCGATGATCGAGACCGCCGACATCGTCGCCGAGCGCTACAAGATCAGCCGCGAGTACCAGGACGAGTACTCGCTGCAGAGCCAGCAGCGCACCGCCGCCGCCCAGGACGCCGGCCTCTTCGACGACGAGATCGTGCCGATGGACACGATCATGATCAAGAAGGACAAGGAGACCGGCGAGACCTCCGAGGTCCCCTACACCGTCACGAAGGACGAGTGCAATCGTCCGAGCACCACGCTCGAGGGGCTCGCCAAGCTGCAGCCCATCCGCGGTGAAGACCAATACATCACCGCCGGCAACGCCTCGCAGCTGAGCGATGGCGCTGCCTCGGTCGTGATGATGGAGGCCGAGGAGGCGAAGCGGCGCAACATCGAGCCGCTCGGCGCGTTCCGCGGCTTCGCCGTCGGCGGCTGCGAGCCCGACGAGATGGGCATCGGCCCCGTCGTCGCCGTGCCGCGCCTGCTCGATCGCGCCGGCCTGCGCGTCGACGACATCGACCTGTGGGAGCTGAACGAGGCCTTCGCGAGTCAGTGCCTCTACTGCCGCGACACGCTCGGCATCGACCCCGAGAAGTACAACGTGAACGGCGGATCGATCTCGATCGGTCACCCCTTCGGCATGACCGGCGCGCGCTGCGTCGGCCACCTGCTGCTCGAGGGGCGCCGCCGCAAGGCGAAGTGGGGCGTCGTCACGATGTGCATCGGCGGCGGCCAGGGTGCAGCGGGTCTCTTCGAGATCTTCAGCTGAGCCCGATCGCCGTTTCCGCTCCACCGACCGCCCGCTCCCGGCTCCAGGGAGCGGGCGGTCTTCGTTTCGGACGCGGATCGAGATCGGAGATCGGTGCGCCACCGCGGCATCGCTTCCTCTAGAATGAAGCGCCCGGCGCAGCGCGCCGGCGTGATTGCATCCGGAGGAAGCTTTCTTGAGCCGCTCACGTGCCCACATCGTCGGCGTCGGCGAGAGCGCCTACGCACGTTGGGGGAAGATCGGCGACGTCACCGAGCACGCGCTCGCCTTGCAGGCGATCAAGCGCGCGGTCGAAGACGCCGGTCTCTCCATGGACGACGTCGACGGCCTCGCCTCGTTCGCCGAAGACCGCAACGAAGCCGTCTTTCTCGCTGCAGAGCTCGGGCTGCCCGCGCTGCGCTACGCCAACATGGTCTGGCTGCCGGGTGGGGGCGGTGGCTGCGCCGCGATCGGCAACGCCGCCATGGCGGTCGAGACGGGGCAGGCCGAGGTGGTGGTCGTCTACCGCTCGCTCTGCCAGGGACAGTTCTTTCGCTTCGGCAATGCGGGCATGGACTCGATGGCGGCGCCGGCCGAGCCCCCGCCGCCCACCGTGCAGTCGGCGAGCTCGATGCTGCTCGCTTCGATGGGCTTCGCGATGCCCTACGGCCTGCTCATGGCCGCGGCGGCCTACGCGCTGCCGACCCGCCGCCACATGCACCTCTACGGCACGACCCACGAGCAGCTCGGCGCCCTCGCGGTGACCTTTCGCGAGCACGCGAGCCGCAACCCGCGCGCCGTGATGGGCGGCAAGCCGATGACGATGGAGGACTACCTCGCATCGCCGATGATCGCCGACCCCCATCGCCTCTTCGATTGCTGCCTCGAGAGCGATGGCGCCTGCGCCGTGATCGTCACGACCGAGGAGCGCGCGCGCGACCTCGCGAAGTCGCCCGTCGAGATCCTCGGCAGCGAGCAGGGCGCGCCCCAGGGCTACGGCTTCGGCCCCTTCACGAACGCCAACGTCGCCGACGAGATCTACGCCACCGGCGGCTGCGAGGAGATGGCGAATCGTCTCTGGGCGAAGTCGGGTGTCGGGCCGGGCGACGTCGACGTCGCGCAGATCTACGATCACTTCACGGGCTGCGTGCTCATGCAGCTCGAGGACTTCGGCTTCTGCGAGCGCGGCGAGGGCGGGCCCTTCATCGAGAGCGGCGCGCTCGCGTGGCAGGGCGGCAGCATGCCGACCAACACGCACGGCGGCAGCCTCTCGGAGGCGTACATCCACGGGTTGAACCACGTCGTCGAAGGCGTGCGCGCGCTGCGCGGCGAGAGCACGAGCCCGGTCGACGGCGCCGAGGTGTGCCTGGTGACGAGCGGCGCGTGCGTGCCTTCGAGCGCGGTCGTGCTCGGGAAGAAGTGAGGGGGATGGCGAGATGAGCGAACGATTCTTTCCCGACAGCATGCCGCCGCCGCTGGCGAATGCCACGACCCTCGGCTGGTGGGAGAAGGCGGCCGAGCACGAGCTCGTCGTGCAGCGCTGCATGGCTTGCCAGCACACGCGCTTCCCTCCGGCGCCGATCTGCCCGAAGTGCCGCTCCGACGAGGCCGACTGGCAGACGTGCACCGGCAAGGGCGAGGTCTACACCTTCACGACGATGTACCGACCGGTGGCGGGCGACATGACCCTGCCCTTCGTGATCGGCGTAATCGCGCTCGAGGGCTCGGGCGGGCTCCGCATCATCTCGAACATCGTGGGCGTCGACCCGGGCCAGATCGAGATCGGCATGCCGGTCGAGGTCGTCTGGGAGGACATGAGCGACGACCTCGCGGTTCCGCGCTTCAGGCCGGCCCCGAGCTGACCGGGGCCGCCGGGACGCGAGACGGCGTGGTAGGGTGATGGCGTGTCCGACCCGGGTGATCCCTCGTCCACGCTTCCCGACGACGCACGAGCCGCGGCGCGGGCATCGCAGCCCGATCCGGCTCGGCGCCGGACGCTCGGCCTTCTCCTGATCGCGGTGTTCATCGCGCTGCTCGCCTGGGATGCAGCGCCCGACGCGCCTCCCGCGTACTTCTTCGACTCGAAGGCCTACATGCTCTGGCCGGAGATGCCGGGGCCCGAAGGCGCCTCGATCCCGTCGAAGCGGCCGCCGAGCTATCCGCTGACGATCGACATGCTCGGTCACAAATGGCTGCTTGGCTTCGCGCAGGCGGGGTCGCTGCTCGCGAGCTTCCTCGTGCTGGGCCACGTCGTCGCTGGATGCGTGGGCCTGGTGGTCTTCGGTCTGTTGTCGCGCGCGATTCCCGTCGCGTGCTGGTCGGGCGCGGTGCTGACCGAGTCGCTCACGCTCACGGCCCTGGCGCTGCTGCTCGCGCTCGGGATCTGGCTTGGCGATCGCAGGCGCGGGCTGCGCGGGGAGGCT
>CAYYSY010000170.1:0-4083 GCA_964474355.1 uncultured Spirochaetaceae bacterium | reverse complement strand
GTCGCGCTCGGCAACTCGCGCGTGCGGAGCCAGGTCGGCGCCCGGACCCACATCGTCGTCGGCCAGAACGTGTCGCGGACACTGCGCAAGGAGCTCGAGCGGCACCCGTGCGAGTTCGTCGTCGAGATGCCCATCGAGCCGACGGCCTTCCGTGCGCTGATCGAGCACGCGATCTATCGCGGCCCCGAACGGCGCCGCGGCCTGCGCGCCATGATCGGTGGCGAGGTCAAGTTGAAGGCGGGCTTCTGGACCAAGAAGGCCACGCTCATGCAGCTCTCGGAGCGCGGCTGCGGCGTGCTGCTCGAGCAGCCGCTGTCGCCCGAAGAGGTCACGCTCAGGCTCCCCACCGCGTGGACCGACGGCCACAAGGTCGAGCTTCGCGCGCGCCTCCTCGATCAGCACATGCAGGCGGGCGAGGGCAACCTCGCCTCGTTCGCGTTCACGAAGCTCGACGTGGCCACGCGCAAGCGGCTGCGCCAGATCATGAAGTCGCAGGCGAGGCACGGCAGCCTGATGCAGCCGGGCGGCCACGGCGTCGCTGATCCCCAGAGCTCCAAGCAGAAGCCCCCGGAGACGTCGCCGTCGCAGGCTGCCGAGAAGCGGCGCTCCACCCGCAAGCCCTTCGAGAAGCAGATCCTCGCGACGTTGCGCGGCCAGGCTCAGGCGGTCACCAGCCGAGACATCTCGGCCGGCGGCATGCGGCTCGCGCCCGACCCCGAGATCTCCGAGGGCGACGAGCTCAAGCTCGCGCTCTACGGCGGCAAGGGCACTCCGCCTCTCATGCTGCGCGGCATCGTCGTGCACGCCGACGATGCGAGGGGCCTCGGTCTCGAGTTCGTGGACATCCCGGAGCGGATGCAGGAGCGCCTCGACGCGATCGTGAACGACAGCCCGATCTCGGGCCCCGTCGACGCGACGAGCGGCCGCTCGAAGGTCGTCGTCACGGAGATCGTCGACCGCGTGGGGTCGGACGAGGGCTGAGCGAAGGGCGGCGCATGGGATGCGGCCATCGTTCACTCCGCCACGGTGACCACCGCACCGGGCTGGATGCTCGAGATCGCAGCGAGCATCCTCGGGACGAGCGGAATCAGATCGACTAGGCGATTCGAGCGAGCTCTGAGCACGATGATTCCGATGTCGTAGTGACTCGCGTTCTGCTGGTGCTCGATGCTTCGGTCCGCCGTGATCAGCGCATCGAACTCCGCCTCTGCGAGCGACAAGAGAGCGGTATCCGGCTTCGAAGCCCACCCACAGTCGCCGACCGTGAGCGTCGTGTGCCCGGTGAAGTGTCGCTTCAACGGCCTCGGCAACGATTCATCGATGAGGAGCTTCATTGGCGGTCGCGCGGATGAGGCCCTCGAATGCCTCGATGAGTGCGACGGCCTGTTCGCGCTTCACCGAGGGGAAGTGATCGAGGAACTCGTCCAGAGGGTCTCCGGCGGAGAGATAGTCGAGGAGGTTCTTTACCGGGACCCGAGTGCCACGAAACACGGGAGTACCGCTCATCACGTCGGGGTCGACCGTGACGATGGACTCGATGAGCGTGTTCGTGGCGACTGCCATAGGTGGGAATCTAGCAGCCGATCGCGCGGCGGGGTGCATCACGCAACGCCGAAGTGTGTCTGCATGGGTGAGGACGCGTCCAAAGGCGCTTCGGAGCGCCTCAGCCCAGAGCCCCCAGTCGCGTCTCGACCAGCACCTCGCCGTGGAGGGTGCGGTGCACCGGGCACTTGTCGGCGATCTCGAGCAGCTTCGCGCGCTGGGCGTCGTCGAGGGCGTCGCCCTCGATGCGGACGATGCGCGCGATGCGGTCGAGCTTGCCGTCCTTCGTCTCGCAGTCGCCGCAATCGCTCGCGTGGATCTTGTCGTGGGTGAGCGTCACGGTGACGCGCTCGAGCGGCCACTGCTTGCGCTCGGCGTACATGCGGAGCGTCATCGAGGTGCAGGCACCGAGGCCCGAGAGCAGCAGGTCGTAGGGCGTGGGCCCCGAGTCGTCTCCGCCCATCGAGGCGGGCTCGCCCGCGTGCAGCGCGTGCGGCCCCGCTTGAATCTCGTTGGCAAACTTCGCGTCGAGGGTCTCGCGCACCCATACCACGCCGTGCTCGACCTCCGGTCCATCGCTCGATGGGCGGGGCGGCAGCACGCGGTCGGCCCAGACCGAGATCAGCTGCGCGACCCACGACGCATCCTCGTGTCGGGTGAGCAGATGGTCGGCACCGTCGAGCGACACGAGGCTCTTCGGGTACGACGCGGCCTCGAAGATGCGATGTGCCTGATCGATCTCGACGACGTCGTCCTCGGGTGCGTGCAGCACGAGCAGCGGGCGGCCGAGTGCCGCGATCGCGGGCTCGAGCCGCTGCGCCTCGAGGTCGTCGAGCAGCTGCTTGCGAATACGGAACGCGCGGCCGGCGAGCGACACCTCGGCCTCGCCGTCGCGCTCGATCGCCTGGCGTGCGCCTTCGGAGAAGAGGGCGGTCACGTGCTCGGGATCGGCCGGGGCGCCGATGGTGACCACGCCCTTCGCCTCGGGCACCTGTGCGGCCGCGGCCAGCACTGCCGCGCCGCCGAGGCTGTGGCCGACGAGCAGCGAGGGCGCCTGCTCGTGCTCGCGCAGGTAGTCGGCGGCCTTCACGAGGTCGGCCACGTTCGAGGAGAAGTCGGTGTTCGCGAACTCGCCGCCCGAGTGCCCGAGCCCCGTGAAGTCGAAGCGCAGCACCGCGATGCCGAGCTCGGCGAGCGCCCGCGAGATGCGCGACGCCGCGGCGACGTCCTTCGAGCACGTGAAGCAGTGGGCGAAGACGGCGGTCGCGCGCGTGGTGCCGAGCGGCCGGTCGAGGCGGGCCGCGAGCGGCTCGCCCTGGCTGCCGGTGAATTCGAGGCGTTCGGTCTGGGCCATCGGCGGGTCTCCTGTGCGCCGGTTGGCGCCGTCGCGGCTTGGATGCGCGGGGCGCCCCGCGCGGCTCCGGAACTCGCCCAACCCCCCGGATCAGCGGGGAAATTCGCTCGATTCGCACCCCGCCGGGCGCACTCGTGGTATGGTTCCGCCCCCCGGAGAGGTGGCCGAGTGGCTGAAGGCGCGCCCCTGCTAAGGGTGTATAGGGAAACCTATCGAGGGTTCGAATCCCTCCCTCTCCGCCAGCTTTTTCCGAGACTCGGCGACGCCGAGTCTCTGGGCTGAAGGCTCCATCTTCGTAGTTGGGCCCGGGTGCTTCACCGACTCGGTCCCGATCCTCCGATTGGGGCTCGCCCCCACACACAGACCGGCTCCACGGAGAGATGGCCGAGTGGCTTAAGGCGCACGCTTGGAAAGCGTGTGTAGGGAAACCTACCGTGGGTTCGAATCCCACTCTCTCCGCCAGTCGGTCTGGATCAGCAGAGACTTCTCGAGGGAATTGAGGCGCGGCGCGGAAAAGGTCGCGTTTCCGCGGGGCTTTGCACTCGCAGCATTTGAGATCCCAACCGGAGACTCGCGAGATCTCCCGAGTTCGGGCCCGGCGTGCCGGAGAGTCTCTGTTGCGAAATCCGGCGGTTGGGATTCGGTGTATGTCGTCGAGTAATTTCGGACAGCGAACACTCTTCGCTAAGAGACGGTTTCGGGTTTCGTTCTAGGCGGCCTGCTCGGCCAGGTACTCCTGCTTACGCTTCTGCATCGTCCGCCGCTTGATCTTCGCTCTCTCCGAGAGCACCGCGTACTGCCTGCCGAAGTAGACGTCAGCCGGCGTCACGTTGTCAAGCGACTCGTGATGACGCTCGTTGTTGTAGTACGAGACGAAGTCTCGCAGCGCGGCCTCGAGCTCCCAGGGGAAGAAGTAGTTCTCGAGCTTCACCACGTTCTTCATCGTTCGGTGATAGCGCTCGATCTTGCCCTGGGTCTGCGGGTGATAGGGGCGGCCGCGGGTGTGATCCATCCGCCGCCCCTTCAGGTACTCGCGCAGCTCGCCTGAGACGTACGCTGGACCGTTGTCGCTGAGCAGCCGAGGCCGGTGGTGCACCTTCACCTGATCGGCGCCCGTGATCGCCAGCGCCTCGTCGAGGGTCTCGGTGACGTCGCTGGCCCCCATCGTCGGCGTGAGCTTCCACGCG
>CAYYSY010000169.1:0-11248 GCA_964474355.1 uncultured Spirochaetaceae bacterium | reverse complement strand
CAGCTGCTCGAGGAGCGCGACGAGCACACGTCCGTCACGTTCGTACATCTGGCGTGCTCAGGCGCGCGCATGTATCGGGGTGTGCTCGGCGAGTACCTCGGCGTCGAGCCCGACGAGCCCGACGGACTGCCGTATCCGCCTCAGATCGACCGCGTCGAGGAGCTCGCCGACGACCACGAGATCGACGCGCTCGTCATCTCGATCGGCGGCAACGACGCCAACTTCGCGAACGTGATCGAGGCCTGCATCATCGGCGAGGACTGTTATGACGCGCCGGTCGACCCCGACTCGACGCTGGTGGCCGCAGTCGACGCAATCTGCACCCTCGTTTCCGCCTACGAGACCGAGTGCCGGGAGTACTTCGCGGAGCTGCTCGCCGAAGCGGAGCTCGACGCGAAGAAGATCTTCGACGAGCACGTCGAGGCCGAGAGCGTCGACGGAGTGGACCTGAGGCAGGACGGCAACGACGACCTGCCCGACAACTACCGGGAGCTGGCCGACGAGATCACGGCGCGCCTCGTCATCGACCCCGCGGACGTCTTCCTGACCGAGTATCCAGACGTCACCCGCAACGCCAGAGGCCGGTACTGCGGCTGGGACACGGTGCCGCTGCTCGCAGCCGTCATCTCGCAGCCGCCGGGCATCATGCGGGACGAGATGGCCTGGGCCGACACCTACGTCGCGACCGAGCTGCGCGCGACGATGCGGGCCTCCGCGACGGAGCACGGCTGGCACTTCATCGACGACATCGCGCCGCGCTTCACCCGCCACGGCTATTGCTCGGGCTCACCCTGGCTGGTGCGCCTCCAGAACACGTTCTTCATCCAGGGCGATCAGTACGGAGCGTTCCACCCGAACGAGCCCGGCCATGGCGCCTATGCGGATGCCATCGCCGACGCGGTCGGGGGATGAGAGGCTGCGCGGATCGAGCGCGCTGAGCCCGCGGCTCAGTTGCGCGCGAGGGGCGACGCCGGATTCGCGTCCGCCAGGTACAGGTACATCACCGCCATCGAGTCGACGTCGGCGTCGGTCGTGTTGTCGTAGGTCGCGATGAGCTCGTAGCGGTGGTCGCGGTGGATCGGCTTGCCTTCGACGCTCGAGTAATGGGTGATCTCGCGCAGGGCGACTCGGTCGGGGAAGTTCTCGGCGACCGACCTGAAGACGGTCTCGCCCGTCGTCAGATCGACGAGCTCGAGCGACGTGCCGAACGGGTGGAGATGCGCCGAGATGTAGTGGGCGCGCGTATCCCAGGGAATCATGCGATCGAGATCCTCGATCTCGTAGCGATACTCGTGATGACCGGGCGGGACGTGCCAGTGGCCCGTCAGCTCGTGGCCCGAGTCGCTGACCGTCAGGGGCTGCCCGACGTCCGTGCTCGATCGATCGACCGAGCGCGCCACCTCGGTGTCGCCGTCGTGGCTCAGGCAGGTCTCGCCGTCGCCGTGATGCTCGGGCGTCTCGCCCGCGGTGAGCGCATGACCGGTCGCGTCCTCGTGGATCAGCCCGTGCGAGTCGTGGGGCCGATTGTCGAGGACCGGCACCTTCGTGATCAGCGGCACGAGATAGAGCGGCTTCATCTCCCCCGCCGCGTCGGACTCGCGCACGAACTCGATGCGCGAGTCGACGCCGACCTGTACCGGCTCGGGGCGCTCGATCGGATTCATCGCCATGGCCGTGAGCACGAACTCGTCGTTCGAGAGCACCGGCATCCCGAAGCCTTCCGGGAAGCGGATCTCGAGGAGCCCCTGCACGAGCGTGAACATCTTGCGCGCGCGTCCGAGCCGGCGCCCCAGGAGCGCCTGCCGGGCCGCCGTCTGCTCCGGCGAGTTGAGCCGCGAGAAGGCGCCGTGACAGAAGAACTCCGGCGACTGCGGCGTCTCGCCGTCGCGGCCGACCATCGCGGACGAGATCGCGGTCACCCAGAGCACCTCGGGCTCGGGTGTCTCGAGCAGCTTCAACCGATCGCGGTCGCGCGGACCGAACATCGACTTGTAGACGCGATCGAGCGTGAAGATCTTCGTCTCGCTCGCAACGGACAGCGGCTCCGACGAGCCACAGCCCGACGCGGTGAACGCGATCGCCACGATCGCGATGCTGAGGATGAATCGATGATGGGTGGAGCTCGGCATGGGCTGGACCTCGAAGGGCGGATTCTACGCGACGGCCCGGATCGCGGGTAATCCGGAGGCGTGCGCGCGCGCGGCGCCCCGACCCGATCGGCAGGACGTGCGCAATCGTTGCGCGAAGACGATCCCCCATGGGGTCAGAATCGGCTCGTGAGGCGGGCGCAGATTCGGCACCGGTCGAGAAGCGGATAACATCGAGCGATGGCATCGGAAGCGGATGAACCTGCCGATCCCTCTCCCAATCAGCGAGGACCCGGCGCGCGGATGCTCCCTCGACCCGAGGCGATCTCGCGTGGCCTCGCGCTCGCGGCGCTGCTGACGGCATGGGCGCTGGGCACACGCCGCTACACCCTCGACGGGTCCTTCTGGGAGAGCGAGGCATTCATTGCCTGGAGCCTGCTGCAGCTCCCGCCCGGCGAGCTCTTCGGCGAGCTCCTGACGCCGCACAGCTTTCCGCGCGTCTATCTCTTCGCGATTGCGGTGTTGAAGGGCCTCTTCGGCTACAAGACCGCCGTGCTCCGCTTCCTGCCCTGGCTCGCCTTCCTCGCAGCCATGGCGCTCTTCGTGCGCGGGCTCTACGAACGCTTTCGTTCGACACCCGCGTTGCTCGCGTTGGGCCTGGTGGCGATGATCGCCGTGCCCGTGGCACCCGCGTTCGCGGCGATGCTCAAGCAGTACAGCCTCGACATGTGTCTCGCCCTCCTGGTGCTCGCCATCCCCGACGCGTTCCTCGACCGGCGGCTCGGTCGAGGCCGGGGGATCGCCGCGCTGCTGCTGCTGCCGCTGCCGATCGTGCTCTCGTACCCCTACGTGATCGTGCTCGCAGCGCGTCTCGGCGCGTGGTGCCTCGCCGGCGGCCTGGGTGGCCGCTGGCGGATCGATCCCCGCGCCACGGCCGTGATCGGCATCGGCACCGCGGCGGCGATCGGCTCGCTCTGGTGGACGGATCTCCGACACACCGCCGATGTCGAGGGGCTCTACCGCTTCTGGGCGAAGTGCATCGTGGCGTCCGACCTCTCGAACGCCCCCTCTCTCTTCGTCTCGCTGCTGACCGGCTGGTGGACCAGGATCTCGCCCTGGGGCTCCGATCGCTACCTGCTCGGCCATGCGGGACACGTCGCACTCCTTCTCGCCCACGCACTCGGTGCCATCGCCGTCGTACGCAGCGCGCTGGGCCGGCCCGCCGCGGCCCCGAGCGATGCAGCCGCCTTCGGCAGCCGCGCCCTCGCGAACGCGCTCGTTCCGCTCGGCCTCCTTGCCGCCGCCTGGCTCACCCACTACCCGTTGTGCGCCAATCGCCTCACGCTCTTCGCGCTGTACCCGATCTCGATGCTCGCCCTCGAAGGCGTCGGACTCGCGTCGACCTGGATCGGCCGGGGCCGACACGGGGAGATCAGCAGCCTGATCTTCGTCCTCGCACTCCTGGCTTCGATCGCCCCGGCGGCGGCCGTCAACATCGCCCACCAATGGTCGGAGCCCGCGCCGGGCGACATCCGCGGCTACACCGCCGTGCTCGACGCCGCGAACGAGCTCCCGATCTTCGTCTCCGCGTGCTCGACGGTGCAGGTCAAGACGCTGCCGGAGCTGAAGGACCGCGAAGACATCCTCTTCTACAACGAAGACGTCGTCCCGAGCAAGGAAGGCGCGTTTCCCGATCTCGACCGCTTCATCATGCTCTCCGCGGGCACGCATTTCCTGTGCCCCTGGTTCTTCAAGCGGCTTCCCGAGGCCGGCATGATCAAGCGGCAGCTCGAGCCCCCCGTCGGGGCCTCCGGTATCTGGATCGTCGATCGGGTCGGTCCATACAAGGCCCTCGAGAGAGAGCGACGCCGCAGGCGGCGCGCCGCGCGCGCCGAGACAGAGAACCAGGAGGCACCCTAGGCTCGTGATGCGGACGACCGGTGAGCTCATGTACCACCCGTCACAGGAAACGAGGAGATCGCCGTGGCCACACAGAGAGAAGAGCGCAAGCAGGACCGGTCCGTCGACGTCGTCGTGATCGGCTCGGGCATCGGCGGTCTCTGCGCCGCCGCCATCGCCGCGAAGAACGGCCACGAGGTCGTCGTCTGCGAGAGCCACACGACGCCCGGCGGCGCCGCCCACGGCTTCGAGCGCGACGGCTACCACTTCGAGTCCGGCCCCTCCTTCTACACCGGCTTCACGCCCGAGCACTCGGGCAATCCCCTCCGCCAGGTGCTCGATCAGATCGGTGAGCGCGTGCCCGGCGTCGCGTACGAGACGTGGGACTTCCACTTCCCCGACGGCAGCGTGTTCATCGGCTCGTCGAGCCGCGACATCTGCCACGAGCAGATCCGGAAGTTCTCCGGAGAGAACGGCCTCGCACAGTGGGTGGCGCTCGAGGAGCGGCTCGCGAAGCCGCTCGAGGGCGAGGAGTACGTGAAGCCCTACTCGTGGCTCGTCGACCAGTACATCGATCACCCGTTCCTGAAGACGTACTGCGACTTCGACTGCTTCCTGCTCTCGGGCATGGACGCGGGCGGCACGCCGCTGCCCGAGATGCACTTCATGTTCGCCGAACGCTACGAGTCGGCCGTCGACTACCCGCTCGGCGGCAGCCAGGCCGTGGTCGATGCGCTCGTGCGCGGCATCGAGCGCCTCGGCGGCAAGGTGCTCCTCGGCGCGCACGTCGAGTCGATCCTCGTCGAAGGCGGCCGCGCAGCCGGCGTCCAGCTGCGACGCGGCGGACGCATCGACGCCGCGCGCGCCGTCGTCTCGAACGCGTCGGTGTGGGACACGATCGGCCTCGTCCCCGACGGCGCCGTGCCCGACGACTACCGGCGCGACTGCGAGAGCGCACCGCAGACCGAGAGCATCGTGCACCTGCATCTCGGCATCGACGCGAGCGGCCTCGACGATGCGCTCGGCATCCACCACGTCGTGCTCGAGAGCTGGGACGTCACCGCGCCCCAGAACGTCGTGAACATCTGCATCCCGTCGGTGATCGACCCCGCGATGGCGCCGCCGGACCACCACGTGATCCATGCGTACACGGCCGGCAACGAGCCGTACTCGGTGTGGGAAGGTGTGAAGCCGAAGTCGGCGCAGTACGAGCAGATGAAGGAAGAGCGCTCACAGGTGCTGTGGCGCGGGCTCGAGAAGATCATCCCCGACGTGCGCGAGCGCGCGGAGATCGCGCTGGTCGGCACGCCCCTCACCCACGAGCGCTACCTGCGCCGCCATCGCGGCACCTATGGCGCGGGCTACCGCGCCGACGAGGGCCGCATGTTCCCCGGCGCGGCGACGCCGCTCGAGGGCCTGCTCTGCTGCGGCGACTCGACGATGCCGGGCATCGGGGTGCCGGCCGTCGCGATGAGCGGCATGGTCGCGGCCAACACGATCGGACCGAAGGGCCGCTGACGAGAGCCGGTTGCCGAAGGACGG
Source organism: uncultured Spirochaetaceae bacterium (assembly GCA_964474355.1). Taxonomy (GTDB): domain Bacteria; phylum Myxococcota_A; class UBA9160; order UBA9160; family UBA4427; genus CAYYSY01. The sequence goes on along the minus strand of CAYYSY010000169.1, from coordinate 5,720 downwards.
TTGAGCCCGCTCGCTCTACCAGACGAAGGGCCGCCCGTAGGCCTCCGACGCGATCGCCAGCAGCTTGCGGCGACCAAGCCAGCTCTCGAGCGATGCCGATGAGCCGTGTTGCCGCGCCCGTCGGCCGATGCGACCCTCGGCCCGCGCAACGACGCGCGGAGATGTGACGCATGCGGGTATTCGTCACGGGAGCGTCGGGCTTCATCGGCGGTGCGATCGCGAGATCGCTGGCCGCCGAGCACGACGTCCTCGCGATGTCGCGGTCAGAGCGCAGCGACGCGGCGATCGAGGCGCTCGGCGCCACACCGGTACGCTGCGATCTCGCGAGCCTCGGCGAAGACGATCTCCCCCCACACGACGCCACCATTCACGCCGCGGCCTGGGTCGAGCCCTGGGGCACGCGCAACGACTACTGGCAGGCGAACGTCGACGGCACCGACCGCGTGCTCGCCGCCGCGCGCCACTCGGGCTCGAAGCGATTCGTGCACGTCAGCACCGAGGCGGTGCTCTGGCGGGGCCAGCATCTGCGCGACGTCGACGAGACCTGCCCCTACCCCGCCTCGACTCCGTTCCTCTACTCGGAGACCAAGGCCGAGGCCGAGCGCCGGGTGCTGGCCGCCGACGCCGAGGGCTTCACGACCATCGCGCTGCGGCCGCGCTTCGTGTGGGGGCCTGGCGACCGCACCCTCGCGCCAGAGCTGGCCGAGATGACCGAGCGCGGTGCCTTCGTCTGGCTCGATGGCGGGCGCGCGCAGACGTCGACGACTCACGTCGCGAACCTGGTGCACGCAGCGCGGCTCGCGCTCGAGCGTGGCCGCGGCGGCGAGGCCTACTTCGTCACCGACGGCGTCACGACCGACTTCCGCAGCTTCCTGCCGCGCATGATGGACGCATACGGTGTGACGCTCCCCGACCGCTCGCTGCCGGGCTGGCTGGTGCGGCCCGTGGCCGCCGCCGTCGAGGGCGCATGGCGCGCGCTCGGCCTGCGCTCGCAGCCGCCGCTCACGCGACACGCCGTCGCCCTCATGTGCTGCGACTGCACGCTGCGCGACGACAAGGCACGCCGCGAGCTCGGCTATGCACCCGTGATGGACGTCGAGCGCGGCCTCGCCGAGCTCGGCGCGACGCAGGCAGGGGAGCACCCGAAGCCATGACCGAGACCGAGTACCAGCTCGCCAAATCGATCGGCTTCGTGATCGCGCTCGGTGGGGCGCTCCTGCTCCAGACCCTGCGGCCCCATGATCGGGCCGGCGGCAGCTGGCGCACGAACGCCGTGCTCTGGGCCGGCAACGCGGTGCTCCTCGGCCTGGTCTGCGGCGGCTGCGGCTGCGCGGTCTCGCTCTGGGCGCGTGGCGAGGGCATCGGGCTCTTCAATCTCGCGTCGAGCCCCGCCTGGCTCTCGATCATCGTGACGATCATCGGGCTCGATTTCGTGTCGTACTGGTGGCATCGCGCGAATCACCGCGTCGCCCTGCTGTGGCGCTTGCATCAGGCCCACCACTCGGACCGCCGGCACACCGTGACGACGGCGCTGCGCTTCCATCCCGGCGAGCTGCTTCTGGCGCTGCCGGTGAGGCTCCTCGCCGTGACGCTCCTCGGGGCGCCGGTCATCGGGCTGATCGCGTTCGAGGTGGTCTTCGCGTTTGCGAACCTCTGGGAGCACGGCGACATCGACCTGCCGGCGAGCGTCGAGGACGGCATGGGCCGCGTCGTCATCACGCCGGCGCTGCACCGAAGGCATCACTCGGTCGAGGCCCGGCTGCTCGACACGAACTACGGAACGATCTTCTCGATCTGGGATCGTCTGTTCGGCTCGTTCGGCGAGAGCCACTCGAGCATGCAGATCGAGACCGGGCTGCCGGCGTTGGCCGAGCCGATCGGCCCGATCGACGTCCTCGCCCTGCCCGCGCGCGGCGTGTTTCGGGGGCGTTAGCGAGGGTGCGCCGACGCTGCGTTCGCCGGTCGCGCAATCGAGGGCGAAGCGCCGCGAAAACGACCGCGCACAGATGGCCTCAGAAGCGCCCGGCCACGTCTCCGCCCCCGCCGCCGAAGTCGACGAAGATCGGCGACGACCAGGCCTTCGGCTCGTGCTCGCCGAGGCAGTCTGCGTCGCTCGCGTCGCCCCCGCAGAGGTCGACCTCGATGCACTCGCCCGAGCCGTCGTACTCGCAGCGCACCCCGCCGGCGTTGACGCCGGGCGCGGGCGCTTCGATCGCGCGCACGTAGTAGAGGGCGTTGCGACCGCCCGCGGCGAAGTCGGGATCCTCGAAGCTCACGCTGCATCCCTCGGGCTGCGGCTCGCACTCGAAGCTGCGCCAGGGATCCTCGATGAGCTGCGCCACCGGCTCGTCCAGCCGAGTCTGCGGGCGGATGCGCACGACCTCGATGCGCGTGATCGGCCGGCGCGTGTCGGACGGGTGGTAGCACTCGCCCTTGCAGACGCCCTCGAGGCGCTCGGCGCCGAGCGCATCGCTCGCGTAGCGGGGGCAGCCCGGCTTCTGCTCGAACGAGCCCACCGCGCGCACCTGGAAGATCGGGTTCGTGCTCATCTCGACCTCGGAGCCCATCGCGAGGCTCTCTCCGCGGGTGCCCGGCGGGTTCAGCAGGTCGAACCAGAGCAGGATGCGCGGCCCGCTCGTGCCGTACACCTCGCGGCGCTGCATGGTGTCCCAGATCGAGTCGCGGTCGCGGCCAGTCGCGTGTGCGCCGATGAGGCCGCCCGTCATGAAGAACGAGCCCTGGCGCTCGAGCTCGAAGAGCGCGAAGGCCTGCAGGTTCGAGTGCTCGCGGTCGAATGGACGCGACACCGACTGCGGCGACTCGGGCTCGGGTCGCAACACGCGGTTGAGCAGGCTGTTGCCGCTCTGCGCCCGGTTGCGCGACTCGGTGTATCCGCGGCGATGGACCTCCTTGAAGCCGGTGCCCGGCCGCGCGAAGTGATTGTCGCTCGAGCTCATGAACCCGAAGCGGAAGTGGCGGGGCTTCACGGGGTCGTCGAAGTTGCCGAGCGCCATCAAGTACTGCGCCGAGCCGCCCGGGCGGTAGTTGAACGAGGGCTGGTCGCAGTCCTTGCACTGCCCGGCGTCGAGCCACTCCGAGCTCGTCGTGCCGGGCACCGTGAGATGGGCCTGCACGAGCGCCTCGGCGGCATTCTCGCGGGCGACGACCTCTCGCGCCCGGCACTCGTCCTCCGACTCACCGTCGGCGCGGCAGCGCTCGAAGATGATCTCACCCGCGCGCCAGCACGGCGGCGTGTAGCTGGCGCGCTTCGGCGGGCAGGTCGCGTTGCCATCGGCATCGAGATCGACTGCGCGCCAGTCGCGGTAGACGTCCGAGTTGCCGTGCCCCGAGTAGATCTCGAAGAGCGTCTGGCGATCGGGGTCGTGCAGATCGCCGGCGAGCTGCTTGTCCCAGGTCGATCCGGTGGGCGTGTACATGCCCCACGTCGTGCCGTGGGGGATCACGATCGAGTCGAGCTCCCACTCGTCGAGCTTGCGGAAGAGATCCGCCGGCGTGGCCGCCGTGTCGATGCAGTCGAGGGGGAGATCCTTCACGTGCGTATCGGCGTCACAGACTTCGAGCTCGCGGCGCTCTTCGACGTACGTGAGCAGGTCGTGAAGGCGCTCCTCTCCGTTCGCGAGCGCCCCGACACCTGCGAGGACGGACGGAATCGCTGCGGCGCCGCGCGTGCGGTTCAGCGTGCTGAGCGCCGCGATCGGGCGGGCCGGCACCTCGCCTTCTGTGATGCCCCGCAACACCACGTTCTTGTGACCGAAGTGCTCGTCGGGCAAGTCGCCGACGTCCGTCCACTCCCAGCCCAGGAAGGCCACCGTGTCGGGCACACCGCCCGAGGCCCCGACGGCATTGCACTGGCGGATCGAGTCGACGGTCTCCTCCCAGTGAGCCGGCGAGATGCCCTCGGCGTGGTCGTTGATCGACCAGAAGTCCAGCGCCGAGCAGAAGCGCGCGAAGTCGCACGCATCGGCCGGCGGATGCGCGCCCTCACCCTGCGAGAAGGGCAGGCTCATGAGAAAGGCGTCCATCGAGAACGTGGTGTGGACATGGAGGTCGCCGAAGAGGATCTGCTTCGGCGGGAGCACGCCGATGTCGTTCGCGGCGCGGCTCTGGGCAACCTGCACGGCAGTCACGGCCGCGGTCGGTCGGTTGGCGTCCGTCACGTCGCCCGGGGCCTCGTGCTCTCCGAGGGCGCCTCGGCCCACCATGCGGAGGCCGAAGAAGATGACGACCACGATCAGGACGATGACGACGAGTGCGCGCTTGAGCATGCTGGACTCCCAGATGTCTGGAGCGGGTGTGCCGTTCTCGAACCAGGTCAGCCTAACGCAGGACTCCGGCGCCGACTCGGTTGCCTCGAGGTGCCCGAGGAGCAGGTCGCATCACATCACTGGATTCAACTGCAGACTCGACGTCGTTGTCCACAATGCGAGCGCGGCAACGACGCCGCGGGCGACCAACGGGGGGTGCATCAATGCCGGTGAAGTGGGAGGTCGATCCCGAGACGGGGATCGGCGTCGTGCACGTCGAGGGCGAAGCCACCCTCGAGGAGGGCATCGAGGCCCTGCGCGGGCTCTGGGCATCACCGGACTACCGGTTCCGCCTGCTGCTCGATGCACGCGAGCACGCCGGCAGCGTCGAAGCATCGGTCTGGCACCAGCTCAGCGCGCTCACGGACCGCGAGCGCCCAGAGGCGAGCGGCGGCCGCACCGTCTATCTCGTCTCGCGCGACGTCGACTTCGGGATGAGCCGCATGGCCCAGGCGCTCTACGCCGAGCCGCCCATCGGCTTCCTCGTGACCCGCTCGTACGACGAGGCGATCGCGTTTCTCATGGAAGAGGACGGCGCCCGGGAGTAGATACGACCGCAAGCGCTCGGGAGGACACCCCATTCCCGAGCCGCGCGGCGGCCGGGATGACTCGATATCCTCGGGACATGATCGAGCGCAAGTTCGGCTACCTCGAGCCACTGCAAGGCGACGCACCCGCCGCGGCGCGGCAGCTCGAAGAGCACGGCTACACGCTGCTCGAACAGGTGCTCTCACGCGACGAGGTCACCGAGCTCGCGGCCGAAGTCTCGCGCGTCTTCGACGAGGTCCCGCCCGACGGCCGGCCGGCCTCGAAGCGCGCCTCCGACCACGACCAGTTCCGCTACGAGATGCTGAACCGAAGCGCCCTCTGCCAGCGCGCTGCGGGGCATCCGCGCATCCTCGCCGCGATCGAGCCGCTGCTCGGCGACGACTGTCACGTCATCGCGAACACCGCGTGGCGCAATCCACCTGGCCTGCAGAGCTCGCACGGGGGAGAGATCTGGCACATCGACGCCGGGCCCCATGTCCCGCGCTCACCCGACGTGCCCTGGCCCGACGACATCCCCTACCCCGTCTTCGCGATCGGCTGCCACATTCTGCTCGAGGATTCACGGATCGAGGACGGGCCGACGGGTGTGATCCCCGGCTCGCACCGGTCGGGGCAGCATCCGCCCTTCGACCAAATGAAGGACGAGTCGCTCGAGTGGGCGGGCCAGGGCTGCGTGCCGCTGCTCGGCAGTGCCGGCGACGTGGCGCTCTTCGTGTCGGACGTGTGGCACAGGCGCATGCCGACGCGCGAAGGCGAGCGCGGGCGCTTCTTCCTGCAGGTGCACTACGGGCGGCGCGACATCGCGCAGCGGCTCGAGACGACGGCGCAGTCGAGCCAGGTGAGCGC
>CAYYSY010000168.1:0-17689 GCA_964474355.1 uncultured Spirochaetaceae bacterium | reverse complement strand
CGCGGCATTCCTCAAGGCGCCGATCTTCGGAGATCTGCTGCGCAAGGTGGCGGTGGCGCGCTTCACGCGGACCCTGGGCACCATGATCGCCAGCGGCGTGCCGATCCTCGACGGCCTCGACATCGTGGCCCGCACCGCGGGCAACATGATCATCGAAGAGGAGATCCAGGCGACGCGCCAGTCGATCTCGGAGGGCAAGACGATCGCGGAGCCTCTCCAGGGCTCGAAGGTGTTCCCGGGCATGATGGTCCAGATGGTGGCGGTCGGTGAAGAGACCGGCTCCATGGAGATCATGCTCACCAAGATCGCGGACTTCTATGACGAGGAGGTCGACACGGCCGTGGGTGCGCTCACGTCGATGCTCGAGCCGATCATGATGGTGTTCATGGGCGGCTCGATCGGCACGATCCTCATCGCGATGTACCTCCCGATCTTCACGATCGCCGACTCGATCACCTGATCGCCCGAACTGGCCCGCCCGAGATGACCCAGCAGCAGGCCGACCCGCAAGGGCGCCTAGACGATGCGCCTACGCCGGCCCGGCGACGATTGACGGGCCTCATGGCTGCGCGACTCGGCGTCACCCTGGCGAGCCTCGGCGTCACACTCGCGCTTCACGCGCTCGGGCGCGAGCTGCCCGGCGTCGCGCGCAACGGTCTCTACTACACCGTTGCCTTCGCGTTCTTCATGACGGTGGTCTCGGCGATCGGCGAGCGCCGCAGGTGGAGTGACGCGCGCGCGGTCACCCTGCAGATCGCGACGGACGTCTGCATCGTCTCGTCGCTCGTCTACTTCACGGGCGGCCTCGACTCGATCTTCACGTTCCTCTACGTGCTCGTGACGGTCTACGGGGCCGTGCTCTTCCAGCGCTCGGGGGCCGTCGTGGCGGCGACGCTGTCGTCTGCGGCCTATGGCGCCGTGCTCTTCGGTGAGCGCTTCGTGACGATGCCCGAATCGGGCTATGCACACGATCCCAGCCTCTCGGTCGGCGTGGCGACGTGGGGCGTTCACGTCGCCGCGCTCTATCTGGTGGGTCTCCTCGCGAGCGTCCTCTCCGGCGAGCTGCACCGGACGGGGCGCGCTCTGGACGAGCGCACGAGCGATCTGCGCGTGCTCCGGGACCTGTACCAGCGCACCGTCGAGAGCATCATGAGCGGGCTGCTGACGGTCGATCTCGACGGCCGGATCACCTCCTTCAACCCGGAGGCCGAGCGGATCACCGGGCTCGCATCGCGCGAAGCGATCGGACGCAGCCTCGAAGCCATGATTCCCGGCTCGATGGAGGTTGCTCTGAAGGAGCGCCTCAGCGAGCCCGGCGCACAGCCGGATCGAAAGCGACTCGTCTACGACAACGCTCGGGGCGAGGAGCGCTGGCTCGGCCTCGCGGGATCCGTGCTTCGAGGCGAGGGTGGAGATCCGATCGGTCACGTGATCATCTTCACCGACGTCACCGAGGTGGTGTCGATGGAGCTTGAGCTGCGCCGCTCGGAGCGGATGGCCGCAGTGGGCGGCATGGCGGCGAAGATCGCACACGAGATCCGCAACCCGCTGGCGTCGATCTCGGGCTCGATCGAGATCCTGAAGGGCAGCGGGCAGCTTCCGGAGGGACGGGAGACGGACGCGCTGATGGACATCGTCCTGCGCGAGACCGAGCGGCTGAATCAGCTGATCATCGACTTCCTCCAGTTCTCGAGACCGACGCCGCCGCTGCGCGAATGCGTGTATCTCGGCGATCTCGCGGGCGAGGTGCTCCAGGTACTCCAGGGAACGCTGCCCGAGGACGTGCGGGCCGAGGGGCCGGACGAGCTGGGCGATGCCGCCCTGGGCGACGAACGGCAGCTGCGCCAGGTGGTCTGGAACCTGTGTCTGAACGCGGTCCAGGCCATGCCGAAGGGCGGCTGCCTGCGCCTCACCGTGCGATCCGGATCCGCGGACCCGCCTCAAGCGACGCTCGTCGACGGCCGTAACGTGGACTCGGGCGTCGGGCTGAACGGAGCCGACTGGGTCGAGCTGGCGGTTTCGGATACCGGAGAGGGCATTCCGGACGAGATGCAGGCCGAGGTGTTCGAGCCCTTCTTCACGACGAAGGAGGAGGGCACGGGCCTCGGCCTCGCGACCGTGCACTCGATCGTAGAGCGCCACGGCGGAGAGCTCCTGTTGGAGAGTCGTTTGGGACTGGGCACCACGTTCTGCGTCCGCCTGCCGCGGCATACGCCCGCTGCCGAGGAGAGCCGATGACGGCACCGCACAAGATCCTCGTCGTGGACGACGAGCGCAGCATGCGCGAGTTCCTCGAGATCTTCTTCCGGCGAGAAGGCTTCGAGGTCGAGACCGCCGAGGGCGTGGACACGGCCGCCCTGATCCTCGAGAACGACGAGATCGACGTCGTGATCACCGACATGCAGATGCCCGGCAAGACAGGGCTCGACTTGCTGCAGCAGGCGCATGAGGTTTCGCCGGAGACCCCGGTCATCGTCGTCACGGCGTTCGCGACCACCGACAGCGCGATCGCCGCGATGAAGGATGGCGCGTACGACTACGTGACCAAGCCCTTCAAGGTCGACGAGATGCGGATCGTGGTCGAGAAGGCGCTCGAGAAGAAGCGCCTCTCGAGCGAGAACCGCAGGCTGAAGACCGAGCTCCGCAGTCAATCGCGAAGTCGCCACATCGTCGGCTCGGGTGAGGCGATGCAGCGCGTCTTCGAGCTGGTCGCCCAGGTCGCCGGCACCAAGACCAACGTGCTGATCTCCGGCGAGAGCGGCACCGGCAAGGAGCTCGTCGCCCGGGCGATCCACGACCAGAGCGATCGCGCCGAGCGGGCCTTCGTCGCCCTCAACTGCGGCGCGATCCCCGAGAACCTGCTGGAGAGCGAGCTGTTCGGCCACGTGAAGGGATCGTTCACCGGCGCCGTCCAGAACAAGGAAGGCCTCTTCGAGGCCGCGGATGGCGGCTCGCTCCTGCTCGACGAGATCGGCGAGCTCTCGCCGGCGCTCCAGGTCAAGCTGCTGCGGGCGATCCAGGAGAAGACCATCCGTCGTGTCGGTGGGACGAACGACAAGCGCGTCGATGTCCGGATCCTGTCGGCCACGAACCGCGATCTCGCCCAGGAGGTCGCCGAAGGCCGCTTCCGCGAGGATCTCTACTACCGGCTGAACGTGATCCAGGTGGGCCTACCGCCGCTGCGCGAGCGCAGCGAGGACGTTCCCCTTCTGGTGCAACACTTCGTCGAGAAGTACGCCGAGGAGCTCAGCCGGTCGATCGAGCGCGTGACCGATGACGCGATGACCGAGCTCGTCGCCTACTCGTTCCCGGGCAACGTTCGCGAGCTCGAGAACGTGGTCGAGCGAGCGGTGGCGCTGTCACAAGACGGCGTGATCGGAATCGAGGCGCTGCCGCCGACGGTGACGGAGAGCCGGCCGGCGCCGGGTCGGGTCGTGATTCCGGAAGAGGGCGTGAAGCTCGAAGCGCTCGTCGACGAGTACGAGCGCAGCCTCTTGCGCGAGGCCCTCCGCAAGACCGGCGGCGTGAAGAAGCACGCGGCGCGACTGCTCGGCATCTCGTTCCGGTCGTTCCGCTATCGGCTCGAGAAGCTCGAGCTCGATCACCCCGACGGCGAGAGCTGAGCGCCCGCGCGCATCGCGCGCCTCTGCCTCGGGCTGCGATCTGGTTCAGACCGAGTCGCGGAGACCGAACTCCTTGATCTTGTAGAGCAGGGCGCGGTGGCTGATCTCGAGCAGCCTGGCTGCACGGGTGCGGTTGCCGTCGGTCTTTCGCAGCGCGCGCCGGATCATCTCGGCCTCGAAGGAGCGGCGGGCGCGTCGCAGGGAGAAGTCTCCGCTGCGCCCGTCGCCACCGTCCGGGACGGAGGTCCCGATCATCGCGGGCAGCTCGTGGAGCGTGATGCGGTCACCCCGAGCGAGGAGGGTCGCCCGTTCGATCACGTTCTCGAGCTCTCGCACGTTGCCGGGCCATTCGTAGTGGCAGAGGCGGTCCATGGCCGCATCCGAGACCCCTTCGACCTCGACGGCGAGCTCGGCGCGCATGCGCGCGATCGCGTGATCGACGAGCAGGGGGATGTCCGCAGTCCGCGCGCGCAGCGGAGGCACGCGCAGCACGACGTTCGCGAGGCGACTGCCGAGCTCGGCATCGAGCCCGCCGTGTTCGATCGCCTGGTCGACGTCTTGAAGCGTCGCGACGATGAGTCGGACGTCGACCGGGCGTGCCTTGCCGGTGTCGGGATCGACCACCTCCTCGCGGTCGAGGAGATGGAGGAGCTGCCTCTGGGCGGACTCGGAGAGTCGACCCAGCTCGTCGAGGAACAGCGTGCCGCCGTTGGCCGTGCGCGCATCCGGGAGCGTCTTGCTGCCGGTGTTCATGCCCCTGCCCCCGAAGATCTGCCGCTCGAGGTCGACCGGTGAGCTCGCCGTGCAGCGGACGGCGACGAAGGGGCCGGTGCGACGAAGCGATTGCGCGTGGATCGCGCGGGCGAGCACCTCGCGATGGGTGCCGGACTCGCCGTGAATCGAGACGGGTGTCTTGAAGCCGGCCGCGCGCTCCATCGCCTCGAGCAGCTCGATCATCACCGAGCTCGCGCCGATGATGGGCTTGTCGCCGACGGCCTGGATCAGATCGCGCTCGAGCAGCCTGGAGCGCTGCTGCTCCTCGATGCGCATTCGGACCCCGCGCAGGGCGAAGCACGTCTCGGCGGGGTCGAGGGGATCGTCGAGCAGACCCATGGCGCCGAGCCGGGTCGCGGTCTCGAAGCGTCCCGGATCGTCGCCCCGCATGCTGAGCAGGACCTGGAGCGACGGGTCCCGGCGGAGCATCTGCGGCACCAGCTCGAAGTCGTCGAGTCCGGGCACGCGCGGATCGCAGATCGCCACGTCCGCGCCGTCTCCCTCGAGCACGGCGAGGGCGGCGCGCCCGTCCTGAGCCACGGTGAGGCTGTGCGCGCTCGCGTCGAGGGCGAGCTCCAGGGCGTCGCGTTGCTCGGGACGTTCGTCGACGAGCAGGATGCGTACGGGCAAGGGGGGTCCTTTCATTCGCTCCAACGGGCTCATCGGCAGGATCCTGACGACGAGTGAGGGGAATATGCACCATCTTGCATAGGGCCGTGCTCGCCCGCGGCGTCGCTGCCTCGCTGCTCGTGGCCTGCCCACGCCCGATCAGGCCGTGATCCCGGATTCGCACGTCACCTGCTCACCCCCGATCGTGATTCGCGGCACAACGAACCGGAGCGCATGTGCCTCAAGTCCCCGAAACACGGGGCCGATACCTCCCTCAGTCCGGTTCGCGTGGACTCGCGCGTGGTCGAAGGTCCGGAGGAGATGCGGTGCCCAGCAACAACGTACAGAGGTATCGAGAGAGCCTCATGATGAGCAAGGCCGAGCTGGCCCGGAAAGCCGGGCTCTCGACGCTCACGATCGATCGCGTCGAAGCGGGACGTCCGTGCCGCCTCGACACCAAGCGAAAGATCCTGCTCGCCCTCGGCTTCAAGGTCTCCGACAAGGATCGCGTCTTTGGCGCACTCGCTGCAGACGAGACTGCGCCGGCGTCGGCCGGGACGAGCGTCTCCATCTTGGACGAGGAGCCCCGGCTCTAGCAGCTCGGAGGGGAGAACCCGCAAATGAATTTTTCGTTGCCCAGCTTCGGTCGCAAGAGCCTCGTCGGACTCGACATCGGCTCCAACAGCGTGAAGGCCGTCGAGATCGCGCAGAAGGGGAAGGACAAGGGCTTCGAGCTCCGCAGCCTCGGCGTCGCGCCGATGCCCGGTGAAGCCATCGTCCAGGGTGCGTTCCTCAACTCGAGCGCCATCGTCGAGGCGATCCAGGAGGCCGTACAGAGCGGTCGCATCAAGACGAAGGAGGTCGCGGCCGCGGTCGCGGGTCACTCCGTCATCGTCAAGAAGGTCAGCCTCCCGATGATGAGCCGGGAAGAGCTCGAGAACCAGATCCAGTGGGAAGCCGAGCAGTACATCCCGTTCGACGTCAACGAGGTGAACCTCGACTTCCAGATCCTCGACACGACGACCAACGAAGGCCAGATGGACGTCCTGCTCGTCGCCGCGAAGAAGGATCTGATCGACGACTACGTGCAGGTGATCCAGGAGGCGGGCCTCAACCCCGTCGCCGTGGACGTCGCCGCCTTCGCGATCGAGAACGCCTACGAGCTCAACTACGAGCCCGAGTCCGAGGGCGTGGTCGCGCTCGTCAACATCGGGGCTCAGGTCGTGAACATCAACATCGTGCAGGACGGCGTGCCCGCCTTCACGCGCGACATCACGACCGGTGGCAACCAGTACACCGAAGAGATCCAGAAGGCACTGGCCGTCGGTTACGAAGAGGCCGAGCGCATCAAGGTCGGTGGCACCGATGGGGAGCAGAGCCAGGAGGTCGTGCCGCAGGAGGTCGAGCAGGCCATGCGGTCGGTCACGGACACCGTGGTCGGTGAGATCTCGCGCTCCCTCGACTTCTTCAGCGCCACGGCCTCCGAAGGCCGCATCACGAAGGTCCTGCTCTCGGGCGGTGGCTCGAAGACCGCGGGCTTCGCTGCCGCGTTCTCGGAGCGCACCGGCCTGGACGTGGAGCTCATGGATCCCCTGTCTCGGATGCTCCCGAGCAAGGGATTCGACACCGAGTACCTCGACGAGGTCGGCCCGTCGCTCAGCGTGGGGATCGGACTCGCCACCCGGAGGCTCGAGGCCTGATGATCGAAATCAATCTTCTTCCGCATCGAGAAGCCAAGCGGGTCGCCGACCTTCGCGAGAACGTCGCCGTCCTCGTGCTGGGCGTGGTGGTGATCGCCGGCGTCGCACTCTTCATGAACGGACAGGTCGGAGGCGAGATCGAACGCGCCCGCCAGACCGTCCAGCAGATGGAGAGCGAGATCGCGCGATACAAGCCGCAGGAAGCCAAGGTCGAGGAGTTCAAGGCCAAGAAGAGCCAGCTCGAGGACAAGCTCGACGTCATCGACGGGCTCGACTCGGCCCGCACCGGCCCCGTCCGCGTGCTCGAGCAGCTCGCCAAGCACACCCCGGATCGGCTCTGGCTGACCCAGCTCTCGACCAAGTCGGGACAGATCAAGCTGAAGGGCAACAGCCTCGACAATGGTGTGGTCGCGGACTTCCTCCGCGGGCTCAACTCGTCCAACTACTTCGTGAATGTCGATCTGGTGAAGACCGGTCGCGGCAGCACGATCGGCGGCGTTCGTCTCGTCCAGTTCGAGATCACCGCCGATCTGGTCGCGCCGGCCGACGCCGAGAACGCCGACGAAACCGCCGGAGCATAGGGAGCGCAGACGATGGAGATGAAGTTCGACATCGAAGAACAGCTGCAGATCGTCGCGAAGGTCCCCAAGCCCGCGCGCTGGGGAGTCGTGGCTGCGATCCTGCTCTGTATCGCCGGAGCCTACTACTTCATGTCGTATGCCCCGAAGAGCGGCCAGGTCACCCAGCTTCGCACGCAGGCTCAGCAGCTGCAGCGCAAGCTGAACAACGTGCGGGCGGTCGCCACGAATCTCAGCGCGTTCGAGCAGGAAGTCACCGGCCTCGAGCGGGACCTCGAGAAGGCCCTCAAGCAGCTGCCGAACCGCAAGCAGTTCGAGGATCTGCTGCAGGACATCAGCACGGCGGGTAAGCAGGTCGGCGTGCAGATCAAGTCGATCGAGCGAGACGCAGAGCTCGCCCACGACTTCTACGCAGAAGTGCCTTTCAAGATCGAGCTCGAAGGCGAGTACCACGACCTGGCGCGCTTCTTCGAGCGCGTCGCGAGGCTGCCGCGCATCGTGAACATCGGTGCACTCGAGGTGAATGTGGCGACCGAGGGGCGACGCGCGACGGTGCTCAGGGTCACGGGCACGGCGACGACGTTCCGGTTCCTCAGCACCGAGAATGAAGACACGGCCTCGGTGGCCAAGGCCGAGAAGTCGGGACGCAGGGCTTAGGGGGGGATGACCGTGAGAGCGATCATTGCAGTAGTTGCGATGGCCCTGTTGGCGCTCCTTGTGGGCTGCGCCGAGGAGCCGGTTACGGCTCCGTCGACGCAGGACTACGCGAGCGCCGTCGAGCAGGCCAAGGCCGCCCGCGCCAAGGCGCAGGGCGCCAGCAAGCCGGCGCAGGCAGAGGCCGGAGCGGTCCTCGAGGAAGGCGACAGCAATCTCGAACAGGGCTTCGGCTCGATGGACGATCGCTACGCCTACGACGCGACCGAAATGCGCGATCCGTTCCGCTCGTTCCAGTACATGAACGAGGAGAAGCCCAGCGGTGACTTCGGTCCGCTTGGTGAATACGAGCTCCAGCAGCTCTCCGTGGTCGCAGTGGTCTGGGACACGGGTAAGCCGCGGGCACTCGTTGCCGATCCCGGTGGTCGCTCGTTCATCGTGCACGAGGGGTCCCAGATCGGGAAGAACAACGGCCGCGTGATTCACATCGGGGACAACCTGGTGTTGGTCAAGGAAACGTACGTCGACTTCGCTGGTGAGCAGACCACGAAGGACGTCGAGATGCGTATTCGAAGGAGCCAGGGAGGGTGAGCTCGATGATGGGTCCGATCAGTGAAAGACTGGGGGGGCAGGCCATGCGGATCTTCGTGATCTGTACGGCGGCCGCAGTGCTCGCATGCGCGAGTACGCAGTCCCCGAGCGGCTCCGGCTCCTCGGTGGACGGCGCTGACGGCGAGCTCCAGGAGCTCTCCGGTGTCAGCGTGGAACGGGAAGGCGAGGAGACGGTGATCCTGCTCGAAGGGCTGGATTCACCGTCCTACACCGACTTCGTCCTCGAAGACGAGAACGTCTACGTGGTCGATCTGCCGGGTGTGAAGCTCGCCGAGCCCACGAGCCTTGCGGCGGCCTTCGCCGAGCCGGGCGAGCAGGTGTCGGTCTACGACGGCCTGGTCGACCAGGTCTCGACGTCGAGCTTCGAAGGCGGGGACGGCAGCACGGTGGTGCGCGTGGAAGTGGCGCTCGCTACGGCGGCCGACCTCGACCTGCAGTCCGACGAAGACGGCCTCTCGATCCGGGTGACCGCCATCGGCGCCGCGGGCGAGATGGACGACGAGTCGCTCGCCGATGCCGACGATCCGTGGAGTGAGTCGGAGGTGGCCGACGAGGAAGCCGTCACCGACGAGATGCTCCTGGGCACGGCCGACGACGCAATGGAGGCGCCTCCCGCGGCTCCGGCGACGATGCTGTCGAACGTGTCCGTGCAGCCGACGACCGGCGGCGCGGTGATCCACCTCGAGGCCAACGGCACGATCACCTCGGCCGAGACCTTCCAGCTCGAGGGCCCCGACCGCCTGGTGGTGGATCTGCCGGGTCTCGCGAACGAGGTCCCGTCGAAGCAGATCGACGTCGGCACGGGCGAGGTCGCCCGCGTCCGCATCGGCACGCATGCCGACAAGGTCCGCGTGGTCGTGGACGGTGGTGCCGAGGCTGCAGGCTTCGAGGGCAAGCGGGTCATGCCGGTCGCAACCGGTCTGGTCCTGTCGACGGGCATGACGCCCGAGGTCGACGCGCTCCTGGCCCAGGTGGTGGCCGAGGCCGATCGTGCTCCGACGCAGCTCGCGTCGGCGGCGATGATGGACGGCGCTTCGGCGACGGACGACATCGACAATGCCTTCTCAGCGGCCGAGTCGGGTCCGTACATGGAAGAGGCGGCCGGTGGCGACGTGATGGTCGACGAGTCGGCATTCGCCGCCGCGCCGGCCGACGACGAGATCGTCGAGATCGAGTCGGACACCGCCGAGATCTATGGCCTGCAATACGACACCAACGCCGATCGGGACCGCATCGCGGTGCTCTCCGACCGCACCATCGAGTACGAGCTGCACACGCCCGACTCGGAGACGGTGGTCGTGAGCATCATGAACGCGCGGATCGCCCAGTCGGCGGCCGAGCGCATCACGCCACAGACGGGTGGCCCGGTTTCGCTCATCACCACGTTCCAGCAGCCCGACGTTCCGGGCAACGAGGTGCGCGTCGTCATGAAGCGTGCCCCGGAGCTCGAGCCGATGCTCACGCGCCGTGGGTCGCTGCTCTTCATCGACTTCGAGAACATCGGTGTGGCCGCCGCGCCGCCGCCGGCGTTCGTCGACGGTGAGCAGCAGGCGCGGCTGGCGATGGCCGAGGCCGCGCCGGCAATGGAGATGGCCGACGACGCGTCGATGACCATGGCCGACGGCACCGTCGAGGCCACGGACGGCGGCATGGTCGCCGCTGCAATGGTCGAGGACGACGACATGGCCGTGGTCGAGACGATGGACGCCGCCGCTCCGGCTGCGCCCGCCTTCGTCGAGGACGCGGTCGAGTCGGATTGGCAGGACGAGCCCGCTTCGGCAGGCATGATGTCGATCGGTGCTGCTGCGCCGGCCTCGCTCGAGCCCCCGGCCGCCGTGGAGCTGCTCGAAGAGGGCGGCCTCATCGACGGCAAGGAGTACAA
The DNA here is from genome assembly GCA_964474355.1 of uncultured Spirochaetaceae bacterium. Lineage (GTDB taxonomy): Bacteria > Myxococcota_A > UBA9160 > UBA9160 > UBA4427 > CAYYSY01. The sequence continues at coordinate 7,257 of CAYYSY010000168.1, read as the reverse complement.
GGGACGCCGGATCTCGCTCGACTTCAAGGATGTCGAGGTGGCCGACGTGCTGCGGCTCATCGCCGAGGTGTCGGATCTCAACATCATCGCCGGTGACGAGGTGCAGGGCATCATCACGATTCGCCTCGTGGACGTGCCCTGGGACCAGGCGCTGGACGTGATCCTGCTGACCAAGGGCCTGGGCTTCGTCCGGGTGGGCAACGTGCTCCGCATCGCTCCGGCCGAGATCCTGAAGGTCGAGGAGGAGGTTCGCCTCCAGGAGCGCCGCAACAAGGAGAAGCTCGAGGACCTCGAGGTCAAGCTGCATCCGGTGAACTACGCGAACGTCGAGGACGTGTCCAAGCTGGTGAAGCGCCTGCTCTCCGCGCGCGGCACGGTCAACATCGACGAGCGCACGAACACCGTGATCATCAAGGACATCAGTGCCGTCATCGACGAGGCGACCGCGCTCATCCAGGCGGTCGACACGCAGACGCCGCAGGTGATGATCGAGGCGAAGATCGTCGAAGCTGCTCTGGACTTCTCCCGCGAGTTGGGATCGGTCTGGAAGGTCGGCAGCCAGCCCCTCGTGGATGGCTTCGACTCGGGCTCCGACCCGCGCACCGATCTCGGTAGCGACAGCTTCCGGTTCCAGGGTGAGAACAGCGTGGCGGTGGCCAACCCGATCACGAGCACCGCGACGGGTGCGCTGACGTTCGGCGCCTTCCTGCTCGACGACAAGATGCGCGTCGACGTGCAGATCCAGGCGGCGGAGGCCACTGGTGAGGGCAAGGTGATTTCGAGCCCGCGCGTGGTGACCCTCGACAACCGGGAGGCGATCATCGAGCAGGGTGTCTCGATTCCCTTCCAGACGTTCGAGAGCGGCGATGCCAAGCTCGAGTTCATCGACGCGGTGCTCTCGCTCAAGGTCACGCCGCACATCACGACGGACCGCAGCATCATCATGAGCCTCGAGGTGACGCGCAATGCGCCCGACGCCTCGGTGCCCACGCCCACCGGCTCGCCGGCCATCGCCAAGAACCAGGCGAAGACCGAGACGCTGGTGAAGGATGGTCAGACGCTGGTCATCGGTGGCATCTACACCATCGACAAGACCGAGCGCGAGACGCGAGTGCCCTACCTGCACCGGATCCCGGTGCTGGGCGCGGCCTTCAAGTCGCGGGAGCTCTCGGACATCCGCAAGGAGCTGCTGATCTTCGTGACGCCGAGGATCGTGCTGAACCCCGCGCTGGCGACGAACTGATCGCCCGACGCTGAGGTTCGAAGCAGGACCGCGGGGGGGAGCTTCGGCTCCCCCCCGTCTTCTATACTGGGCACCGATACCGGGGCACGCCCGGGTGGGGCCTCACCTCCATCGGCGATCTGGCCGATGAGTGAGGTCGAAGGCGGGGGCAGCGACCGGGGGCCCCGCAATGCGAGGAGTGGTGGTCGGCTCGCGGCTGCCGGTCGCCATCGGGAGATCGATCGATGAACGAAGACGGTGTGCGCTTCGACCTGGACGCGCTGGCGGCACGAGTGGACGACGATGCGGGCGCGCCGGAGTTCCCGGCTCTGGCCGAGGCGTTGCGGCGCAGCGGCGCGGTCGAGCGCGCGTGCGAGGTCGCCGAGGCGGGCCTCGAGAGCGCGCCGTCGCGGCTGGCGGGACGCGTGGCTCTCGCGCTGGCGCGGATGGATCTCGGCGAGCCGGCGCTCGGTCGCGACGAGCTCGAGAAGGTGCTCGACGAGATGCTCGAGCCCTACCGGCTGGACGCCGAGCCCGAGGCGCGTCTCACACCGGCCTTGGAAGCGTCGGACGAGCCCGAGGCGGCCCCCATGCCCGCATTCGAGTCCCCGGCAGCGCCGCCCGCGCTCGAGGCAGTGGGCGAGCACGAGATCGACGCGGCCTTCGAGGAGGCCGAGTCCCGCCCCGAGGAGATGCACTCACCGAACACCATGGCCGAGTCGATCCTCGATGCCGAGGCGCCCTTCGAGCCGGAGCCCCAACGCGAAGCGGAGGCCGAGGCGGAGGGTTCGGCGTTCGATGTCACCGAGAGCGGCGCATTCACGACCCGCACCATGGCGGGGCTGCTCGAGCAGCAGGGCGACCATGACCGCGCCCGAACGATCCGCTCGACGCTCGAAGAGGACGACGAGGCGGGCATGGCGGCGGACTTCGCCGGCCCCGACGCGGCGCTGGCGCCGATGGATGCGGCCGAAGCGCTCGATGAGGTGATCGAGCCGGTCGAGGCCGGAGCGCACGACCCCGATGATGCTCGCGTGCTGGCCACGCTCGAGCGGTGGCTGCATAATCTGCAGCGGGGGGTGGTATGAACTTCGAGAAGATTCTCCAGGAGATCCTCGCCGACTGTCCCGGCGCGCTCGCGCTGGCTCTGATGGAGGCGGATGGCATCCCGATCTCGCAGGTCCAGGCCGCGACGGGCCCCTCTGATCCGCTCGGCGGTGACATCGGCGCGGCGGGCGTCGAGTTCAGCCGGATCATCGGCGACACTGCCAAGGCCGCGAGCTCGCTCGGGGGCGGTCGCGTGCGAGAGATGGTCGTGAGCCTCGAGCGCATGACGCTGATCTTCCATCACGTCGAGGAGGACATCCTCGTCGTCTGCGCGCTGTCGCCGGAGGCCAACCTCGGCAAAGCGCGCTATCTGATCCGGCGCAGCATCCTGGCGATCCGCCAGGAGCTCTGAGCCGGCGGGGCTCGTGGGTCGGGGCGGGAGCGCACCTCGCCCCCGCCGTCTCCCGCGCGGAGATCAGCCGTGCCCGACGTCCATCGCATCCTGGTCCTGCACGGACCGAACCTGAACCTGCTCGGCCGGCGCGAGCCCGACATCTACGGGACCACGACGCTCTCGGACATCGACGCCGGGCTGCTCGAGGCCGGCAAGGCGCTCGGCTGCGAGGTCGAGTGCTTCCAGTCGAATCACGAGGGCGAGCTGGTCGACCGCATCCAGCAGGCGATGGGTGAGCAGCACGGGATCGTCATCAATCCGGCTGCGTTCACGCACACCAGCGTGGCGATCCGCGACGCGCTCGCCGCGACGGGGCTTCCCGTCGTCGAGGTCCACCTCTCGAACGTCTTCGCACGCGAGCCCTTCCGCCATCACTCGTACGTCTCGGACATCGCTCTGGCCGTCGTCTCCGGCCTTGGAGCCGGCGGCTACCGGGCTGCCCTGGACGGCCTCGTGCAGCACCTGAACGCTCGCTGACGACCTCCTGGCGATCGTGAGAGCGGCTGCCCCAGACCGCCCCGACCGTGCCTTCCGGTCGACGTTCTCGCCGACACCTGCCTGTGGAATTCGCCTTCGAGAGGTGCGATGCGGGCTGCGGGGATGGCCCCTCATGTACGTGCCTCGACTCACACAGCTTCCCGAAGGGACCGCTCTGGTTTGCTCAAGGGGCGGGCTCGCTGGCCGATAGGCAGTACGTGGGGGGGTGACTGCCGCTGGTGCGGACGGTCGTGCCCGCCCTCCGCCCATCGTCGAGGGACCCGTTGGCCTTGAACAAGCGGAAAGTGCTGGACGCCGCGCGGAAGCACGCGCAGAAGGGCGCCAAGCAAAAGGCTCTCAAGGAATACGAGAAGCTTCTCGCCGCCGACCCGCGCGACGCGAAGCTGCTACTCGAGGTCGGCGACGCGTACCGGCGCTGGGGCCAGGTCGAAGAGGCGATCAGCCAGTACACGAAGGTGGCGGGACAGTTTCGGCAGGACGGCTTCGATGCGCGCGCCGTCGCCGTCTACAAGCAGATCCTGAACCTGGACCCGAAGCGCTACGAGACCCACGTCTCGCTCGGCGAGCTGTACCAGCACATGGGGCTGGACGCCGAGGCGATCGGCGCGTTGCAGACCGCGGCCGACGGATATCACAAGGAAGGCAACAAGCCGAAGGCCCTCGAGCTGCTTCGCAAGATGGCTGCGCTCGATCCCTCGAACACCACGAGTCGCATGAAGGTCGCCGACCTGCTGAAGCAGGAAGGCATGAACTCCGACGCCGTGGCCGAGTACGGCGAGGTCGCCGACGAGCTCAAGCGCCAGGGCGCACTCGACAGTGTGCCGCCCGTGCTCGAGCGCGTCCTCGAGATCGAGCCCGAGTCGAAGGCGACGTTGGCGAAGCTCGCCGACGTCAACATGGAGCTGAACCGCGCGGACCGCGCCGAGTCCTACGCCGCGCGGCTCGTCGATCTCGACGCCGACTCCGACAATCTCGAGCGGCTCTGCACGATCTATCGCTCGATCGGCGACGACGAGAAGCTCGCCTCGGCGACTCGCGCCCTGGCCAAGCTCTACCGCGACCGTGGCGACGAGGACCAGGCGCGCGAGATCATGCAGCGCCTTCCGACCGAGGCCGTGGTCGAGGCAGGTGGCGTCGGCAGCGATCAGAGCGAGCTCGAAGAGCCGGCGCTCTCGGACGACGAGCTGCTCGAGGACGACGAGTTCCTGCTCGGCGACGAGGGCGAGGACCTCGGCGGCGAAGACCCGCCCGTCGACTTCGGCGGCGCGGCCACGCCCGCGACGGCGCAGCCGCCCGAGCCCGATCCGAACGAAGAGAGCGCGCCGGCCATCGAGGTGCCCGACGGCGACCCCGATCAGCTGTTCGCCGAGGCGAGCGTCTACCTGCGCTACGGCAAGGTCGAGCAGGCGATGGCGAGCTTGAAGGGCATCCTGCTGCAGGACCCCGATCATCGGGGCGCACTCGAGAAGCTCGGTGAGGCCGTCGCCGAGCAGGGCAACGAGGCCGGCGCCGTCGCGCATTGGCGCCGGGCGGCCGAGCTTGCAGCCGAGGCAGGCGATGCGCCTGCACTCGACCTCCTGCGCGATCGCATCCGGGCGCTGGATCCCGACGTCGCCGGGGCGTTGCCGACGATCGATGCCGCGTCTGCGCCCGAGCCGGTGGAGGACGTCGCGCCGCCGGCGGCGGACGAAGACGCCGACCTCGGCTCGGACGACCTCGAGATCGACCTGGATCTCGAGATCGAGCCCAGCGTCGACACCACGCCCGATGAAGGGCCCGAAGCGCGGGCGGCAGATGACGACGGCAGCTTCGAGCTCGACCTCGACGACGGTGGCGATGGCTTCGAGCTCGACGTCGATGCGGACGACGGCGGGTCTGCCGAGGAGTCGGCTGATGCGACCGACGACGGCAGCTTCGAGCTGGACATCGACGCGGACGACGATCTCGCCGCGGCGCTCGCCGAGGCGTCCGGAGAGACGACCGAGGAGCCCGAGCCGGAAGACGACACGCTCGGCGCCGACGCGGGCGAGCTCGAGATCGACATCTCGGGCGACGATGACGAAGGGCTCGAGCTCGGCGCCGAGACGTCGGAGGTCGGGATCGACGACGACGTGGCGGCCGAGCTCGACATCGATCTCGGCGACGAGAGCGGCCCGGCCGCGAGAGGCGAGGAGTCGCAGACCTCGGCGGGCGAGCACAGCACGACGACGGCCGCGCGGATCGAGGAGCAGCTCGAAGAGGCGGAGTTCTATCTCCGGCAGGATCTGCAGGACGAGGCCGAGGCGATCTACCGACAGATCCTGGCGGTTGCGCCCGGACACCCGAGCGCACTGCTCAGGCTCGGAGAGATCGCCGCGGGCAAGGGCGCGAGCCCGGCCGCAGTGAGCGCGCCCGCGGCGGCCGCCGTGGACGGGATCGAGGACAGCTTCGTCGAAGACGCCGCGCTCGACCTCGGCCTCGACGACGAGCCGACAACGGAGCCTTCGGCGCCGGATCCGGGCCTCGACATCGACGTGGCGTTCAACGAGGACGAGACGGAGGACTCCACCGAGGTCGCCATGCTCGACGCGGCGGAGCTGGCCGCATCCGAGCCGCCGTCGAGCCCGCTGCTGGCCGAGGAGATGGCCAACGCGGCGCTCGCGAACGAGTCGCCCGCGATCGAAGAGACGCAGCCCATGGAGGTCGCAGCGCCGGCAGAGGTCGCGCCCGAGACGGTCGCGGCCGCCGCCGTGGAGGACGACGGCGACTCGTTCGACCTCGCAGCAGAGCTCGCCGGCGCCTTCGAAGAGGCCAACGCGGACGACCCGAACGAGCAGACCGACTCGGGCGAGACCGACGCGGTGCTCTCGAAGGTCGACGACGGCTTCGAGTCGATCTTCAGCGACTTCAAGAAGGGTGTCAGCGCCGCGCTGGAAGAGGGCGACTTGGAGACGCGCTACGACCTCGGCATCGCCTACCGGGAGATGGGCCTCTACGACGACGCCATCGCCGAGTTCCGCGTGTGCCTCGAATCGGTGAATCGCCGGCTCGAGAGCCTCCACATGATGGGCCTGTGCGCACTCGACCTCGGCCGGACCAGCGATGCGGTGAATCACCTCGAGCAGGCGCTCGCCACGCCCGAGCTCGCGGAGGGCCGCAAGATCGGCGTCTACTTCGACCTCGGTCGCGCGCACGAGGCGGCGGGCGATCCCGGTCGGGCCGAGGGCGTGTATCTCGAGGTGAAGTCGCTCGATCCCAACTTCCCTGGGATCGACGAGCGGCTCGAATCGGCTCGCAGCGGCGGGACCGGTGCGCCGGTCGAGCTCGCCGGCGACTCGGACGCGGGGCTCGAGAACTTCGACGATCTCTTCTCGGAGGACGGCGCAGACGAGCCCGCAGAGACCCCGGCGGAGTCGTTCGAGAGCTTCGACGACGTCATCACGTCCGTGGACGACGAGTCCGACGACGTGCTCGAGGCGACGCCCGAGCCGGAGCCGGAGCCGCTCGAAGCGACTCTCGAAGACGATCCGCCCACCGATCCCGGCTCGTCCGGGCGCCGCAAGAAGAAGATCTCGTTCGTCTGACGCAGACGAGCGCTGAAACCCGAGAGGTCGAGTCGTGGAACATCTCCAGCATTTCGGTCTGAGCCAGGATCCCTTCCGCAACGAGCCGGACCTGCGCTTCTTCTTCGAGAGCGCGGGCCACACCGACGCGATGCGCCGACTCGATCGTGCGGTGCGCCAGCACAAGGGCCTCTGCCTGCTCACCGGCGGCGCCGGCGCAGGCAAGACGCTGCTCACCCGCCGGCTCTACGAGAAGCTCGAGGAAGAGCTCTTCGAGGCGGTGCTGATGGTCATGCTGCCCGGTGCGGCCGACGCGCAGAGCGTGCTCACGCGCCTGGCGAAGCAGCTCGGCGCCGACGAGCCCGCCGCGGAGCGCTCGGCACTGATCGGTCAAATCTACGAGCAGCTCGCCATCGTCCGCGAGGACGGTCGCCACGCGGTGCTCATCGTCGACGATGCCCACATCCTCTCGCCCGAGGCGCTCGCCGAGATCG
>CAYYSY010000167.1:0-3561 GCA_964474355.1 uncultured Spirochaetaceae bacterium | reverse complement strand
CTCGGGGAGCGATCACGTGATGCTCGTCTGGACCGTATTCGTGCTGTCGGCGGCCTGGGTGGTCTTCGCCTACGTGGGCTACCCGGTGCTGCTCCAGGTGCTCGCGACGCTGTCGCCCCGCGTCGTCCGTTCGGGCGACGTGCACCCGTCCATCTCCATCGTGATCACCGTCCACAACGGGGCGGCGGAGCTCCCCCGCAAGCTCGAGGACACCCTCGCGCTCGCGTACCCGGGGCCGAAGGAGATCATCGTCTCGTCCGACGGCTCGACCGACGAGACCGAGGACATCGCGCGCAGCTTCGCCGACCGCGGCGTGCGGCTCGTCGCGTCGTCGGAGCGCGGGGGCAAGGAGGCCGGGCAGGCCCGCGCCATCGGGGTGGCCGAGGGGGAGATCCTGGTCTTCACCGACGGCCGGACCCGGCTCGCGCCCGACGCGCTCGTCGAGCTGGTGAAGCCATTCGCCGACTCGACGATCGGCGCAGTATCGACCGAGGACGAGGTCGACTCGGACGGGGGTGAGGGCGCCTATGTCCGCTACGAGATGGCGCTCCGCCGTCTCGAGAACCGCGCGACCAGCCTGGTCGGACTCTCGGGCTCGGGCTTCGCGGTGCGCCGCGAGCTCGCGCAGCCCTGGCCGACCGATCTCGCCAGCGACTTCCGCACCGCGCTCGAGGTCGCCCGCCGTGGCTACCGCGCCGTGTCCCAGCCGACGGCGGTGGCTTCGTTCCAGGCGCTCGACGACCCGGCGAAGGAGTGGGAGCGCAAGGTGCGGACCGTGCGACGCGGGCTCGCCGTGCTGTCGCACCATCGCGCGCTGCTCTCGCCGCGCTACGGCCGCGTCGCGTTCTCGGTGTGGGGACACAAGGTCGCGCGCTTCACGTCGCCCTTCGCGCTCGTGGCGATGCTCGTCGCCTCGGGCGTCGGTGCGCTCTCGAGCCCCGGCTGGGCCGTCGTCTTCGCGCTCGAGGTGACGGTCGTGGCCGCCTCCGCGGCCGCGCTCGTCTCGCCGACGTTCGGCCGCGTGTCGCTGCTGCGGCTCGGCGGGTTCTTCCTGCTGGTGAACGTGTCGATCCTGCAGGCCTGGCTCCATCACTGGCGCGGCGAGCGCGCGGTGATGTGGACGCCGACCCGGGAACGCACCTCGTGAACGCGGCCGGCGGCCTGCGTCTGCCGCCCTCGGGCGACCCCGTAGGCCCCGGCGCCTGGCACCGCATCGCGACCCGCAACACCTCGAGCGAGCGGCTCTCAGGCCGCCTGGCGCTGCGTCTGGGCGCGGATCGCGTCGAGCTCGTCCGGTCGGGCCGCTCAGCGCTGCGTGAGGCGCTCCGGATCGCCGCGGAGGCCACCGGCCGGGGCGAGGTGCTGATCCCGGCGTACACGTGCTTCTCGGTGCCGGCCGCCGCGGTGTCGGCGGGCCTGCGCGTGCGCCTCGTGGACGTCGACGACGAGGGGCGGCTCGACGCGGAGTCCCTCGCGAAGACGCCCCTCGAGGAGGTCGCCGCGGTCGTCGTCTGCAACCTCTTCGGTCGCGCGGAGCCGATCGAGGCCGTGCGTCGTGCGGCGGCCGAGGCGGGCGCGTGGGTGATCGACGATGCAGCCCAGGCCTTCGGCGCGATGGAGCCGAGCTCGACGGGCCGCGCGGTAGGGGCCCGCAGCGAGCTCGGCGTGCTGAGCTTCGGCCGGGGCAAGCCGCTCTCGGGGCTCGGTGGAGGCGCGCTCGTCCTGGCGGAGGGCGTGCCCGCAACCGCGCCCCGCTACGGCGACGTGCGGCCGTCTCCGAAACGCGCCGCGTGCAAGGCCGTCGCGTGGGACCTCGCCCTGCAGCCGGTCGTCTTCGGTCTTCTGGCGGCCATTCCGGCACTCGGGATCGGGGAGACACCCTTCGAGCCCGACTTCGAGGGCGGGTCGATCGATGGCGCCTCGCTCGTTCTCGCTGATCATGCGCTCGACGTTGCCGCCGCCGTGACCGAGCGTCGCGTGGCCGAGGCGGAGCGGCTTGCCGACGATCTGCGTGAGCGGACGCGCTTCGAGCCGATCCTGGCCGAGCCCGGTGAGCACGCGGTGTATCCGCGACTCGCCGTGCGCGCACCGGACGAGGGGATCCGTTCGGCGGCCCTGTCTGTACTTGCGCGCTGTGGTGCCGGGGGCAGCCCGCTCTATCCGGCCGCATTGAGCAGGCTGGAGCCGCTGCGCGCGCATCGCGTCGACTCGGCCACGATGCCCGGCGCCGAACGGCTCGCGGGACGCCTGCTCACGTTGCCCGTGCATGGCGGACTGCGCGCAGGACGCTGGCATGCGGCGCTCGAGGAGCTCGCCGCGCTCTGAGTCAGCGGTGGGCTGCGCCTGCCGCAGGGTCCTGCATAGAAGGGGTGTGCGAGCCGGCTCGACGGCCGAGCGCGTCGCGCGCGACGATGCCGGCGATCGCGAGGGTGATCAGGAGCGCGGACCCGTTCCGGAGTGTCGAGAGGGCCGCCTCGGGTCTGCCGGCGACCGTCCACAGCGCCGCTGCCAGCAGCACTCCGCCGTGCAGCGCGAAGCCTGCAACACCGTACGCGGCGGTGCGGGCGATCAGGGCACGCGGTGCGGCCCGGCGCCGGATGCCGTCCCAGAGGCCGACGAGCGCCATGCCGTGGGCGAGCACCAGCCCGTCGTGCACGGAGAAGAACTCGAGGCGGCTTCCGTCGGGACCGAACGCGACGCGACCGGTCTGGTCGAGCTCGGCGCCGAGGTCGCCGGCGACCCGCACGATGACGTCCATCCACGCCGTTTCGAGCCCTGGGGAGACGGCCGCGAGGATGAAGACCGGGACCGGCAGCGCCCACAGCGCCAGCACGGGCGCCGGCCACGGCGGCTTGCCCGTCCACGAAGCGACGCCGATGAAGCCGATGGCCATGCCACCCAGACCGAGCGTCGGCGAATCGGACTCGAAGCCTGCGATCATGGCGAGGGGCGCGAGGAGAAGGCACGCGAGCGCTGCGCGGCGGTGGACCGTTCGCGGTCGCGATCGAACCCGCCAGGCTTCCCAGGCGATCAGGATCGGTCCGAGGAGCAGGTGCCGGCTCTCGGGCCGCTCTGCGATCCAGGACGGAGCGGCGACGACCAGGGGCGAGGCAGCGACTGCGAGCGCTCCCCAGAGCAGCCAGTCCCACCTGCTGTCGGAGGCGGGCGTCAGGGCCGGCGCCCCGGCCTCAAACGCCCTGCAACGTGACGAGGGTCTTGACCGTCTGCCAGAGCACCAGCAGGTCCATGCCGAACGAGCGGTACTTCAGGTAGTAGAGGTCCAGTGCGAGCTTCTCCTCGAAGCCCGCGAGATCGTTCACGTACCCGTGCCGAATCTGAGCCCACCCGGTCACCCCCGGCTTCACGCTGCAGCGGAGCCGGAAGTACGGATAGCGCTCGGAGATCGTCTCGACGAACTCGGGTCGCTCGGGGCGGGGGCCGACGAAGCTCATGTCGCCGCGCAGCACGTTCAGCAGCTGCGGCAGCTCGTCGATGCGGGTCTTGCGGATGAAGCTGCCGACGCGAGTGATGCGCTCGTCGCGCTCCGACGTGAAGCGCGGG
>CAYYSY010000166.1:0-11927 GCA_964474355.1 uncultured Spirochaetaceae bacterium | reverse complement strand
AGCGCGCGACCGATCGCGGGGACTGATCGTCTGGCAAGGTCCCCGGTGGCCGCCAGCCAGAGCTCCGCCGGGCCCGATGCCACGATGCGCTCCGCCTGTCGGAGGGGCGAAGCTGGTAGACGCAGTGGCCTCAGGAGTCATCGCCTTTGGCGGGCGAGCTCGACCCCCTCCCCGGCACCCTTCTCCTCGACCTCACCCCAGGACTTCCGACGCGACGCTCCGTCTAGGGCGCTCCGTCGCTGGGGGCCTGACGGCGTCGCACGTCGTCTCGAAGGCTCGCGAGGAGGGGCGGCAGGAGGCGCGCGCGTGTCACGACTCCGACCAGCTTCCCATGTGCTCTCGCACCGCCCGCCTCTTCGTAGACGAGCACCTGGTCGAGGTCGGTCGCCATCATCCGATCGAGCACGTCGACGAGCGGGGCGTGCACCGAGACGGTGACCGGGGCGTCGCTCATCACGTCGTCGACGCGCGTCGCGCCGGGCTCGAAGAAGATCTTCAGCGCGTCGCGGTCGGTGAGGATGCCCGCGATCCGTCCCGCGGCGTCGACGACGGGTAGCGCGCTCAGCCCGCGCTCGAGCATCCGCTGAAGGGCGTCGTCCAGGCGGGTCTCCGCACGCACCGTGAGCGGGCCGTGCTGCATGACGTCGCAAATCGCCGCGCGCGATGGGCGCCCGGGCTGCGGCTCGACGCGTCGCCACCGGGTCGGGGGCTCGCGATTGGCACGGACCCGGTTGCGTCGGTGCAGAGCTCGGTCGATGTGCTGGCGGGTCCTTCGGATCTCCTGTCTGATCGATCGTGTCTTCATGGGGACCTCCCTTCTCTCCATGTCCACCTCATCGGCCAGACGTCGCGACACCATGAAGCGTCGACTGCTCCTGGGCCGTGTGGTGAGGCTCAGGGTGGTGCCGGGTCGAGGTGCATCGATCCGAGGCAGGTCGGGCCCACCTCGTGCGCGCACGGAGTCGGGGGGCTGGCCGGGTGCCGCCTTGCCCGTCTTCGGCCACGGCGACCGCGCGCAGCTAGGCTCCTCGTGTGGACGACCCGAGCGGCCTCTCGCTGTGGACGAGCGTTCCCGTCGGCCTGGCCATCGGCGCCTGGGCCGGCTTCTCTGCGACCTCGGGCTGGATCGTCGTCTTTCCCGTGCTCTTCGTCGTCGCCGAGCGTCCCCTCTTCGAGTGTCTGCTGGCCACGCTCGTGGTCGACTGGGCCAACTCGATGACGGCCTCGGCCTTCTATCTACGGCGCGGCGATCCCGATCTGCGGGTTGCGCTTCGGTGGATGGGCGCGTCGGCGCCGCTCGTGCTGGTGGGCGTCGGCGTCGCATTGGCGGTGCTGCCGCACTTCGATGCCGTGCTGGGCGGCGTGTCGGGCCCCATCGCGATCGGCATGGGCCTGATCCTGCTTCGCCGCGCGTGGCTCGCGACCGACCATGCGCCGGAGCGGCTCGTGCACGAAGAGCCCGCGCGCGTCGCGACCGTGCGGGGCACCGCGCTGCTGCGGGTCGGCATCACCGCGAACGGCGTCATGACCGGGCTCGTGGGGCAGGGCGGGGGACTCAACGTCGCGCTGCTGCTGATGCTGCTGCGTGGCTATCCGACACGGGTGGCCGTCGCGACGGCGCTGCTCTTCGTTGCGCTGCTCCTGCCCGTGGCGATCGTCGCGTACCTGATCGTCGTGGGCTGGGAGCCCGCGCTCTGGTCGACGATTCTGCCCTTCGCCCTCGCGAGCGCGCTCGCGTCGGGGCTCGCGGCCTGGCAGTCGGTTCGCATCCCCGAGCGGCGGCTCGAGTTCATCGTGGCCGGGTGCGTCCTGCTGGCCGGTGCGGCAGCCACGATCGAGCGCTGGGTGGTCGCGGGCTGAGGCGGCACCGCGGCGGTCGCGGAGCTACTCGCGCGTGCGTCGCATCGCGCCGATTCGCAGCCCGATCTGCTGCGCGATCGAGCGCAGCGCGCCGAGCGGGTGGCGGCGGAGCTGGCGCAGGATCAGCCGGCGCAGGTGAGGCGCGCCTTCCATCGCCGACTTGCGCTGACCCGTCTCGCCGTGGAACGCGAGATCGGGCATGTCGACGGGCTCGAGCCCGACGTCGAGGGGGAAGCGCTCGGTCTTCGGTGCGAAGCAGCTCGCGTCGTCACAGGCCTGGTAGTGCACCGTGACGTCGACCGGCACCGACTCGTGATCGAGCGGGCGGCACTCGCTCACCAGCTCGGCGCGGGGATAGAAGGGGACGGCGATGTCGACGACGCCATCCCACACGTTCAGCGTGAGGTCGAGCCCCTCGAGCCGAAGTGGACGGGTCGGCGGCACGATCGGGTCGAGCGTAACGAGGCCCTCGGGTCCCGAGACCTCGACCCGCGTCGCCATCATGCCCTCGGGCACAGGCTCGCCGTACACGTGCAGGCCGTCGCGCAGTGTGAAGCGCACGACGAGCTTGCGGACGATGCCCTGGCGCAGCGTGCCGCGGCCGCCGTGCACGAACGCCTCGACGCGCACGTCGTCGTCGCCGCCCGTCGCCGGCTCGGCCGCGTGCCCGCCGAGCACCTCGCCGAGCGCCGCGTCGAGCAGGCTCTCTGCGCTGTCGCGCATCTTGTAGCTGTCGTGGAAGAACTTCTCGACGACTCCGCCATGCTCGTCGACGACGTACGTGCCGGGGAAGGGGACTCCGTACGCGGGCAGGTCGCCGGGCCGCAGCTCCGTGTTCAGGATGCCGTAGCGGCGGATGACCTCGGATTCGGGGTCGGAGAGCAGCGGGTAGTCGATGTCGTACGTCTCGGCGAACGCGGCGAGCGCCTCGCGGTCGTCGTACGAGATCGCGTACAGCCGGATGCCGGCGTCACGGAGCTTCGCGTGTGCGTCGCGCAGCTCGACGAGCTGCGTGAAGCAGGGGGGTCACCAGACGGCGGAGCGAAAGAAGACGACGGCCGCCTTCGCATCGCCCCGATCGGCGTGGAAGCCGATCGTGCGCCCCGTGTGATCGGTGAGCACCCAGTCGGGCAGGCGCTCGCCGATGTCGGGCCCGGTCGGTGTGCCGTCGGGCATGTTCGCCCGGGCGGGATGACCGACCGGGGCAGGGGCGTCGAAGCCGAGGTGGTCGCGCTCGTGGAAGCTCATGCGCCTCGCCGCTCGATCGATGGCGCGGCTACTCGCCGCCCTTCGGGAAGTTGAAGATCGGGAAGATCGGGAGGAACCCGTTCTGCGCGATGTTCAGGAACCCGAGCTGGAAGCTCTCGATGTGCTCCGTCATGTTCAGGAACCCCACCTGGGTCTTCGAACGCTCGGAGAACGCCATGCCCGAGAGGTCGAATGCCGTCGCACCCTGGCTGAAGTTCACGAAGCCGATGTTCACGCCATCGGGGGCATCGCCCATGATGTTGATGAAGCCGAGCATTGCGCCGCTCGACGTTCCCTCGACGTAGTTCGCGAACGAGCACAGGCAGCCGCTCGAGTCGCCCTCGACGTGTGCCATCGCGAACCACGGGCCCGCGCCACTGAACTCGTCGCTGCTCACGTAGAGCGCGCCCGCGAGGTCGAAGCCGCTCATCTTCTCGCTCTTGCCGTACAGCAGCGAGAAGCGGAAGCCGTCCACGTTCGGATCGTTCGGGGCACGCAGGCCGACGAACTGGAACTGGGCGCTGGCGTCTGCCGAGGCCGAGCCGGCCAGGGTGACGCAGGCGACGGCGGTGCAGAGGCTGCAGAGCAGGGCGATGGTTCGCTTCACGGAGGGCTCCCTTCGAATCGGTTGCGTGGCGGCGCCGAGTTCATAGCGCAGCCTCGAGGTACGTCGCACAGCCCGTCTTCTCGAGCACCTCGCGCAGGGCCGGGTCGCCAGCCACGGGCTCGAGCTTCTTCTTCAGCTCACCCAGCGACCACGCGTGGTACTTGAAAGTCTTCTGCACGTAGGGCTCGCCGTCGAACTCGAGCTTCGTCTCGGGCTCGCCCGCCTCGAGCGCGCGGGCGTTGGCGAGCGTCCAGGGCAGGAAGCGGCCGGCCACCTGCTCCTCGAGCAGCGGTCCGAGCGTCGGCATGAGTGAATCGAGCGGCTCGAAGTCGCCGAATGCCTCGGGTGTCATCATCCGGTCGAGCCAGCGGACGACGGACGGGCCGTGGGCGTTCAGATGCCGACCGCAGCTCGGGTCGGTGTACGCCTGGCGGAGGTTGCCGAACACGCCGAAGTCACCGAATGCCGGGCGCTCGCCGAAGAGATACGAGCGGCCTTCGAGGTGGGCGTCGAGCAGCTCGACGGTGCGCACCCACGATCGCTGCAGGTGCGGGGCGTTGGTGGCGTTTGCGCCCGCGAACGCCATGCGCGGGCGCATCCGGCGGACCATGAACGGCGGCAGCACCGGCCGCAGCAGCTTCCAGGGGTAGGTCGGCGTCATCCCCTTGGCGATGCGCTGGGCGGCCGAATGCGCGTCTTCGTCCGGGCCCCAGCGGTACTGGAACATCAGCTTGTTGCACCACTCGTCTCCCCACTCCTCGATCAGTGCCGACAGGAAGCGCGTGGCGGGCTCGGGGGGATGGATGCTCGGGTCGGGGTGCTCGGCCTCGAGCCGCTCGATGATCGGCGTCGAGTCCTGCATCGCGTCGTCGTCCGAGAAGAGGACGAGCGGAATCAGCTGCACGCGTGCGTGCTTCTGGAAGAGCGCCTCGTTGTCGCGGCTGCGATCGATCCACTCGAAGGGGATCTGCTTGTACCTGAGGTAGCTACGGACCTTGACCGAGTAGGGCGACATCTCGAGGCCGATGAGGCGCAGCGGTGTGGGCATCCTGTCTACCTAGTACAGCCACGGGATGATCCGCCACCGCACGCGCTCGGTGTACCGTGCCCAGTCCTCACCGTACTTCTCGGCGCAATGCTTGTTGTCTCGCCACTCGCGGTGGATGAGGAGGATCGCGAAGTAGATCGGGTAGAAGTAGGGCAGCACCCGCCCAAAGCCCGTGGTGAGCGACCACGAGAGCCCCATCAGCCAGTCGCCGAGGTAGTTGCTGTGGCGCGAGAGTCCCCACCAGCCCGACATCAGCAGGCGGTTGCCGTGGGCCGTCTCGATGTACTCGGGCTTGTCGCCCCAGATCTTCCGCGTCGGATCGCTCGAGAAGCGGTGCTTCTGGAGGTTGGAGCTGCGGAAGATCGCGAAGCCGAGCGCGTTCAGCCCGAACACGCCGACGGCGCCCCACCACGGCAGGGGTTCGGGGTGATGCACGAGATAGAGCGGCTGCAGTGCGTAGGAGAAGGGGATCCACACCAGGCAGCCCCAGCCGAGCATGAAGCCGAAGTTCTCGTTCTTGATGTCCCAGGTCGAGAGGATCGCGTCCTCGAACCAGAAGTAGTCGGCGACGTAGAGGATCTGGAAGAAGCAGACGAGCACCATCGCGTTGCTCACGGCGCCGTGCAGCTCGTACTGCTTCGCTGCCAGCGACAGATCGATCAGCACCCAGAGGATCATGCTCGGGCGCGACTCGCAGAAGAACTTGAGGTCGAACCCGCCGATGCGCGGGTTGCGACAAGCGCCGGCCGTGTAGGCCTCGAGCCAGTTGAGCTGGCGCTCCTCGGGCGTGGCCTGGCGCCGGCCCAGGGCGGCGACGCCGATGCAGCCGACGAGCACGACGAGATTCGCGGCGGTGACGAGTGCGCCCCAGTGGTCGTGCAGTACGCCGCCCGGGACCAGCCCGCTCGCGACCGCGACGACGGCCACGGCGATGCTGATGGCGAGCGCCGCGAGGCCATTGAGTCGGTACGTGTGACGCTGTCCGCTCTGCTCGACGATGCCCGTCGTGGTCCGCCCGGGCAGCCAGGCGAAGAGCGCCGCCTGAAACGCGACCCAAGCGACGTAGAGCCCCACGGTGGTCGGGCTCGGCGCCTCGACGCGGCTCCAGAAGGCGCCGTCGGGCCAGACGAGCTTCGCGTCGTGGTACGCGAACGACACCGCGAAGTACCAGGTGAGGAGCGGCAGCCCCACGATCATGCCCGCGAAGCCGGCATCGAAGACGCGCCGCTTGGCCACGCTCATGCCGGTGAGGTTCAAGCCGGTCTCCAGACGCGGTCAGGCGAGGACCTCACGACGAGAACGGGGCGAAGCCGTCGTGCAGGATCATCCAGATGCCGAGCGCGCCGGTCCAGACGGGGAACGTCGTCCAGACGAGGTTCGAGAGCCCGACGAAGACGAACAGGTCGCGCAGGCGGTGTCCCTCGTAGCGGCGGTTGATGACGAAGCTCGTGAAGTAGAGCAGCGTGCCGTAGAACATCTGCCAGCTGAACACGACGATCAGGATGCCGAGCCACTGAGCGGGGACCCACTCGAAGACGATCGCCATGGGCACGAGCAGCGAAGGCAGCAGCGTCGAGTAGCCGTTGCCGATGTCGATGGCGAAGCCGAAGCTCTTCTTGTCGGCGTAGGCCGGGTCCATGACCGCGTACGCCGCCCACACGCCGGCCCAGGGTCTCAGGGTGAAGATCTGCTCGCTCGGCACGGGACGCCGAAAGAACTCGAAGATGTGCGCGAGCTCGCGTCCGCGCGCTCGCTCGCGCGATGCCTCGTACTCTGCCCGGATGTCGTCCGCATGACGAAAGAGGGCGAGCTCCCAGAACGCGATCAACGCGTTGACCGCGAAGAAGAAGGAGGTCGCCCAGAAGTGCACGCTGGGTGACCGGCCCGTCACGAGCATCAGGGCGATCGGGATCAGCGTGCCCGCCACGACCAGGGCGGAGACGATGGACCACACGGGCCAGCTGCGGGTGCGAGCCGACGCGGCGGAGAGGGTGGCTTCGGCCAAGGGGTGGTCCTCCTCGTGCGGGGGAGCGCGCATGGATCCCGGCTGGCGCGCCCGCTGCCGAGCTCGGCAGGCGTGGCCAAGTCTGCCGCGCATCCCGCCCCTCGTCGCCGAGGGGCGCGCGCCCACACCGCTCCGCCGCCCGACCCGCCGCCGCTCCGAGTCCGATCTCGGCGCCGATCGAGGCCCCGTGCCATTTGGGCCCGTGGGGGCTAGAATGCGGCCGCTCGAGGATCGGGCTGCAGTCGGGGACGGGTGTCCCCGGCGGGACCCGATCCGACGGCGCATCCACTGGCATCCGAGCGGCACCGCGCTGGCCTGGCATCCCCGCATGTTCGGCGGGCGGCTCGGGGCGGCAGAGCGCGCCGCCGGTGGCGCCCGAGAGACGATCACACGCATGCGTGGACGCACTCCGCGGGTCGGGCGACTCCGACGCGCGGTGACGCGATGCGGGGCGCTCAGCGAGCTCCGCACACACACGACGCTCCACCCATGAGCGAAGAGAGAGACGAGACCCCCGACATGGCCCACGACCACGACCACGCGGACCACGATCACGATCACCACGACCACGCCTTCGATCTCGAGGGCGTCACGGTCGAGACCGACGAGACGAGCCCCGTCGTGCGCACCCTGACCGTGACGGTGGAGCCGGCGCGGGTCGGCAAGGCGTTCGACGCCGTCTACAACGAGCTCAAGAAGTCGGCACGCCTGAAGGGCTTCCGGCCGGGCAAGGTCCCGCGCAAGGTGCTCGAGAGCCACTACAGTGCCAGCGTGCCCAGCGAGGTCGAGCGCATGCTCGTCTCGGAGACGCTCGCAGGCGCCATCCATCAGGCCGACATCTCGCCGCTCAGTGAGCCCTCCGTCGACGCCGGTACGCCGGAGCAGGGCGCCGTGTTCGCGTACACGGCCCGCCTCGAGGTGAAGCCCGAGGTCGAGCTGCCGGACCTGACCGAGCTCACCGCCGAGCGCCCGCTCGTCTCGGTGGGCGACGACGAGATCCAGGCCGAGATCGGGCGCATCCGCGACCAGCTCGCACCGCTCGTCGAGGCCGACGAGGGCACGGCCCTCGCAGAAGGTCACTCGGCGGTGATCGACTTCGTGGGCCGCGTCGACGGCGAGGCCTTCGAGGGCGGCTCCGGGGAGGGCGTCGAGCTCGAGATCGGCTCAGGGCGCTTCATTCCGGGGTTCGAGGAGCAGCTCGTCGGCCATGCTGCGGGTGACGAAGTCGAGGTGAACGTCACGTTCCCCGAGGACTACGGGCACGCCGAGCTCGCGGGCAAGGACGCCGTGTTCTCGGCCACCGTGCAGGCGGTCAAGCACAAGCAGCCGGCCGAGCTCGACGACGAGTTCGCGAAGGACGTCGGCGAGTTCGAGACCCTCGCCGATCTCGAGCAGCGCATCCGCGACGATTTGACCAAGCAGCGCGAGGACGCATCGACCGAGCAATTGAACAAGTCGCTCATGGACTCGCTGCTCGACAAGGTCGACTTCGAGGTGCCGCCGGGTGTCGTCGAGCGCCAGCTCCGCAATCACATGGAGCAGACGCACCGGCAGTTCCAGGGCCGCGTGCCCGACGAGGTGCTGCGCGATCAGCTGATGCGATTGCAGGAAGACGGCCGGCCCCAGGCCGAGCGGCGCGTGCGCGAGGCGTTCGCGCTCGAGGCGATCGCCCGGGTGCACGAGGTGAAGGTCGACGAGGAGGCGCTCGATGTCCGCCTCGGAGAGCTGGCCGAAGCGCAGGGTGTGACGATCGAAAAGTTCCGACAGACCGCGGAGGAACAGGGCTGGATTCACGCGATTCGTGAACAGCTGCTCGACCAGGCGGTCTTCGGCTTCCTCGCAGAGCAGGCCCAGGTGAAGGACGTCGAGCCCACCGAAGAGACGGCGGGCGCCGGCGCGAGCGACTGAATCCGGGGCCGACGACGCAGCGGGTCGATTCGCCGATTCATGTCAGCGAATCAGGTCGCAGCGAGTCCTGTTTCACGTCGCTTCCGAGTGAGGAATTGCGCGCGAGTTGCGCGCCGCGGGCCGCATGCCGGAGCCCTTTCACGCGCGTCTCCGAGCGTCCGTGCGGGCCTCTTCCGGCTCAGCGCGAGGTTGTCCGGATCCTCACGGGGCGATGCTTGCCATCGGGGCTCGACTGGCGAAGAATAGGCTTCGGACGAAGCGTCCAGGGGGGATGCTCCTGTCGGTGTCGTTGCGGGTCGGGCTGATTGCGGCGCGGTCGGCTGAGACCACAGGCCGTGATGCCGGGCCGTGACGACGGTCGTGAGGTCGCCGCGTGAGCACGCGGGGCGCGCGGCGTCCTAGGAGCGAGAACAGACATGCCGGTCATTCCGTACGTCATCGAGCAGAACCAGCGCGGCGAGCGCGTGTTCGACATCTATTCGCGCCTGTTGCGCGACCGGGTGATCTTCCTGGGCACCGAGATCAACGACGACGTCGCCAACGTCATCGTGGCCCAGCTGCTCTTTCTCGAGGCCGAGGATCCCGACCAGGAGATCCACCTCTACATCAACTCGCCGGGCGGCTCGATCACGGCGGGGCTCGCGATCCTCGACACGATGAACTTCGTGCGGCCCGAGATCTCGACGACCTGCATCGGCATGGCGGCGTCGATGGCGGCCTGGCTGCTGGCGGCCGGTTCGCCCGGCAGGCGCTCGGCGCTGACCAATGCGCGCGTCATGATCCATCAGCCCATGGGCGGTGCGCGCGGGCAGGCCTCGGACATCGACATCCAGGCCAAAGAGATCTTGAAGATGCGCGAGCGCATGAACGAGATCCTCGCGGATCTCACCAGCAAGCCGCTCGACCAGATCGCCGCCGATACCGAGCGCGATTACTATATGTCTGCGGAGGAGGCGAAGGACTATGGCCTCATCGACATCGTGACCGGCGAGCGACCGCGCGCCGGGGCAGAGAGCAAGGAAAAGTCGGCGGCGTGAGGCAGACCGCCGGGCGGGAGAGCGAAGCGTCATGAAGAAGCGGGACGACAACGCGAATCTCTCGTGCTCCTTCTGTGGCAAGAGCCAGAAGGAAGTGAAGAAGCTCATCGCCGGGCCGACGGTCTACATCTGCGACGAGTGCATCGAGCTCTGCAACGACATCATCGCCGAGGAGTACGGGGCTGACGAGCCGACCCAGCCTGCTGCTGGCGTCCTCAAGCCGAAGGAGATCAAGGCCGCCCTCGACGAGTACGTGATCGGTCAGGAGCAGGCCAAGAAGATCCTCTCGGTGGCGGTCCACAACCACTACCGCCGCATCGAGAGCGGGTCGTTCGCCGGCGACGTCGAGCTGCAGAAGGCGAACATCCTGCTGCTCGGCCCGACCGGCTCGGGCAAGACCCTGCTGGCGCAGACCCTCGCACGCATCCTCGACGTACCCTTCACGATTGCCGACGCCACCACGCTCACCGAGGCCGGCTACGTCGGTGAGGACGTCGAGAACATCGTGCTGAACCTGCTGCAGGCGTCGAACTATGACGTCGACCGTGCGCAGCGCGGCATCATCTACATCGACGAGATCGACAAGATCGCCCGCAAGAGCGAGAACCCGTCGATCACTCGCGACGTGTCGGGCGAGGGCGTGCAGCAGGCGCTCCTCAAGATCATCGAGGGCACGATGGCGAGCGTCCCGCCGAAGGGCGGGGGGAAGCACCCCCAGCAGGAGGTCCTGCAGGTCGACACATCCAACATCCTCTTCATCTGCGGCGGCGCCTTCGTGGGCCTCGAGACGCTCATCGAGCGGCGAATCGGGGTGAAGGGAATGGGCTTTGGTGCCGATATCCAGAGCAAGGTGGACCGCAAGAAGGGCGAGGCCCTGGGGAAGGTCGAGGCGGAGGATCTGCTGCACTTCGGGCTGATTCCCGAGTTCATCGGCCGGCTGCCGGTGATCGCGACCCTGGGCGAGCTCGAAGAAGACGCGCTCGTCGACATTCTCACGGGGCCGAAGAACGCGCTCGTCAAGCAGTACGAGAAGCTCTTCGAGTTCGAGGACGTCAAGCTTCGATTCACCGAGGGGGCGCTCCGTGCGGTTGCGCGCAAGTCGCTGACGCAGAAGAGCGGCGCGCGCGGTCTGCGGGCGATCCTCGAGGGCGCGATGCTGGAGCTGATGTACGAGCTGCCCTCGCGTGACGACGTGGTCGAGTGCGTGGTGAACGAGGAGGTCATCGAGCAGGGGGCCGAGCCGCTGCTCGTGTACAAGCAGGAAGCCGAGAGCGCCTGACCGTGCCCTCGAGCGGGGCGCTGCGGGGCTCGCACCCACGGCGTTCACGTGGCATCGAAAATCAGACCGGGGCAGAGCAGCAGCAGTCGCGGCGAAAGAATCAGAGAAGAGTCCAGAGAAGAGTCGAGCGAAGAGCCGAAAGAAGAAGAAAGAAGAGAAGAAAAGGGAGTCAATGGTCTTTTTCAGGAACGACGACGAACAGGGCGACGGCAGCGACGCCGAGAACGGCGCGCGCGGTCAGGCCGGCGCCGGTGGCGGTGCGGTCCCGCTCCTGCCCCTTCGCGACATCGTCGTGTTCCCGAGCATGGTCGTGCCGCTCTTCGTGGGGCGCGCCAAGTCGATCCAGGCGCTCGAAGACGCCATGGAAGGCAATCGGCTGCTCATGCTCTCGGCCCAGCGCCAGGCGGGGCAGGAGGAGCCCGGCGCCGACGACATCTTCGAGTTCGGCACGCTCGGCACCATCATCCAACTCTTGCGACTCCCCGATGGCACCGTGAAGGTGCTGGTCGAGGGCAAGAGCCGCGCGAAGATCCTCGAGTTCCAGGGCTCCGACCCGTACTTCCAGGTGCAGGTCGAGGAGCTGCCTGAAGAGGACGAAGAGACCGCCGAGTCGGATGCCACCGTACGCACGGTGCACACCGCCTTCGAGAACTTCGTCAAGCTGAACCGCAAGATCGCGCCCGAGACGCTCAACTCGGTCAGCGCGATCAACGAGCCCGGCAAGCTCGCCGATACGATCGTCTCGCATCTCAATCTCAAGCTAGAAGAGCGGCAGTCGCTGCTCGAGCAGACCGTGCCGCTGTCTCGCCTCGAAGAGGTGTACGACCGGCTGCAGGCCGAGATCGAGGTGCTCGAGGTCGAGCGCAAGATCCGCGGGCGCGTCAAGAAGCAGATGGAGCGCTCGCAGAAGGAGTACTACCTCAACGAGCAGATGC
>CAYYSY010000165.1:0-8229 GCA_964474355.1 uncultured Spirochaetaceae bacterium | reverse complement strand
CGCCGCAGCCGACGTCGAGCACGGCTGCGCCGTCGGGGACGAGCGGCGCCAGATGGGCCGTGAGCACACGGACGCGCCGGTCGACGACGGCGTGCCGATGCGCGTGCTCGATCGTGTTCACCGTCGGTGCATCCCCAGGATCGAGACGAAGAAGCCCGACAGGATCGTCTGGAAGCCGAGCGCGGCGAGGGTCACGCCGGGGATCACCAGGCGCAGCGTCGTCGGGTAGTCGAGCGGGCCGAAGTCGCGCTCGGCCCACGTCGAGGTGGCGTAGCCGATCATGCCGAGCCCGACGGCGAATGCGCCCGCGCCGAGCACCAGGCCGCGCTCGAGGGTGGCGAAGGTGAAGAAGCGTTCGAGGCGATCGTCGGGGGGCATCAGCCCGACGCTCACCGCAAAGGTCTTGCTGAAGATCGCGAAGAGGATCGACTGGTAGCCGAGGAGGATCGACAGGCTGGCGACGAGCAGCGTGTGGACGCCGAGCCGGGCCTCGCCGACCTGTGCGCCGGGCAGGGCGAGCGCGTAGCCCACCACCCCGGCGAGAAGCAGCACGATGCCGGGCACGAGGAAGAGCCAGCGCGGGCTGTACATGAGGAAGAAGCGCACGGTGCGCCAGCCATCGCGGAAGGTGCGCAGATGCGGCCCGTGCGAGGTGCGCCCGTCGGGATGCAGCGTGATCGGCACCTCGTCGATCCGTGCTCCGAGCAGGGTCGACTTGATGATCATCTCGGTCGCGAACTCCATGCCCGTGCAGCGCTGCTCGAGCCGGTCGTAGAGCTTCTTCGTGAAGCCCCGCATGCCGCAGTAGATGTCGTGGATCGGCGTGTGGAACATGAAGCGCACCATGCGTGTGAGCATCGGGTTGCCGAGCCAACGGTGGAGCCACGGCATCGCGCCCGGCAGCACGCGCCCGCCGCCACCGGGCAGCCGGCAGCCCTGCACGAGGTCGGCCCCGGCTCGCAGCTTCTCGACGAATTTCGGGATCTCGAGGAAGTCGTAGCTGTCGTCAGCGTCGCCCATGATCACGAAGCGCCCGCGCGCCTCGGCGATGCCGCCCATGAGCGCGCTGCCGTAGCCGCGCTCGGTCACGTGCACGACCCGCGCACCGAGCTCCTCCGCGATCGATACCGATGCATCGCTCGAGCCGTTGTCCGCGACGATGACCTCGCCGGCGATGTCGTGCTCGGCGAACGAGGTCTGCGCCTTGCGGATGCAGGTCGCGAGGGTGTCCGCCTCGTTCAGGCAAGGCATCACGACGCTGAGCTCGACGGACTCGTGGGCTTCCATGCGGCAATCCTACAGCAACGAAGAGCGCGAGCGGGCGCTGCGCGCGTTGCCGCGGCGCGATTCGCGCGCAGGGACCCGCGCGCATCTGCTGTATGATCGCGCGCCATGTCTCCCATGGTCGATGCATCCACGTCTCCTCGTGCCTCGCGCGCCGCGGCCGACCAGATCGGCCCCGTGCTGGTGGTCGGCGGCGCGGGCTACATCGGCTCGCACATGGTGCGTCTGCTCGCGCGAGAGGGCGTCGCCTGCGCCGTGTTCGACGATCTCTCGACCGGGCATCGCGAGGCGGTCGGCGACGCACCGCTCCACGTGGCCAGCCTGGCCGATCGTGACGCCCTGTCGCGGGTGTTCGCCGAGGTCTCGCCCCGCTGCGTGATCCACTTCGCTGCCAAGTCGTACGTCGGCGAGTCGGTCGAGCGCCCCGCGTTCTACTGGCGCGAGAACGTTGTGAACACATGGAACCTCCTCGAGGCGATGCGCGAGCACGGCTGCGATCGCATCGTCTTCTCGTCGACCTGCGCGACCTTCGGCGTGCCCGGGAAGCTGCCCATCGAGGACGACGCGCCCCAGGCACCGATCACCGCCTACGGCCGCAGCAAGCTCGCCATCGAGCACATGCTCGACGACTACGCGATCGCCTACGACCTCCGCTACGCGGCGCTGCGCTACTTCAACGCCGCCGGCGCCCATCACGATGGTGACCTCGGCGAGGACCACGATCCCGAGACGCATCTGATCCCTCTGGTGCTCGACGTGGCGGCGGGGCGACGTGACGAGATCCTGATCTTCGGCGATGACTACTCGACGCCAGACGGCACCTGCATCCGGGACTACATCCACGTCGAGGATCTCGCGACGGTCCACCTCGAGGCGGCCGCGGTGCTCGCGCGGGGCCCTGTGCGGCTGCGCTGCAACCTCGGCACCGGCACGGGGTACTCGGTGCGCGAGATCGTCGAGGCGGCGCGCAAGGTGACCGGGCACGCGATCCCGGCGCGGGTCGTCGCGCGGCGGTCCGGAGACCCGCCCGAGCTCGTGAGCGGCGGAGAGCGGGCGAAGCGCGAGCTGGGCTTCGCGCCGGCGCGCTCGGACGTCGAGACGATCGTGCGCGACGCCTGGGGCTTCAAGCAGACCCATCCCGACGGCTACGGTCGGGACGCGTCGGGCTGATTCGCTCCGGCGAGGAGATCCCCTCTGGCCCAGTCGAAATCGAGACGCAAGCGCACGAAGCGCTCGGGTGCGTCGCGTCCGGGCGCCGGGGCGGCGCAATCGCCGGGCGCAGCCGTCGCTGGAACGGACGCCGCAGCGGCGCTTTCGCTCCCGCGCCTCGCCGCGCTCTGGCTCGCGTTCGCGGTCGTCGCGCTCTTCGTCTACGGGCCCGCGCTCGGCGGGGCGTTCATCTCCGACGACGAGCACTACGTGCTGAACAACCCGTACGTGCACGACTTCATGGTGCCGGCGAACTTCCTGGCGATCTGGGATCCGACGAGCGTCGTCACGATCCTCGTCGAGAACTACGCGCCCGTGCACGTGTTGCTGCACGCCGTCGAGTGGCAGCTCTTCGGCGAGAACGTGACCGGCTACCACGTCGTGAACGTGCTGCTCCACGCGCTCGCGTCGGTGATGCTCTTCGCGCTCTTCGTGCGCAGCGGCATCCCTCTGGCGGCCGCGCTCGTGGGCGCCGCCGTCTTCCTGCTCCATCCGGGCAACGTCGAGAGCGTCGCCTGGATCTCGCAGCTGAAGAGCTCATCCTCGCTCTGCCTGACGCTCGCGGCGGTGCTCGCGCATCCGCGCCGACCCCTGCTCGCGATCGTCTGCTTCGCGCTGGCGCTGCTCGCCAAGCCTTTCGCCGCCGTGGCGTTCTTCGCGGTGCTGCTCTTCGGCTGGGTCCGAAGCAGCGGCG
Organism: uncultured Spirochaetaceae bacterium; assembly: GCA_964474355.1. Classification (GTDB taxonomy): domain Bacteria; phylum Myxococcota_A; class UBA9160; order UBA9160; family UBA4427; genus CAYYSY01. The sequence goes on along the minus strand of CAYYSY010000165.1, from coordinate 5,042 downwards.
AAGAGACCGGGCAAGCCTCCGATTGGCGGTGGCCATGGATGGGCGGGTGGGTGCTCGTGCTGGCGGTCTTCGCCGTCGTCGAGGCGCTGGCGTTCTCGAGCACCGCCGGCCAGGCGCCGACGCTCTACGCCGAGCCGCTCACGCGCGTCTGCATGATGATCGCCGCGGCGGGGCGCTACCTCTTCATGGCCGCGACGGGCACGGGGCTCTCGGTCTTCCACGAGCCTGCGCCGATCACGACGCTGCTGCATCCGCAGGTGCTCGCATCGCTCGTGGCGCTGGCGCTCGTGACGGGGCGGCTCGTCGTCACCGTGCGCAGGCGAAGCGAGGAGGCGGTCTACTGGATCTGGGCGCTGGTCTCGTTCGGACCGCTCTCGGGCATCGTGCCGCTCCCGTATCCGATCGCCGACCGCTACCTCTATTTCATCCTGCCCGGTCTCATCGGCGCCGTGCTGCTCGCGTTGCCCGATCTCACCCGCTTCGTGACCGATCGGCTCGGTCTCCGCGTCGACGCCGCGGTGCTCGCACGCGGCGGTCTCGCGCTCGGCGCGGTGTACGTGCTCGTGTTCGCGGTGCAGGCGCACGCGCGCGCCGGCATCTGGCACAGCGCCGAGTCGATGATGGCCGACTCCGAGCGGAACTACCCCGACGGCGCCGCCGCGAACACGCGCAAGGCGGGCCGCGCCGCGCGCCAGGGCGACTTCGATGGCGCCGTCCGCTACCTCGAGGCCGCGCATGCACGCGGCTACAACCGCCTCGACCACATCCTGATCGACCCGGCCTACGGCCCCCTGCACGGCTACCCGCCCTTCGACGCGTTGAAGCGCGAGATGGCCCGGGAGTGGGTCGATCGACTGCAGGCGAAGGCTGCGTCGTCCCAGGTCGAGGCCCGGGCGCTCGCCCAGGCGTACATCGTGCTGGACGATCTCGAGAGCGCGCTTCGAGTGGTCGAGACCGCCGCCGGGATCCCCGGGCCGATTACCGCCGATCTGCAGTCCGATGCGGAGAAGCTGCGCGCCGAGCTCGCGCGGCGGGAGCGACTGCGCGCGGTCCGATCGAAGTCCGACGCGGGCTGAGCCGAAGGCGCGGCGCCCGCAGGAGCAGAGCGGCGCTCAGCGCCGCGCGCCGAGTCGCCGCCGGAGCCGGGTCCGCTCGTCCCCCGCGTAGAGGTCGTCGCCCAGGCGTGCCTCGATCGCGAGGGCGGCGCGTGCGAGCGAGATGTCCCGGTCCTCACCCATGTTCGCCTGGGCGAAGTCCGACAGCGTCGCGACGGTCGCTGCGCCGTAGCCGGCCTCGAAGCTCGCCCGCGTGCGGAGCAACAGGTCGTCGCGCGGCCAGCCGCTGCCCGGGAGCACCCGGTCGATGAGCTCGATCGCTTCGCGTGCGCGCGCGGCGCCGGGGAGCTCGACGCGCCACCGCGCCCGTGCGCGCGCGGCCGCGCGGCCCGCCGGATGATCGTGGCCGATGGAGCCCAGTGCGCCGTCGAGCGCCGACAGCCCCTTCCAGCTGCGCGCGCGCTCGAGCCGCCACGCCTCGATGACGAGCCTCGACGGGTCGTCGAGGCCTTCGGCGGTGCGCTCGAAGTCCGCACCGGTCGCGCGCCGCCACGGCTGCTGCGCCTCGAGCACCGCGAAGCGGGCCGCGAGTGAGCCGGGATCGGCGTGGAAGCTGCGCTCGAGCTCGCGGCGAAGCGCGGCACGGTCGCCCGCGGCCTTCGCGATGGCGGCGGTCGCCAGGGCCTGCTCGGACGGCTCGGTGATCGTCGTCGCGCAGCGCCTGGCGCGCTCGCCGTGGCCCGTCCTGAGAAGCGCGCGCACCAGCGGAGCAGACGGTGTTCTCGCCCCGGTGCTGCCGTCGCACGCGGCGACTGCGCCGACGCCGTCCAGCGCGTCGAGGCGCAGCACCTGCGTGGCGCTGCGCACGAGCGCGGGCGACCGCATCTGGAGCAGGTTGCGCTCGTCGGTGCTCACCTCGCCCCGCGCGGCGAGACGCCTCGTTCCCTCCGCGTCGAGCACGAGGTTCGCCGCGAGATCGACCGGGCCGCGTAGACCCATGGCCGCATAGGTCGCCGGTGCGCTCGCGATGGCGGCGGGCCCGGTGCGCTCGAGATCGAGGGGCGCATGCGACGCGAAGAAGACGACGCCGGCGGGCTGGGGCTGGTGCACGGTCACGTGGGGGAACACGTCCTGCAGCGTCGCCACGAGCACCGCGAGCAGCTCTTCGTCGATGAACGCGAGACCCATCCACTGGACGAAGACACCGCCGGGCTCGAGATGGTCGGAGACCAGCTCGAAGAACTCGCGGGTGTAGAGGTGGGATGCGCCGGCGGTCCACGGGTGCGAGGGCTGGGACACGATCGCGTCGAAGCGGCGACTCGTCAGCATGAGCGCGCCACGGGCGTCGTTGACGACGACGCGCACGCGGGGATCGGCGAGGGGATCGAACGCGCGATGGGGCGCCATGAACTCGTTGGCGCGCACGATCTCGGGCTCGAGCTCGATCACGTGCACGGCCTCGACGAAGGGAGGCACGCGCTCGAGCAGCACGCCCCCGCCGAGCCCGATCACCAGCATGTCGCGCATGTCGGGCCGCGCGAGCCCGGCGCCGGCGCCGAGCCACTGACTGACGCGATACGTGTCGGCACGGCCGCCCGGCGGCCGGATCACCGCCTCGGGCAGTCCGTTGCTCGCGAGGTGATGCTCACCGAGGCGACGCAGCACGGTGACGGTCGCGCTGCGCCCGACCGCGTCGAAGACGAGCTCGCCCGGCGAGGTGTTCAGGCCGAGCGGTGCCGTGCGGAGCAGCGTCCAGGGCGTCGGCGGCGGCACCAGCAGGACGATCGCGGCGGGCAGCATGGCCGCGAGGACGCGCCCGGTCGGCTTGCGTCGTGCTGCGCCCGCCCGGCCGGGCGCGCGCAGCGCCACGGCGGCGGCGAGGAAGAGGTTCGCCGCGGCAGCGAGCGCCACGGCCTGCGCGAAGCCCACGGCGGGGATGAGGAAGAACCCGGCGCCGAGCGCCCCGACGATGGCGCCGACCGTGTTCCAGGCATAGACGCGGGCCGATGCCGTGGGCGCACCGGTCTCGTCCCGCGCGTAGAGGCGGACGGCGAGCGGGAACGTCGCGCCGAGGAGCGTCGTCGACGGCAGCAGCACGGCGACGCTCGAGATGGCGTCGGCCGCGAGGCGCCCCGCGCCGCCCGAGCCGAGCGCGCGGGTGAAGCCCGGGAGCGCGTCCATGGCGAGGAACGCGGCGAGCGAGAGCAGACCGATCCCGAGCTGGCAAACGAAGAGCGCGCGGCCCGCCGTGACGGCGTCGCGGCTGAAGCGCGACGCGGCCGCCGACCCGAGCGCGATGCCCGTGAGGAAGCTCGCCAGCATCGTCGCGAACGCGTATACGCTGCCGCCGAGCACGTGGCCGAGCAGGCGCGTCCAGAGCACCTCGTACGTGAACGACACGGCGCCCGACGCGAGCATGACGGGCAGCACCCAGCCGTTCACGAACGCCGGCGCTTCGATTCGTGTCGCGGCATCGCTGTCGCGACCAGGGCGGCTGCGCAGGCCCACGCTCGCTGCGGCGACGAAGACGGCGGCGTTGGCCGCGACGGCGATCCACACGGTGCCGGACAGGCCGAGCGCGGGCAGCAGCCAGAACCCGGCGAGCAGGGTGCCCGCGACGGCACCCGCCGTATTCATGGCGTAGAGCACCGCGATGCGCGGGCCGACGTCGCGCTGGCGGTGGATGGCCTCGCGGGCGAGCAGCGGAAGCGTCGCTCCCATGAGCGCCGTCGGCACGATCAGCACCGCGAAGGCCGCGACGAGATAGAAGAGCGCGTTCACCGGGTGCCCGGCTGCCGGCGGCGCATCGGGCACGGCGAAGAGCGCCGCGTGCAATGCGTCGGCGCCGCGCAGCGCGAGCGGGACGCAGAGCGCCGACACGGCGATCGCGCCCTCGAGCACGCCATAGACGAGCACCGGGCGGCGCACGCGTTCGACCAGCCGCGCCGCGACCGTGGCGCCGACGGCGAGCCCGGCCATGTAGGCAGCGAGGACCGTGGCCACGGCGAGCTCGCTCGTGCCGAACACGAACGCGAAGGTTCGCGTCCACGCGGTCTGGTAGATCAGCGCCGCCAGGCCGGATAGGAAGAAGCAGAGGAGAAGGAGCGCGAACGTCGACTGAGACGAGGCGGGCTTTGCGCCGTCGTCCGTCAGGGGAGTCGGGCTGGCCGCCGGCTCGCGGTCGTCGGCCATGGGCTCCTCACCGCCTCTGGTGTTCGGGAGCGGGACGGGGCACTAGGAGGGATCCGTCCGGGGCGCGGGATCCGCTCCTTCGAGCGCACCGAGCGCCGCTCGGGAGTCGACGTGCTTCGGATCGATCTCGAGCGCGCGCGCGTAGGCATCCCGCGCCTGCTCGGGTCGGCTCATGCGCTCGAGGGCCTGGCCGAGATGGAGCAGATAGTCCGGGTTCGCCGGTCGGGCGTGCTCCGCGGCGAACTGGAACTGGTACATCGCGGCGGCGAAGAGGCCCTTGGCCATGTAGACGTGCCCGAGCACATCGGCCGCGAACACCTGCTCTCCGGGCGCTGCCACGGCCTCGCGGGCCAGCGCTTCGGCGCGGTCGAGGTCGCCGCCGAGCAGCACGAGCAGGTACGCGGTGTCGGCCTTGAGCTTCGTGAAGCGACCACCTTGCTCGAGCGCCTCCTCGAAGAGGGCGAGCCCTTCCTCGGCCCGGCCCGTGCGCGCGAGCATGCGCCCGAGGATCACCTTGCGGTGAAGGGTGAGCTTGCCATCGGCACGCTGCTTCTCGAGGGACGCGATCACGTTCTGCGGGTCGGGTGAGAGCTCTGCGAGGGTGATCAGCACCTCGAGTGCCTCGTCGCCCCGCCCCGGGGTCAGCGCGAGCGCGCGCTCGGCGTCGGCGCGGGCCTTCTTGGCGGAGCCCATTGCGAGCATGAGTCGGGCGCGCAGGGCATACAGCCGCGGGTCGCGGGGACGCCGCGCCAGTGCCTGGTTGACACGCACCGCGCCGAAGTTGGGCTGGCCGAG
>CAYYSY010000164.1:0-4402 GCA_964474355.1 uncultured Spirochaetaceae bacterium | reverse complement strand
AAGAGATCGCCCACGTCGTCGGAGACGGTCTCCACGACGGTGAAGACCTCCTCGAGCACGTTGCGGACGAGGTTCGAAGCGGGGACCCGGAGATCGTCCGCCAGCCGACGGATGTCGTCGGAGAGCTGCTCCGAGACCCGGGTATGGAGGACGCGCTCCTTGCGGCCATGATGACGCCGACGGCGGCGCTCGCGGCCGTGGCAGGAGCCGCTGCGCCGGTCCCCGTCGCCGCGGTCGTCGCCGCTGCGGTCGCGCTCGGATCGCGCCGCGTCGTCACGGCGCTCGTCGTGCTGCGCGCCCTCGGTTCGCTGCTCGCTACGCGGCCGGTCGGCCGGGCCAGACCCGTCCTCGGCTGCGCCGCCCCTCTCGAAGTCACGATCGTCATGTGTGTCCATGAATCACAACGTGACACATCGTGATACGATCGCAATGCAGCGCCGCCCCTGCACCGGATGGCCGGGGGCACTCGAGGCTCGCGCTACCTGTCGTTCTTGGTCGCTGGATCAGAGAAAAGTGAGCCAGTCCCGGTGCTTGGGGTCGCGCCCGGACACGGCGTCGAAATAGGCCGCCTGCAGCTGCTCGGCGACCGGGCCGCGCCGACCCGCCCCGATCTGCCGGTGGTCGAGCTCCCGGATCGGCGTGACCTCGGCCGCAGTGCCGGTCAGGAAGATCTCATCGGCGACGTAGAGATCGTCGCGGGTCAGCATCGTCTCCACGACCTCGAGTCCACGCTCGCGCGCGAGCTCGATCATCGTCCCGCGCGTGATCCCGTTCAGCACGCTGTGCCCGAGCGGCGTGTGGATCACACCGTCGCGCACGATGAAGATGTTCTCGCCGGTGCACTCCGAGACGAGGCCGTGGGTGTCGAGCATGACCGCCTCGTCGAAGCCATCGAGCACCGCCTCGCGCTTGGCGAGGATCGAGTTCACGTAGTCTCCGCAGGTCTTGCCGTTGGTCATCTTGGCGTTCACGTGATTGCGCGAAAAGGTCGAGACCTTCGCGCGGATGCCGCGTGCCATGCCCTCCTCGCCGAGATACTTGCCCCAGGCCCAGCTGATCACCGACACGCGAATCGGGTTGTCGCCCGGGTGCAGGCCCATCGCGCCATCCCCGATGAAGACCAGCGGGCGGATGTAGCCCTCTTCGAGACCATTGCGGCGAAGCGACTCGCACACCGCCTCGGTGACGACGTCGCGGTCGTACGGCACGTCCATCAGGTTGATGTGGGCAGAGTCGTAGAGTCGGCGGATGTGCTCGGGCAACCGGAAGACGGCGCTGCGCCCGTCTTCGGTGCGATAGCAGCGGATGCCCTCGAAGACGCCGAGGCCGTAGTGAAGGCTGTGAGTCAGGATGTGGACGTTCGCGTCGGCCCACGGCACCCACTCGCCGTCCAGCCAGATCCACTCGCCCGTGACACCTTGCGCGGGGCTGTCGCCCATCGAGCCGTTCCTTCCGAACACCCCGGCCCGCCGTCGTGGAGCCGATGCGGGGCGGGGCCGTTGCGGGAGGAGGAGACGGCGTCGGCTAGCGACCCAGCAGGCGGCCGATGAGGCCCTTGCCCTTCTCCCGGCGCATGTTGATCAGCCGCAGCTCGCGCATCGCCTCGACGCACTCGGGCCGCACCTGGACGGCCTTCGTGAACATCCTCTCGGCGGCATCGAGCCGGCCCACCGCCTTGCACAGGCGGCCGAGGTAGAGGTAGGGCTTCTCCCGATCCCTCGCCAGCTTGATGCCCCGCTGCACGTGCTCCATCGCCTCGTGGGCGATCGCGACGTCGTCCGGGTGACAGAGATGTAGCGCCCAGCCGTAGTGGGCGTGGTACTCGCCCTCCTCGGAATAGGCCTGCACTGCGGCGCCGAAGTGCGCGAGTGCGCCCTCGTAGTCGCGGCTCCGCAGCAACGCCTCGCCACGCTGGAAGGACGCCTCGGCCTTGAGCACGCGCTTAGTCTCCGCGCGCTCCTTGTCCTCGGTGGCCTCGCGCTTCACCTCCTGGGCGTACTCGAGCCGCTTGTCGGCGGTGGCGATCGCCTCGTAGGCGTTGTGGACCAGCGTCGCTGCCTGGTCGACGATCTTCTGAACCGCAGCAGTCGCGCTGCGGAATCGGTCGCGATGGAAGCGGCGGGCGAATGCCTCGTACGCCCCGCGAATGCCTTCATCGCCGGCGGTCGACATCACGTCGAAGAGCTCGTAGTGGCTCTTGTCACGCGCCTCTTCGAGCCAGGCCGCGATCTCCTTCGCCTCGGCCTCGATGTCCGCCGCGGGCGGCGCCGGCGCCACGCTCTCCGGCATGACGTTCGGCACCGAGTCGTCGTCCTCACCCTCGACCACGCGCGGCAGCGGCGCAGGGTCGCCGGACGTGGCCACGAGACCCGTGGCCACGAGGCCGTAGACCGCGCGGCGCACCAGGTCGGGCGCGTCGAGGTACTCGTCGATGCGCACGCCATCGGCGACTTCGCAGATCACCTTCTCCTCGGCCTGGCTGACGGTCACGTCCTGGAACCGGTCGAACTCGTTCGACGCCCGTCCCATCACGACGCCCGCGTAGCGCGTGAAGAAGTCGTCGACGCGCCGGCTCGGCACGTAGTCACGACAGCCGGCGAGGATCATGTTCGCGACGCTGTAGTCGAGGGCGAGACCGTTGCCGCCCTTGATGCGCTTGCCCGGCTTGAAAGCGAAGCGGCCCCGCTTCCACGTGAAGATCTCATAGAGCTTGTCGACGGCCTGAGCGCGCAGCGCCTCGGCCAGGTGATCTTCGTCGATCCACTCCATGGCGACGAGGATCTCACCCTGCAGACCGCCCTGCTTGCGCGCCTGCTCGAGGCTGTGCGTCGCCTGCTCCTGGTCGATCACGCCCTGACGCACGAGCATGTGGCCGAGGCACTCCTCGACGAGGTTCGACTTGACGGACACGGGGTGCCCGTCCTTCATCTGCACTGCCTTCTTCTTCTTGTCGTTCTGGAGCATCAGCACGCCCGTCGCGCGCTCGGCGTGGAGCCGATGCAGCAGCATCGCGAAGTGGAGCTCGCGAAGGCCCCCCTCGAAGGACGCCACCGCGTGCCGATCGCCGGCCGCCTTGCGCTCCTTCGCCTCACTCTCGATCTCGGGTGAATGCAGATGCGCCCCGTTCTCCTCGGGGCATGCAATCACTGAGGCCATGGCTTCCCTCCAACGCAATCCGAAATGGCGCTCGCCATCATGAGTTCACGTTTCGGCATGTTCGCCCCGCAGCCTGGGTGATGATCCACACATTTCCTGCCTGCCCGCACTACACGAGCAACGCACTCGCACGCGCAAGCACCGAGCCCGCAACGAACAAGCAGCCCTCATCAACCACGAAGCCCGCAGGAGCCCAGCCACCCATCATCCGAAGCACGGCCCAGGCCAAGACCAACCCGACCGAGGTCCGCGCGACGCCGAACACAACCGAACGCGGCGGATTGGCGGACATCACTCCGACGGGGTGCAAGCCGGCGCGAAGCACGGCGAGCCGAGGCTCGGGGGACACATGGCCCCGCGCGCAGTTCGGAGCCGCACCCGAGCAGTACGCCTGAAATGACCGAGGCCCCTGCGGCGAGAATGTCTGAGCACGGGGTCATGTGTCCCCCGAGCCGTGACTACCAGATCCGCGCTGGATCGTCTCGCGCGGGCGACGCCCGTCAGGCGCCGCGGATCTTCGCGATCAGCGCCGCGCGGACCTCGGCCGGGTTGGCCTTGCCCTGGGTGGCCTTCATGACCTGACCCATGAGAAAGTTGAGGGGCTTGTCGTCCCCCGCCTTCACGTTGGCCACCCCATCGGCATTGTTCGCGATCACCTCGTCGACGACCCCGTCGATGACGCCGCTGTCCGAGACCGCCTCGAGCCCGCGCTCGGTCATGATCGCTTCGGGATCACCGCCCTGCTCGAGCAGCTCCGGCAGCAGATCCTGGGCGCTGCGCGCCGTCAGGCGGCCGTCCTCGACGAGCCCGATCAGCTTCGCGAGCCCGTCGGCCGGGAGCGCCACGTCCTCGATCTCGGCGTCGCGCTCCTTCAGCACCTTGATGACGTCGCGGGCGATCCAGTTGGCCGCGGTCTTCGCTGGCGCCCCGGCGGCGACCGTTGCCTCGAAGTAGTCGGCCAACGTGCGACTCGCGGTGAGCACGCCCGCGTCGTAGCCCGAGAGCCCGTGCTCGCTCTCGAAGCGCGCACGCTTCTCGGCCGGCAGCTCGGGCAGCGAAGCGCGCACTGCCTCGATGCGCCCCGGGTCGATCAGCAGCGGGATCAGATCGGGATCGTCGAAGTAGCGGTAGTCGTCCGCGTTCTCCTTGAGCCGCTGCACCTTCGTGCGCTTCTTGTTCGGGTCGAACCCCATCGTCGCCTGGACGATCTCGCCCCCATCGTCGAGGATCTCGCCCTGCCGCACGA
>CAYYSY010000163.1:0-12796 GCA_964474355.1 uncultured Spirochaetaceae bacterium | reverse complement strand
CTACGACCCGGAGATCCCCGTCGACATCTATGAGCTCGGTCTCATCTACGAGGTCGAGGTCGAGCCGACGGGCGACGTCTCGGTCATCATGACGCTCACCACTCCGATGTGTCCCGTGGCCGAGACGCTGCCTCCCGAGGTCGAGGCCAAGGTGCAGGGCGTCACCAGCGTGCGTCACGTGCAGCTGGAGCTCGTCTGGGAGCCGCCGTGGAGCATGGACATGATGTCCGAGGCCGCGCGGCTCGAGCTGAACCTCTAACGATCAGCAACACGGCTCGGGGGACGATTGCGGCGTGCTGATCCTCGGCTTCGGCGCGTTCCTCCTCTTCGGCTGTCAGCTGGTGATGATCGGCGCCTATCAGCCGCAGCTCGCGGCCGGGCTCGGCATCGGCCTGCGCGAAACGGGGATGCTCGGTGCGACCATCGTCGCCGGCATCGGCATCGGGGTCGTCAGCGCCGGCCCCTTCGTCGACCGGATGAGCGGCCGCCTCCTCTTCGCCGCGAGCGCCATCGTGACGGCGGTCGCGCTCCTGACCGTCGGTAGCGACATGAGCTTCGCGCGCGCGACGATGCACCTCTTCTTCGCGGGCTTCGGCGCGGGCTTCTACGAGACCGTGCTGAACACGGGCGTCGTCACCCGTTACGGCGAGGACTCGGTGAAGCGTCTCGCGTTCGTCCACTCGGCGGCCACGGTGGGGGGGATGCTCGCGCCGCTCGCAATCGTCGCCTGGGTGGCGCGGGGCGGCGACTTCGTCGAGGGCTTCCGCGCGCTCGGTGCCCTCCACGTCGGCGTCGCGGTGTGGGGCTTGCGCGGCGGCGTCTTCCCCGAGCCGCACACGATCACCCACGCCGGCGCGACCGACGTTCGCATGCGTGACTGGGCGACCCGCCCGGCCATCATCGCGCTCTTCGCGGCGTCGTTCTTCTACGTCGGCGGCGAGACGGCGCTCACGCTCTTCGTCGTCCCCTACGCCGAGGAGGTGCTCGGGCTCGGCGCCGATCGGGGACGCACGGCGATCAGCGCCTTCTGGATGGGGCTCCTCCTCATGCGGATCATCGTGATGCTGGCGCCACGGCCCGCCGGTGCGGCCATGGTCTTCTGGTCGTCGAGCGCCGGCACCGTCGTCCTCGCGGCGTGCCTCCTGCTGCGCCTCCCCGCCATCGAGCTGGTGCTCGGGAGCGTCGGGCTCGCGATGGGCGCGCTCTTCCCCCTCTTCGTCGCGCTCTCGGGCCAGGTCGTCCCCGAGGCTCGGGGCTCGGCGGTCGCCGTCGTAGCCGGGCTCGGGGCCGCGGGCGGCTTCGTGCTGCCGTGGGGGCTCGGCATCGTCGGCGACGCACGCGGGCCGACGGCGGTGATGGCCGGCGTCGTCGTCTCCTGCGCCGTCGCAGCCGGCGCCGGCCTCGTGCTGATGCGCGCGATGCGACCCGCGACTCGAACGTGACCCTCAGCCGCTACCCTCGCGCGATGCCCGACGGCCGCGTCCTCGTCACCGGTGCCAACGGCCACCTCGGCCGACGCCTCGTCGCGCGGCTCACGCGCGAGGATGGGCTCGGTGCGCGCGCGTTCGTCCGCTCGGAGCGCGCCGCCGAGACGCTTCGCAACGACCCCGCCACCGAGAACGCGGAGGTCGTCGTCGGCGACTACACCGACGAGCTCACGCTCACCTCGGCCATGGACGGTTGCCGCTTCGTCGCGCACTTCGTCGGCATCATCAAGGCGTCGGCGACGACGAGCTACGAGGCCGCGCACGAGGCGACGTGCCGGAGCCTCGCGCGCGCGGCCGCGTCCGCCGGTATCGAGCGCATCGTCTACCTCAGCATCCTCGGCGCCCGCATCGATCATGCGAACGGCTGCCTCGCGTCGAAGGGACGCGCCGAGGAGATCCTGCTCTCCGGGAGCGTGCCGAGCACGGTGCTCCGAGTGCCGATGGTGATCGGCGAAGGCGACTTCGCGGCGGCGGCGCTCCGTCGTCAGGCGACTTCGCGCGTCGCGCCGATGGTCGCCGGAGGCCGCACCCGGCAGCAGCCCATCGACGCCGAAGACGTGCTCGACGCGGTCGTCGCCGCCTTACATCGCTCGGGCAGCGGCGGGCTCGCTCTCGATCTCGGCGGCCCCGAGAACCTCTCCCACCGCGAGCTCGTCGCGCGCGCGGCGAAGCTCGTGGGCCGCCCGCCGCCGGCCGTGTTGCCGGTGCCCCGCGCTCTGATGGCGGCACTCGCGTGGCTCATGGAGCAGACGAGCGCGAGCCCGGGCCTGACCCGCGACATGCTCGAGATCCTCGAGCACGACGACCGCGTCGAAGCCGGCGTCGCATTCGAGCTCCTCGGCATCGAATCGACACCATTGGACGAGACGCTCGCCCGCTGCGTGGCGTCTCCGGAGGGTGCGGCATGAGCGACGACGTCGAAGGACCCGACCCGCCGGACATCGAAGCCCCCGATGCAGGCGCGCCCGCCGGGCCCCGCAGTCCGGGGCTCGCGGCACGCATCGTTCCCTGGGTCGTCGCGCTGGCCTGCTTCGGGTACCTGGGCTGGAAGCTGAACGGCGCAGCCGCGCGCGAGGGCATGACCCTCCTGCCCTACCTGCTCTCGGTCTTCGCCAACGTCCCGTGGCTGACCTGGCTCGCGCTGATGATCCCCTACTCGGCGTTCTTCTTCCTCATCGACTCGCTCGTCGTCTGGCGCGTGATCAACTGGTTCAATGCGCCAGTGCGCTACGTCGACATCCTCCCCATTCGCGGCAGCAGCTACATCCTGTCGATCATCAACGAGCAGGTCGGCAAGGGCGCGATGGCGCTCTACCTCAACCGCCGGCACGGCATCCCCGGGTGGGAGGTCGGCTCGAGCATGCTCTTCATCATGTTCTGCGAGTTCTACTACCTGCTCTCCTGGGGCCTCGTGGGATGGATCTTCCAGCGTGACGCGCTTCCAGAAGTCTTCGGCGCCATCCCCACGATCGCCGTCATCGCCTATATCGCGTTCCCGTTCCTGCTCGCGATCTTCCACGGCAAGATCGGCGGACGGACCGGGCTCAGCGAGCGGCCGCTGCTCAAGGCGTTCCGCGAGTCGAAGGCGAGCCAGTACGTGACGATCATCATCCTGCGCTCACCCGCGCTCATCGCAGCCGTCTTCGTCTACACGATTGCGCTCCGACTCTTCGGCGTCGAAGGTGTGAGCTTCGGATACATGCTGGGCGTGCTGCCGGTGATCTTCTTTGGCGCGGCCACACCGACGCCCATGCGCGCGATCGCCATCATGATCTGGGTCGAGCTCTTCCCGGGCTACGAGGGCCAGATGACCGCCTTCGGCTTCGTCCAGCACAACTTCTTCATCTTCTTCAATGCCGCGATCGGCCTGCTCTTTCTGCGCCGCGCGAACCGCGAGCTCTTCGAGGGAAGCACGGGGTGACTCGAGCGGGAAGGCTGCTCGAAGGCACGAGCGCGGTCGTCGCGGGCTCGAGCCGCGGGATCGGGCGCGCCGTCGCCCTGGCCATGGCGGGCGCGGGCGCGCGCGTGATCGTGAACGGGCGGGGCGCCGCGGAGGTCGACGACGTCGTCTCCGAGATCGGACGTGCCGGCGGTGAGGCCCGGGGCTTCACGGGCTCTGCCACGGACTTCGACGCCGCCGGCGAGATGATCGCCCACTGCGTGGACGCGTTCGGTGGCGTCGACGTGCTGGTCAACTGCGTCGGCATCGCCGAGCCGCCGGGCTCCTCGATCCTCGACCTCGGCCCCGACGACTGGCGCGGGCTCATCGACTCACACCTCACCGCGACGTTCAACACGTGCCGGCACGCGACCCCGCTCATGAAGGCCCGGGGCCGGGGGGCGATCGTGAACACGAGCTCCCACGCCTTTCTAGGTCATTACGGTGGGACGGGGTATCCGGCCGGCAAGGGCGGCACCAACAGCCTGACCCTCGCGATGGCCGCGGAGCTGCGAGAGCACGGTATCCGCGTCAACGCGGTCTGCCCTGGCGCGCGCACGCGGCTCTCGACCGGCGATGCCTACGTCGAGCACATCGAGTCGTTGCACGAACGTGGATTGCTGAACGACGTCGTGCGCGACGCGTCCCTCGCACCCCCCGACGCCGAGCATCTCGGACCGCTCTACGTGTTCCTCGCGAGCGAGCGCGCAGCGGGCGTCAGCGGGCACATCTTCTCCGGCTCGGGCGGCTACGTGGGGCTCTTCAGCCAGCCGAGCGAGGCCCTGCTCGTCTATCGCGATCACACCCGCGAAGGTTTGTGGAGCCCCGACGCGCTCGCGGACGCGATCCTCGCAGCGGCTCCCTTCGCGCCAGGACCCTAGCGCCGCTCGTGCTTCCAGAGCGCAGCAGCGCGATCCGTCATCGACAGGATCGTCGACGCCACGAGCAGCCAGCCGAACGCGAGCAGCCACGCGTCGTCCGGAAAGGCCAGCCCCAGCCCGTCCCGCACGACCGGGGCGCCGAGCGCCACGAAGTAGGCGATGCCGTTGTAGCGACCGAGTCGGCTCGCGCGCAGCGGCTCACCGGCGAGCGCCTTCGAGTCGAGGGTGTACTGGACGAAGGCCACCAGCAGGAGCGGCGAGAGCCAGACGGGGATGATGCCCTCGTGCGCCAGTGCGCCGAGACCGGTCGCGACGAAGACGGCGTCGGTCGCGTGATCGAAGACACCGCCGAAGGGGGTCGCCTCGCCGCGCATGCGCGCCACGCGCCCGTCCGCCACGTCCGTTGCGATGGCCAGCACGAACACACCGAGCGCGAGCACCGTGTCACCGCAGAGCAGGGCATACGCCATGACCGGCGCCAGGCCGAGCCGCGCGGCGGTCAGCGCGTTGGCGGCGGTCCACCACGTGGACGCGAAGCCACCGGTTTGCCTGGATCGCTCGGGATCGCCAGACGCCATGGGTCCAATCTACCAGAGCCAACGCATCGCAGGGTTGCGAACCCCGTGGCTTCGAGGCGCCATCTCAGTGGTCAGGGTATCCTCCGGCGCCGAACAGGAGTGTTGGCCGATTCTGGACATGCAGGGGGCCGACGGGAAGGAATCGAGATGATCAGCCAGATGCAGCATCGCCCGAGCGCCCTGCGCGCACTCGTGCTCGCCGCCGCGGTGAGCTGCCTCGTCGGCGTGGCTTGCTCGGAGCAGGGCGGCAGCCCCGGCGCACCCACGCCGGCCAAGCCTGCCGCGCCCGCAGACGCAGCACCCGCAACCCAGGCACCCCCCGCCCAGCAGGCCGAGGAGCCCGTCGACCTCGCGAAGCGCGGCCGGCAGGTCTACATGGCGAACTGCATCGCCTGCCACAGCCAGGACCCGGCCATCGATGGCGCGCTCGGCCCTGCCGTCACCGGCGCATCGCGTGAGCTGCTCGAGGCCCGCGTCCTGCGTGCCGAGTATCCCGATGGCTACACGCCGAAGCGTCCCTCGAAGGTGATGATCGCGCTGCCGCACCTCGGTGGTGAGATCGACGCACTCACGGCCTTCCTCGCGGGCGGAAGCTGAAGGAGCGCTCCATGTCCGATGCACGCCCCGAGAACGCCACGGCCGCCGACGCGAAGGCGAGGCTCGAAGCCGGCAACCAGCGCTACGTCGCCGACCGATCGGAGCGCCCGCACGGCGACGCCGCGCGCCGAGGCGAGCTCGCGACCGGTCAACGCCCGTTCGCGACGATCCTCGCCTGTGCCGACAGCCGCGTCGCGCCCGAGCTCGTCTTCGACCAGGGCCTCGGCGACCTCTTCGTCGTGCGCGTCGCGGGCAACATCGTCGACGACGTCGTGCTCGGCAGCATCGAGTACGCGAGCGCACACCTCGGCGTGAACCTCATCGTCGTGATGGGACACGAGAGCTGTGGCGCGGTGGCTGCGGCGGTGGAGAGCTTCGACGTCGACGGGCCCGCGACCCACAGCCACATCGATGCATTGATCGAGGCGGTGCGGCCCGCGGTGAAGGCGGCGCGTGAGGCGGGGGTCGATGATCTCGTTGCGGCGAGCGTCCGCGAGAACGCGCGCCGCGTGGCCGATGCGATCCGCGAGAGTCAGCCGATCATCGCTGCGCTCGCCGGCGAGGGCGTCGAGGTGCGTCCCGCCTGCTACGACCTGGCGAGCGGCGAGGTCGACTGGCTCGACTGAGCGCTTCGGGCCACGTCAGTCACCGGCGGCTTCGGCCTCGGCGGCCTCGGCAGCTGCCGCCGCCCTGATCGGCACGCCGCCGACGAGCAGCGCCTCGATCATCGGCTCACCCGTTCGGCTCACGGCGACGGCCAGCTGCGCGCGATCGTCGCGCGCGGCCGTCCGCAGCGTCTGCTCCATCTGCCGGCGGCCCTCTTCGGGGATGTAGAAGCGGTCGAGGGCGTGGAGCGGCACGGTGCGAACGAACGCATCGCAGGTCGATCTCGCCGTCTCGCAGGTGGCGATCGCGACCTGGGGCTCCGTGCCCTCGCCCGGCTCGAGGCAGTAGCAGCAATCGGGATCGCGGACGGAGCACGAGTCGATCGTCTCTGCGAGCGAGACCGAGAGCTGGAAGCGCATGTAGTGACCCTTGAGGAGATCGCGCGGGTCGTAGCCCCGAATCGCGAAGTGCCACGTCTGCGAGTGGGCGAGCTGCCACTCGGCCCGCCCCACCATGAACACCAGCAGCAGGATCGGGAGCGCCAGGGCAGCCTGCTTGAGAGCCGGGCTCATGACGCTCCCCCTCCCGCTTCGTTCGAAGCCGAGTCGGGCTCCGTGAGCGCTTCGGCGAGACCGCGTGACTTGCGAAGCCAGAACCACGTGAGGCCGATCGTGAGCATGCCGCCGACGATGAGCCCGAGCCCGGTCTGCAGCATCGAGCCAAAGACCTCGACGTAGATGCCGAGCAGCCGCAGGCAGATCGCGGCGACGCCGAGCCGGAAGAGCCCTTCGTGACCGGCCTGGAGCGCGGTCCAGGCCATCCATCCGAGACAGGCGATCTGGAGCAGCGCCGCGAGCACGGGCCAGTCGCCGCGCACGAAGCCCACGCCGAGGAGACCCAGCGCGGGGCCGCCGACCAGCAGCACGCGCATGCCGAGGAGCGCCCGCGGCGAGAGGGGAGCGCGCTCCGTCAGCGGCCCTTCGAGGCGCGGCAGCCCGGCGGCGAAGGCGCCGTAGGCGATCAGCAGCATGACCGGGCCGGCGAGCAGCCTCTCCCTGTCGCTGATGCCCTCGTAGAAGATCGTCGCGGCGAGGAACGCGAGCACCGCGACGCCAAGCCAGCCGGCCGCGCGATACACGCTCGCGGTGGCCGGCCTCTCACGCCGGAGCCAGCCGACGCGCGCGCCGAGCAGATAGAGGAGCGGCCCGACGCCAATACTGATGATGCCGGCGTTCATGAGCGCCTTCTCTTCGAGGCCCGTCACGTCGTCGAGCCACTCGAGCCAGTGCACGAGCACGAAGCCATGCATGGTGACGAGGCCGACGATCCACAGCGTCGCGGCGAATCGGCCCCTTGCGATGAGCATCATCGGAGCGGTCGCCACCGACCACGCGAGCAGTGCCCGCCACGTGCCGGAGTCGAGATGGTAGATCTGGCCGATCAGCGACATCGACGCCAGCACGAAGCCGTAGTTCACGACGACGAGCGTCTCGCGGAGCCAGCCAGGCGACGATCGCAGGATCGCCGCCGCGAGCGCGACGGCGACGAGCCCGTCGACGCCGAGCTTCGCCGCGGGCGGGATCGCGGCCCAGTTCGAGGCGATGATGGCTACGAAGCCGAGGACGATCGCCACCGCTCCGACGCCGCCGATGGCGTAGAGCACGATCGGCCGCGCATGGCCAGTCTCGTGGTCGGCGATGCGGCGCGCCGTGGCCTCGTCGATCAGCCCGGCCTGCTGCCACTCTGCGAGCTTCTTCTCGATCTTCATCGCGCTCGCCTCGACTTTCGGGGGCGCACGGACGGCATCGCCCGAGGCACATGCAGATGATGCCATCGGCTGGACGAGGCCTCGAGCTGAAGGGCGGGCGCGGGCGTGTCTCACCACACAGGTCGTCCGTCGACACCGCCTGGGGCGGACGAGGCAGCGCGGAGTGGCGATGTCACGAGAGAATGGTACGTTTTTCGTACTTCATCCGAGCGCCCTCCCGACGGAGATCCACACCATGCCCGAGCCTGCGAGCACTCCCCGTATCGCCGCCCTCGAAGCCCCCTACGAGCCCGAAGTCGAGCAGGCTCTCGACGCCATGATGCCCGGGGGCCGGGGCGTCGAGCCCCTCGCGCTCTTTCGCACCTTCGCGCGCGATCTCCCGCTCGCCGGCGCCATCCATCCCCTCGGCCGCTTCATGCTGACCGGTCGCAAGGCCGGCGGCGCGGCGTTCGATCTCAGGACGCGCGAGCTGGTGATCGATCGCGTGACCGCGCGCTGTGGCTGCGAGTACGAGTGGGGCGTGCACGTGACGGGCTATGGCGAGAAGGCCGGGCTCGACGAGGCGCAGATCCACTCGATCGTGCACGGCGATGGCAGCGACGCGTGCTGGAGCGCGAAGGACGCCGCGGTGATCCGCATGGTCGACTCGCTCCACGACACGAGCCGGCTCGAGGACGCGCTCTACGAGCAGCTGCGCGCGCACTTCGACGAGGAGCAGATCGGCGAGCTGCTGATCCTCGCCGGCTGGTATCACGCGATCTCCTACTTCGCGAACGGCATGCAGACCGCACGCGAGCCGTGGGCTGCCCGGTTTCCACAGCCGTGAGCGCGAGGAAGGACGTGAGCGCGAGGAAGGACGTGAGCGCCAGGAAGGCCATGAGCGCCAGGAAGGCCGTGAGCGCGAGGAAGGACGTGACCGCGCGCAAGAAGACGGCCCGCAAGCGCAAGGCGGTCGACGTGCCGCTGCCCGGCAAGGCGGTGCGCGGCTCTGAGGGAGGCCGCCCGATCATGGCCGCGCTCGACTTGCTCGGGCGCCGCTGGAACCTGCGCGTGTTGTGGGAGCTGCGCGAAGGCCCCGTCGGGTTTCGCGAGCTCCGCACCCGCTGCGAGGACATGTCCCCGGACACCCTGAGCACGCGGCTTCGCGAGCTCGAGGCCTGTGGGCTCGTCGCTCAGGGCGAGGATCGCGCGTGGGCGCTCACCGAGATCGGGCGGCGGCTCGGCGACGCCATGAGGTCGCTCGACAAGTGGGCAAACGAGTGGGCGACGTCGATCGACGACGGCTGACGAGCGGCACTCAGCCCCTGCTCAGCCCCAGCGCTCGACGCGGTCATAGATGCGGTTCCAGCCGAGTCGATCGAAGAGCGCGCGTACCACCTCGCGGTCGGCGCCGCGATAGCGCAGGTCGCGCAGCCCCGGCGCGATGCCCGGCACGTCGTGCACCACCGTCGCGAGGTCCTTCGTCTGCAGCGCGAGCTCGCGGTGCTCGGCGATCTTGCGGCCGAGGCTCGCGGCCCCGCGCACGGGCAGCGCCTTCCACTCCGCCTCTTCGTCGGGCATCTCTTCGATGCTGTACCAGGCGTTCAGCGCCGCCGCGGCGCCCTTCGCGCCGACACCCGGCACGCCCGGCAGGTTGTCGACCGTATCGCCGACCAGACCGAGGTAGTCGGGGATCTGCGCCGGGTCGACACCGAACTTGTCGCGCACCGCGTCGGCATCGAAGATGCGCTCCTTGGCGAGATCGTGGCAAATGACCCGCCCGTCCTCCCTCACGAGCTGACACAGGTCCTTGTCGCTCGTGATGACCACGGCGTCGGCCTTCTTCTCGACCACGCCGGTCGAGATCGTGGCGAGCAGGTCGTCCGCCTCCCACCCTTCCTTCTCATACACGGGGAAGCCGAGTGCATCGGCGATCTCTCGGCACAGATCGAATTGGGGCTCGAGATCGTCGGGGGTCTCGCCGCGATTTGCCTTGTACTCGGGGAAGCTCTCGTTGCGAAAGCTCTCCATCGAGTAGTCGAAGCACACGGCCGCATGGCTGACGTCGGGGTCCGAGACGAAGCGGATCAGCGTATTCGCGAAGCCGTACGCCGCATTGCAGGGCGTACCGTCATCGGCCGTCATCGACGGCAGCGAGTAGTACGCCCGGAAGATGTAGACGTGACCGTCGAAGAGGTGGACGATCGGCGGCATCAGCGGCGCTCGTCGGCGACGGCCTCGACGATCTCTTCGACCGCGTGTTCGCGGGGCACGTCGCGCGCCTCGCCATTCGCGCGGCGCTTGAGCTCGACGACACCGTCGGCGAGGCCCTTCGGACCGATGGTCACGCGATAGGGGAAGCCGACGAGATCGGCGTCCTTGAACTTGACGCCCGGTCGCTCGTCGCGGTCGTCGAGGATCACCTCGACGCCGGCCTTCGTCAGCCCATCGTAGAGACGCTCGCCTGCCTCGAGGCACTCGACGTCCTTGGGCTTCACGACGGTGATCACGACCTCGAAGGGGGCGATGTTCATCGGCCAGCAGATGCCCGACTCGTCGTGATTCGCTTCGACCACCGCGGCCATGTTGCGCTCGAGGCCGATCCCGTAGCTGCCCATGACGACCGGCACGCTCTTGCCGTTCTGGTCGAGCACCTTCGCACCCAATGCGTCCGAGTACTTCGTGCCGAGCTTGAAGATGTGGCCGACCTCGATCGTCTTCTGCACCTCGAGCGCTGCGCCGCACATCGGGCATCCCTCGCCCGCCTTCGCCTCGCGCAGATCGAGCCAGGCCTTGACGTCGATGTCTCGCTCGACGTCGACACCCTTCAGGTGGAAGTCGTCCTCGTTCGCACCGGTCACCATGTTCGTGCGCCCGCGCAGCGCCTCGTCCGCCACCACGAAGAGATCGCTGACGCCCACGGCACCGAGGCTGCCTGGCAGCGCCCCGAGCGCGGCCTTGATCTCGTCGGGCTCGGCGGGCCGGATGAGCTCGCCCTCGATCTGATCGATCACCTTCTGCTCGGCGAGCGTGTCGCAGCCCCGCAGCAGCAGCAGCACGAGGTTGTCGTCGATGCGGTAGACGAGGGTCTTGATTTGCCGCTCCGCCGAGGCGAACGACTCCTTCGCAGCGAGCTCGTCGATCGTGCGGATGCCCGGCGTCGGAAACTTCTCGGGCTCGGCCGGCGGTGCCTCGTCGGTGACCTCGGCAACGCGGCTCGTCGCCTTCTCGGTGTTCGCCGCATAGCCGCACGCGGGACACACGACGATCCAGTCCTCGCCCGCGTCGCTTCGCAGCATGAACTCGATCGACGTGTTGCCGCCCATGGCGCCCGACGACGCCTCGACGGCGACGCTGTCGAAGCCGAGCCGATTGAAGATCTTGCGGTACGCGTCGAAGTGCCGGTCGAAGGCGTGATCGAGCCCCGCCTCGTCGACGTCGAACGAGTACGAATCCTTCATGATGAACTCGCGCACGCGCAGCAGCCCGCTCTTGGGCCGCGCCTCGTCGCGGAACTTCTTGCCGAACTGGTACCAGATCTGCGGGAGCTGCTTGTAGCTGCGCAGCTCGCACGCGAGGTGCGTGAACACCTCTTCGTGGGTCATGGCCAGGCCCGTGTCGGCGCCGCGACGATCCTCGAACTTGAACATCTCCTGGCCCATGACGTCCCAGCGGCCGCTCTTCTCCCACAGATCGCGCGGCTGCAGACTCGGCAGGCTGAACTCCTGGCCGCCGATCTCGTCGATCTCCTCGCGGATGATCTGCTCGATCTTGCGCACGACGCGATCACCGAGCGGCAGCACCGAGTAGACGCCAGCTACGAGCTGACGGATGAAGCCGGCGCGTACGAGCAGCTTGTGGCTGATTGCCTCGGCGTCCGCCGGGTCGTCACGCAGGGTCGGGATGTGGGCCTGGGACCAGCGCACGGGGGCCTCCTCCATTTGCCAGAGGCGGCACGATAGCAGTCGGGCGCGCGCGCCGTGCCCTTGCGGGTGCATGTCATCCGGCGGAGCGCGCCGTGTCTCCGCGCGGGCGGGGCATCAGGCGGAGCGCGCCGTGCCCTTGCGGGTGCAAGTCATCGGGCGGAGCGCGCCGTGCCTCCGCGGGCCCATGTCACCGGGCGCGCGCTGTGCCTTTGGGTCAGAACGCCGTGCCGCGCTCCCGCGCGTAGTCGGGGAAGGCGGCGAGCAGCGCTTCGGTCACCGGGCGCGCCTGCCCCTCGTGGCCGACCACCTGCCCGTCGAGGCTCGAGACCGGCACGATCCGGGCGCCGGAGCCGGTCAGGAAGACCTCGTCGGCGTCCCATAGATCGACGCGCCCGAGCGTACGCTCGCGCGTCTCGAACCCGAGCTGAACCGCGAGCTCGAGGACGCTTCGCCGGGTGATCCCCGGCAGCGCGCCATCGGTCGGCGGCGGCGTCGACACCAGGCCGTCGCGCACCGCGAACACGTTCGCGCCGCTCGCCTCGGCCACCTGACCCTGGGCGTTCAGCAGCAGTGCCTCATCGGCGCCGTGCAGCCGCGCCTCACGTTTGGCGAGCACGCTGTTCAGGTAGTTGAGGCTCTTCACTCCGGGGTCGAGCACACCGGCCTGTGGCCGCCGCAGGCTCGAGGTCGCGAGCGCGAGGCCCTCGCGCCGCTTCGCCTCGGGATACATCTGGATGTCGGACACGACGACCACGAGCCTGGGGTCGCTGCACGTGTCGGGATCGACGCCGAGCTCGCCCACCCCGCGCGTGACGATGAGGCGCACGTAGGCGTCGTCGCCGTCGTGCGCGCGGGCGGTCTCGAGGACGGCCTTCTCGCACGCGGGGAGACCGCCGGGCAGCTCGAGCCCGATCGCCTTCGCCCCCACCGCGAGCCGGCGCAGGTGGTCCGCCAGCCGGAAGACGCGCCGCTCGCAGATTCGGATGCCCTCGAAGAGGCCGTCGCCGTAGAGCAGGCCGTGATCGAGCACGGGCA
>CAYYSY010000162.1:0-7630 GCA_964474355.1 uncultured Spirochaetaceae bacterium | reverse complement strand
AGTCGCGAAAGCCCGGCGTGTCGACGAGCTCGCCGCCGCCGGGTAGCTCGTGCAGCGTCGCATTGGTCGTGACGTGCCGGCCGAGCCCGCTCTGCACGTTGATCTCGCCCACATCGAGCTCGAGCGACGGACACAGCGCGTTGGCGAGCGACGACTTGCCGACGCCGCTCGTCCCGACGAACGCGCCGCGGCGATCGGGCTCGAAGAGCGCAGCCAGGGCGTCGAGCCCCTCGCCCGTCCGCGCGCTCACGAAGACCACGTCGAGCGCATCGCCGTAGGTGCGCCGCATCTCGGCCAGCGTCTCCTTCGCACCCGGCTCATCGGCCTTGTTCACGACCAGCATCGGCTCGATGCCCGCGGCCGACGCACCGACGCAGGCGCGATCGATGAAGCCCATCGGCGTCTCGGGCACGGGCGCTACGACGATGCCGAGCAGATCGAGGTCGGCGGCGACCGCGCGCAGCCGGCCCCGCGTGTCACGGCGCCGCAGCACGCTCCGCGACTCGAGCGCGCGAAGCCCACCCGCCATGATCTCGACGCGCTGTCCCACGACGTGACCCGAGTCACGCTGCACGCGCATCGACACGCGCTCGCCGGTGGCGTCGAGGCGGAGATCCACGGCGATGCCGTAGTGGCCGACGATGACCCCGGTCTCGCCGACCCGGTCGCGCCCGTCCTCGAGCGTTCGCCGCCCGCGCGCCTCCTCCGCGGGCCGACCCTCTCCCGCCTTGCTGGACGACTTCGACGACGACGAGATGCGACCTCTCCTGCATGTTCATGGGCGTGCTGGACGCCGGGCTGATTCGGGCGCGAAGACGATACCGAACGGCCCGCTCCGTTGGGATTCCACCCCGCCGCGAGCCGGAATCGGCAGCCGCCGCCCGGCCCC
Organism: uncultured Spirochaetaceae bacterium; assembly: GCA_964474355.1. Lineage (GTDB taxonomy): Bacteria > Myxococcota_A > UBA9160 > UBA9160 > UBA4427 > CAYYSY01. The sequence goes on along the minus strand of CAYYSY010000162.1, from coordinate 6,741 downwards.
GCGCAGCGGCGGGGGAAAAACCGGCGCGCCATCGGGCGAAGGGCTCAACCCGATCCCGCGCCGGCCCGATGTGGAGGGCGATCCGCCTTTGGAAAGAGGGACTGTGCCCGTGCGTCGATCCGTGGCCACCGCAATCGTCTTCGCCGCCCTTCTGGCCGGGGTGGCATCCGCTCCTGCGAGTGCGGCCGGGACCGACGAGGAGTCGCAGCGCGTCACCGTCGTCCAGGGCGCAACCGCCCGAAACCTCGCGCCCGTCGCGCCCGGCCTCGTCGACTGGATCGAGGAGCAGCTCAGGCTCGCCGGCGTCGACGCCACCGACGGCACCGATGCGCGCATCGAGAGCGACAAGCTCCGCCGCCAGGCTCGCGGCAAGCCCGTCGGCACGCGTGCCCTGCTGGCCGCGGCCCAGCTCTCCGGTGGCGACCTCGCGATCATCACCGACGTCCGCTTCGACAAGGGACGCATCGAGCTCCTGCTTCGAACCCATCGCGTGATCGACGGCCGACTGCTCGGCTCGGGCCGCGCGGCAGCCGCGGCCACCAAGGTCGCGCTCGCGGCCAACGCGGCGATCGACAGCGTGCTGCCGGTGCTCGGCATGCCCAAGCGCGGCCGGGGCGACCAGGGCACGATCACCATCGACGAGCTCTCGCAGCGCAGCCGCGCCCTCGAGCTGATCGACGAGGGGCAGGTTGCTCGCGCCTGGGCGGAGCTCGAAGGCGAGACCGGCCCGACCGTCGATCTCATGCGTGAGCGCATCGCCGAGGCATCGGAGCGGTCCGAGGTCACCGATCTGCAGAAGGCGCGTCTGCTCGCGGCCCGCGGCGATGCCGAGGGCGCCTGGCGCACCGTCGCGCGTGAAGCGTCGGAGCAGCTCTACTCCCCCACGCCCGACGTCGAGCTGCTCGTCACCGCGGGCGAGATCAACATCCAGCGCAAGCGGAACCGCGAGGCGCGCGCCTACTTCGAGCGCGTGCTCGAGGTCGAGCCCGAGCATCCCGACGCCCTCGTCGGTCTCGGCAAGACGCTCAGCGAGGACGACGATCCGGTCGGCGCCCGGGACGCGTACGCCCGTGCGCGCCGCGCCCGCCCCGACTCGATGAGCACCGCCAACGCGCTGACGAGCGTCGGCGCCCCGGTCGAGCGCGCTGCGGCGCACATGGAGGCCGGCCAGCTCGCCGGCGAGATGCTCCAGGCCGGCTCGGCCAGCCAGCACTTCAAGGAGGCCGCGCGGCTCGATCCCTCGATTTCGGCCAACGCGGCGGACCAGCTCGGTGGACTCGCTCTCGGCACCGGCGAGGGACAGCAGGCCGCCTCGCACTTCGAGCAGGCCATCGCGCAGGGCGGCGAGAACGCCACGCGCCAGATGGGCCTCGGCGAGGCCCTCGAGACCCTCGAGGAGGTACAGAAGGCCCAGACCGCGTACATGCGCGCGCTCGAGCTCGACCCGAACGACCCCGAAGCCATGATGAAGCTCGGCGACATCTACCTGAAGAAGGACGAGCCGAACGACGCGCGCGAGATGCTCGAGCTCGCGGTCGAGACCGATCCGACGAGCGCCGTCGCCAAGCGCGGCCTCGCCAAGGTGATGAACGCCCAGGGCGAGCACGCCGGCGCCGTGCCCCTGCTGGTCGAGGCACAGGAGCTCGAAGGCGTCACGATCGAAGGCCTGCAAGAGCTCTCCGAAGCGCAACGAAAGCTCGGCGATCTCGCTGCAGCCGAGGACGCCCTCGAGCAGGCGATCCGGCTCGACCCGACCAACGCCGGCCTGCGCGACGAGCTGGCCGACGTCTACGAAGAGAACGGCAACGAGGATGCCGCGGCCAAGCAGCGCGGCTTCGTCGATCTGCTCGGCGGCGCCGAGACGCTCCAGGCCGACATGGGCGGCGCGGGCGGCCAGCGCAGCAAGGATCCCTTCGTCGCGAGCATGCAGGAGCTGGTCGAGGGCTTCGGCCCGATGATGCCCGGCGCCGATCGCGTCGTGCTCCTCGGCGTCGCGGAGAACCTCTCGACCCAGGACCGGCTCCTCGAGTGGGTCTGGCCGATGAAGCTCGACAAGCGCAAGTTCGCCGCCGCGCTCCAGAAGGCCATCGACCCGCACTACGACCGCGTGACCCAGCCGCTCTTCCAGGCGTTGCCGCCGGGCTCGCTCAAGACCGTCTTCGACTTCGGCAGCAAGCGCGCCCTCGATGCCGGCGTGATCGCCACGATGAACGAGGAGATGATCTCCGACGCGATGTTCGCTGCGGTCGTGTCTCGGCCCACGCTCGTGACGCCGGGCAAGTGCGGCGAAGAGGGCGGCCTGCAGATCGAGCTTCGCCGGCTCGGGGGCCAGATCCCCACCGAGGTGCAGATCCTCGCGCACAAGACCTGCGTGTCCGGCGACCTGCTCACGCACGGCGTACCGAACTTCAAGGCGCTCATTGCGCCGCTCGTGCTCCTCGTGATCATCCTGATTCCGAGCTTGCGAGGCTTCGGCACGGTGGCCGTCGTCGTGCACCTCCCGGAGAACACGAAGTCACTCGTGTCCGCCTCCGTGACGAAGCGCCCTCGCAACGTGGTCTCGAGTGCGAAGACGACCCAGGAGAACCAGAAGGGCGAGTTCAACCATCACCTGCGTAAGCTGAAGCGCGGAGAGAAGCGGCTCGAAGACGGCGTGGACGTCGTCTTCAAGTGGGTCATGGCCCGCAACAAGCCCTACTTCGTCACGGTGCGCGGCCCGCTGCTCCACTCGACGTCGGGCGACCTGATCGGCGACTTCCTCGAAGAGCGACGCGTGGTCGTGCGAAAGGGCCATCAGTCACGGGTCGAGTTCGACCTGCGCCCGAAGGACTGCCCGGTGGAGATCCAGATCTTCCGCGGCGACGTCCCGGCTCAGTCCGCAGGCATCGCCGTCAAGGGACAGCCCGACTCGCACCGGTTCGCGAACGGCGGCAGCGGCTTCCTCTATCTCGGCCAGGGCGAGTTCACGGCGATCATCGCCGACCACGACCGCGTGGCCGAACGCGAGGTCAGCGTCACCTCGTTCCAGCCCATGTCCATGACCGTCGACCTGGCTCAAGAAGCCGGCTGCGTCTTCACGGACTGCCCCGAGGCCGTGACGCCCTACATGGAAGGCGACTACCTCGGCGCGGCCGATGCCCTCGAGCGGGCGGGCCTGAAGGAGGCCGCGCACCAGATCCGCGCGGACGAGTTCCAGCGCGCCGGCCGCATCGTCGAGGCGAGCCGTGAGCTCTCCGCTGCGGGCCGCAAGCAGGACGCCGCCGCCCTGCTCGACGAGCACGAGGTCGGCCAGGAATCGGCGCAGCTCTACGAAGAGGCCGGCGAGTATGGGCGCGCCGCGCGCATCCACGCCGAGGCCGGCGACTGGGTCTCGGCCGCGCGCAACTTCGAGGCGGCCGAGGACTTCGAGCGCGCGATCAAGTGCTACGAGAAGCTCGGCGAGACCGACACCGTGCTCTCGCTCATGGAGAAGAGCGGCGACTATCTCGGTGCCGGCAAGCTCTGCCTCGAGCAGGACGAGGTCGACCGCGCGATCCACAACTTCCAGCAGGTCGGCCGCGGCGACCTCTCGTACGGCGAAGTGAGCCGCGAGCTCGGCGTGATCCTCGCCCAGCGCGGCAACACCGACTTCGCGCTCGAGAAGTTCGACGAGGCCAACCAGATCGACGGCATCGACGGCTTCGAGGTGTCGCAGGCGGAGACCTACGGCTCGTTGCTCGAGGATGCGGGTCGCAAGGCCGACGCCCTCGACGCGCTCTCGGCCGTGCGCCGCAAGGACCTGAACTTCCGCGACGTCAACACGCGCATCGAGACCCTGAAGGCCTCGATCACTGCCGACGAAGAGGCGACCCGGGTCAACGAGCAGTCGGCGAGCATGCCGCCGCTCGGCAGCGCCAGCAGCAGCCCGGGCGAGACCGGGCTCGGCAGCGCGGAGAGCCGCTACGAGATCATCGACGAGCTCGGCCGCGGCGGCATGGGCATCGTCTACAAGGCGAAGGACACGCACCTCGGCCGCACCGTCGCGCTGAAGCGCCTGCCCGACAACCTCAAGAACCACCCGGCCGCGGTGAAGTTCTTCGAGCGCGAGGCGCGCTCGGCGGCCGCGCTGAACCACCCGAACATCGTGACGATCTTCGATGCCGGCCAGGAGGCGGACACGTACTTCATCTCCATGGAGATGCTCGAGGGCACGCCCCTCGACGACGTGATGGAGAACCACAAGATCCTGCCGCCCATCGTCGTCGCGCGGCTCGGCATCCAGATCGCGACCGGCCTCGCCTACGCGCACCGCAACAAGATCATCCACCGCGACATCAAGACCGCGAACCTGTTCCTCACGCGCGACAAGATCGTGAAGATCATGGACTTCGGCCTCGCAAAGATGGTCGAGGAGGTCCGCAAGGGCGCGACGGTGATCGGCGGCACGCCGTACTACATGGCGCCCGAGCAGGCGACCGGCGAGGCGGTCGACCACCGCGCCGATCTCTACGCGCTGGGCATCACGATCTACCAGATGTCGACGGGCGCCCTGCCCTTCACCGAGGGCGACATCACGTACCACCACCGCAACACGCCGCCGCCCGATCCGCGCACGTTCAAGCAGGATCTCCCGGCACCGCTCGCGGCGCTGATCCTCAAGCTGATCGAGAAGGACCCGAACGCCCGCATCCAGTCCGCCGACGAGGTGGTTCAGACGCTGCAGGCGATGGTGGACGCGGCGGCGAAGCAACAGGCGCCGAGCTGAGCCGGCGCCCGACGCGGCGAATCATTCCCCGCTGTCGGGCCAGAGCGCGTCGCGCAAGCCCGAGCGGCGCTCGACGCGCCGCTCGATGCACTCGGCGAGCACGTCCCGCGAGCCCCACACCACGACGCGCTGACGCGCGCGCGTGATCGCCGTGTAGAGCATCTCGCGGGTGAGCAGGGGGCTCGAGCGCTCGGGCAACGCAACCAGCACCGTGTCGAACTCCGAGCCCTGGCTCTTGTGCACGCTCATCGCCCAGCAGGGCTCGTGAGACGGAAGGCGCAGCTCCGAGAGCGTGCGCATCGCCCCGTCCGCGCCGGGGAAGTGGACGCGCCCCGCGCTGGCGCCTTCGTCAGCGCCGAAGCGAACGCCCATGTCCCCATTGAAGAGATCGACCGAGTAGTCGTTGCGATCGATCAGGACCGGCTCGACGATGCGCCCGGGCACGCCGGACGACCGCCTCGGGTCGAGACGCCGATTGATCGCCTCGACACCGTGGGGGCCCGATCGCAACGGGCACAGCGCCCGGAAGTCGCCGAGCGCAGCCAGCGCGGCTTCGGGGGATGCTGCACCGACGAACGAGGCGAACCCGTCGCGCACGAGCTCGTCGATCTCGTCCGGCCACGCATCGCCGCCCCCGTCGACCCAGGCGACGTCGGGCGCAGAGGCGTCGAGAAGGATCTCGAACGCGGCTTCGACGCTGCCCGCGTTCACGGCGCGCGCCAGCCGCCCCACTCCGCTCTCGTCCGAGAACCGATGGCTCTTCGTGAGGCGCACGATCGAGGCGGAGACCGGCCCCGTAGCATCGGCCGGAAGCCCCGCGCCACACACTTCGCCGAGGACGGCACCGGCCTCGACGGAGGCGAGCTGATCGGCGTCTCCCATCATCAGCAGGCGGGCCTCCGCGGGCACGGCTTCGACGAGCCGCCGCATCAACGAGAGATCGACCATCGATGCCTCGTCGAGCACGACGAGGTCGACGTCGAGGGGCGCGTCACGATCGTGGAGGAAACGCCGACCGACCCCGCCCGACGGACGCAGCGCGCGGTGGACCGTGACCGTCTCCGAAGGGATCGAGGCGCGCACCCGATCGTCGCAATCGATGCCGCCCATCGCGCGCTCGAGAGACGACGTGAGCGCAGCGGCCGCCTTTCCCGTCGGTGCGAGCAGGAGCATGCGAGGCACGGCGAGACCTCGCGCCAGCGCCTGCTCGACCGCGAGCACGAGCACCCGCGCCACCGTCGACGTCTTGCCGGTGCCCGGGCCCCCGGTGACCACGCAGAGGCGTCGCCGGATGGCCACCTCGCCCGCCCTTCGCTGCATGTCGGGGTCGTCGGGGCGGACGCTTCCGAAGATCCGATCGAGGCCTTCTTCGAGCGCCGCCTCGTCGACGTCCTCAGCAGCCGCGGCCCGTTCGAGCAACGAGGCGGCCAGGCGCCGCTCGTGCTCGTAGTAGCGGCTGAGGTAGAGACGCCCTGCCCGGCCGAGCACGAGCGGAAGCTCCGGCGAGCGATCGGGCGCCAGGGCTTCGCCCGCCTCGACGAGCCCGCTCGACTCGAGCGCGCCGCGCCAGACGTCGGGCGCAGGCCAGGTCCACGCGTTCGCCTCGCCTTCGAGCCGGCCTTCGCCGGCGAGCTCGATCATCGTCGGCGCGACATCGAGCGCAACGCAGACGTGCCCGGTCCGCACCTGCTGACTCGCCAACGCGATGGCGAGGCCTGCCGCTTCGCCATCGTCCACGTGCGCGAGTCGAAGCAGCGTGCGCGCCAGCGCGGCATCCCCCGGCTCGACGAGCCCGGCGAACTCGAGTTCGGAGAGCGACGGAATCATGCGGCCCCCTGCTTCGCGGCGGTCGGCGAAGCGAGCAGCTCGGAGAGCGCTTCGACCAGCGCGAGGGGCGGACGATCGGCGTACACCCCGAAGCCGATCGGATGCGCGGCGGAGAGCCCGCGCAGGAAGAGGTAGTAGACCTCGCCCACGTGCGTGTCGTAGTCGTAGTC
>CAYYSY010000161.1:0-13942 GCA_964474355.1 uncultured Spirochaetaceae bacterium | reverse complement strand
GCTGGCCTGGGTCGACGGGCCGGGTCTCCTCCAGTACGCGCTGGCCGCGCGCTGCGATCGGGTCCTGGCCCCCGAGAGTGCCCGGCTGAACCTGCTCGGCCTTCGGATCGAGCAGTTCTACTTCAAGGACCTCCTCGACTCGCTCGACGTCCGGCCCGACGTGGTCCACGTCGGCCGCTACAAGAGCGCCGCCGAGCCCGCGACGCGAAGGTCGATGAGCGATACACAGCGAGAGCAGCTCGAGGCCTGGCAGGGTGGCTTCTTCTCGTCCCTGGTCGCGGCCATCGCCGAAGGGCGCGGGCTCGCCGAGGAGCGCGTGCACGCGCTGATCGACGAGGCGCTGCTTCCGGCGCGTCACGCCCTCGAGGCGGGGCTGATCGACGGCTGCTGCTACGCCGACGAGATCGAATCGAAGATCGTCCCGGCCGACGGCGGCGGGGGGCGCCCGCGCATCCGCGCGGCCCGCCACGTCGACGCCGCCCGCTATCTCGAGCTCGACGTCAAGGCATGGGATGGCGCGCGGAGCCCGACCGGCGGTGCCGTGGACGTCGCGTACTGGGTGCTCGAGGGCAGCATCGGCCGGTCGGGGCGCAGCGGCATCGCGCTCGACGCCTTCCGACAGACCGCCGAGGAGCTGCGCGTCGACCCGAACGTGCGCGCCGTCGTGCTCCGCATCGACTCGCCCGGCGGCGACGCGCTCGTGTCCGATCTCATGCACCGAGAGATCGTGCGGCTGCGGGCCGAGAAGCCCGTCGTGGCGAGCTTCGGCGACGTCGCTGCTTCGGGGGGGTACTACCTGGCGACGGCCGCCGACGAGATCCACGCCGAGCCGGCCTCGCTCACGGGCTCGATCGGCGTCGTGGGGGGGAAGGTCGACCTGTCGAAGCTCTACGAGCGGCTCGGTGTCGTGAAGGAGTCCGTGGGGCACGGTGCGCGTTCCGGGCTCTTTTCGGAGGCCTCGCCCTTCAGCGCACCCGAGCGCAGGGCCCTCGGCCGCGAGCTCGGCGAGATCTACGATATCTTCCTGCGCCGCGTGGCCGACGGGCGTGGCCTCGAGCGAGACGAGGTGAAGCGGATCGCCGAGGGCCGCGTCTGGAGCGGCGCGGCGGCCGTCGAGCTCGGCCTCGTCGATCGGCTCGGGGGCCCGCTCGAGGCGCTCGAGCGGGCGTGCAGGCGGGCGGGGCTCGAGCCGTTCGAGCATCCGCGGCTGCGGGTGCTGCCGCGCCCGGTGCCCTGGGCGAGGCCCATGGCGCTGGTGCCGGGGCTCTAGCCTGCCGGCACGCGACCCGAACGAAGAGACGGAATCAGAGCAACGCGGTCCGCGCACCGGATCGCGAGAGAGTCCATGTCCCGATCCCTGAACTACGACATCCCCGGCACCGATTGGCGCCGGTCGAGCACCGACCTCGATGTCGACGATGCCGTCGCCGTGTTCGGGCCCGAGCTCCCACGGCCCGAGCGGCTGGTGGTCGAGATCGGCTTCGGACGCGGTGAGTTCCTGCTGATGATCGCGCCCGATCATCCGAATACGGCCTTTCTGGGCGTCGAGATCTCGTTCAAGCGCGTGCTCAAGATGGCGCGCAAGCTGGCGCGCACCGAGCTCGAGAACGTGCGGATCATCGAGGCGCGCGGCGAGGCCGTCATCGGCGAGCTGCTGCCCAAGTCGTCCGTCGACGAGGTGTGGATCAACTTCTCCGACCCGTGGCCGAAGGATCGCCACGCCGGACGGCGGGTGATTCAGCCGGCCTTCGTGCGCGCGGCGGCCGAGGTGCTGAAGCCCGGTGGCGTGCTCCACGTCGCCACCGATGACGTGCCCTACGCCGAGCAGATCGACGCCGTGCTGCGCGGCGAGCCCGCGCTGCTGAACCTGCACGCGCCGTCCGGCTGGGCCGACGAGGTCGAGGGCCGGCCGATGACCGGCTACGAGGAAGACTGGCGCGCCGCGGGCCGCCCGCTCCACTTCTTCGACTACGCGCGGCCGGTCGAGCGCCCGCGGCCACTCGAGGGGCGGCCATGACCAGGGCCGCGGATGCCGTCGTCGATCTCGACCTGGACCTCGATTCGGAGTCGGGCGCGCGCGCGCGTCTGCCCGCGTTGCCGAACCTGAAGGACTTCTCGCGTCCGGCGCTGCGCGATCGGATCAAGGCTGCCGGGTTCCCGGCCTATCGCGCCGATCAGATCGCCGACTGGCTCTACAAGCACGACGTCAGCGAGCCGGCGGCGATGACGAATCTGCCCGCCGATCTGCGGGCCCACCTCGAGTCGCACTACGAGGGCAGGGCGCTCGAGGTCGAGCGGGTGCAGAAGTCGGTCGACGGCACCCGCAAGCTGCTGCTGCGCGCGCGCGACGGCGCGGCCATCGAGGCAGTGCTGATCCCCGAGGAGCGCCGCAACACGCTCTGCGTCTCGACGCAGGTCGGCTGCCCGCTCGCGTGCTCGTTCTGCGCGACGGGGGCGCTCGGCTTCACGCGCAATCTCCGGGTGTCGGAGATCGTCGACCAGGTGCTGCTCGCCCGCGCCGCCCTCGACGACGACGAGACGCTCACCAACATCGTCTTCATGGGGATGGGCGAGCCGCTCCTGAACCTGCCCGCCGTGTCGGACAGCGTTCGGCTGCTCACGGATCCGAAGGCCTTCGCCATGGCGCCGCGCCGGGTGACGATCTCGACATCGGGCATCGTGCCGAAGATCCGGCCGCTGCTCGAGCTCGGGCCGATCAATCTGGCGATCTCGCTGCACGCGACCACCGACGCCGTGCGTGACGTGCTCGTGCCGCTCAACCGGCGCTTCCCACTGGCCGAGCTCCTTCAGGCGTTGCGCGACGAGCCGCTCATCACGAAGAAGCGGCCCGTCTTCTTCGAGTACACGCTCATGAAGGACGTGAACGACTCGGTGGCCGACGCGCGAAGACTGCGGAAGCTGCTGGAGGGGATCCCGGCGAAGGTGAACGTGATCCCGATGAACCCGCATCCCGACGCTGCCGAGCAGCCGCCGAGCGATGCGGTCGTCGACCGCTTCACGGCGGAGCTTCACGAGAGCGGACTGCGCGTCACGCTGCGCCGCAATCGGGGGCGCGACATCGACGCGGCCTGCGGTCAGCTCGCTGCGCGCGAGCCGGGTGGATCCGCTGAAGGCGGATGATTCCACCGGCGCGACCCCCGCCGTTCACCCCCGAGGCGCTCACGCTGCTTCAAGCAGGGCCTCGGGCTGGCCGATGAGCACAGCGAGGAGGCGCAGCCTCGCATGCTGTATGCGGTCGGTGACATCCACGGCGAGAACGGGAAGCTCGGCGAGCTGCTCGAGGTGCTCCCGCTCGAGCCGGGCGACAAGCTCGTCTTCCTCGGTGACTACGTCGACCGTGGGCCGGACGCGCGCGGTGTCGTCGATCGGCTGATCGAGCTGCAGCGCAGCCACGAGTGCATCTTCCTGCTCGGCAACCACGAGTCGATGATGCTCGACTTCCTCGGCTGGAACGACGAGGCCTACTTCGGCGGCGACGCGTTCCTGATGAACGGCGGCGACCGCACGCTCGCGAGCTACGGCTACTTCGATCGCGAGAACCCCGAACGCGCGACCTTCCGCCTGCCGAAGGATCACGAGGACTTCTTCCTCTCGCTGCGGCTTCACTACACCGAGGCGGACTATCTCTTCGTACATGCGGGGCTCGGACGAGACGAGCTGCAGTGCGACGACATGGGGTTCGCGCTTCGCAAGTCGCGGGTGGAAGATCTGCTGTGGAATCGCACGACGTCGGACATGCCGCATCGACTCGGCGTGACGATCGTGTACGGGCACACGCCCGCCGAGGACTTCGGCGTGCGCTGGAACCTGCCGTTCTCCGTCGGGATCGATACCGGCAGCGTCTACGGCGGACCGCTCACGGCGATCCGGCTGCCCGACGAGACCGTCTTCCAGGTCTAGCTTCGCGAGTCGCTCGAGCTCTGTGCGTGGGGCGAGCGGACGCCGGGGTGCGGGCCGTGTTCGCGCGGCTGTGCGGGGTGGACGCCGGGTTCCTCAGCTCGCGACGGGGCCGGCTACGTCGGCTTCGCTTCGCTTCTTGAGCTTCGGGACGGTGAGCCTCGTGCCTGCGCTCAGCGACTCGAAGTCGACGTCCGGGTTGTACTGGCGCAGCAGCCAGAGCGGTACGTCGAAGCGGCGGTGGGAGAGGGTCCAGGCGCTGTCGCCCGGGCGGACGCGGTGGGTCTCGACGCCGTCGATCTCCCACTGGTCGAAGAAGCTCTCCTGCAGCCCGCGGTGGTAGGCGATGCGCTGGGCCTCGAAGGCCTCGGGCGTGGTGTTCGAGAAGTCGAGGCGGATGCGGTGGTGGACGATCACGTGATCGCCGTAGCTCATGCCGTTGATCGAGCGGATCCGGCTCGTGCGCACGCCGAGCCAGTCGGCAAAGTGGCCGAGGGTCTCGTTGGACTGCACCTCGATCGTGCCGTCGGTCGCGACGGTGTAGTCACTCGGATCGGCGATGAGGGCGGACGAGTCGGACTCGACGGGTGCGCCGAGCGCGGGCGCGAGCGCCGGGTCGACGGTGGCGGCTACCGCCCCGCCGTCGATCACCTGGGTGCCGGTCAGCGGATCGCTCGCCGGCGCGAGCTCGGGATTCGCGGTGCGGGCCGGCGTCAGCTGTGCTGCGCCCTGCGGGTGCGCCGCCTCCTGCTTCGAGGGGCCCGGCGACGTCGCCGTGTTCGAGACCATGAGCACCTGGCCCACCTGGATGCGGTGGCGATTGCGGAGCCCGTTGTGCGCGATCAGCTCGCGCTCGCTCATGCCGAACTGCTTGGCGATCTTCCAGATCGTGTCGCCGGGCCGCACCGTGTAGCGGCCGTCCGGCGGCGGCGACATGGGCTCGATCTTCAGCTCGGTGCGCACCGATGCGAGCTGGCTCGAGCCCGCCTCGGGCGGCAGGCGGAGCTTCTGGCCGGCGCGGATGCGGTGGCTCGAGACGAGCCCGTTCAGCTGCTTCAGCTCGCTCACTCGCGTGCCGTAGCGCGCGGCGATCGACGAGAGCGTCTCGCCCCGGCGCACCTTGTGGTAGGTGTCGCGCACCTGGCGCGCGTGGCGCTGATCCTGGGGCACGCTCGCGATCGCGACTTCGAGCGGCTGGGGCAGCGCCGCCGCGGGCACGCGCAGCTGGTAGCCGCGCGGGATGTACTTGGCGCCGGTCCAGACCGTGTTGCGGAGCGCGGGGTTGACGGCCTTGAGCGTCTTCAGGTCGATACCGGTCGCCGCCGAGAGCGCCTTGGGCGTCGTGTGGAAGGGCAGCTCGATGGTCTCGTAGCGCGTGGGCGCATCGAGCTGGAGCCGCCCGAAGTACTTGTCAGGGTCGGCCGCGATCCGCGAGGCCGCGATGAACTCGACGTAGAAGTTGCGCGACGCGAAGCCGAAGGTGCGGCTGCGGTACTTGCGGACGATCGTCTCGATGTCGTCGGTGCCGAGGTTGCGCTTCGCGCGGCGCATGCCCGACGCGCCGTGGTTGTAGGCGGTGATCGCGAGCGGCCAGCTCTTGAGGATGCGGTAGTTCTGCTCGAGCAGCCGCGCGGCCGCGACGGTGGCGCGATACGGATCGAGCCGCTCGTCCACCACGTGATCGACCTGCATGAAGCGCCGACCCGTCGAGCGCGTGAACTGCCAGAGACCCGCGGCGCCGACCCGGGAGTAGGCGTGGGGCGAGTACGACGACTCGACATGGGGCAGGGCCGCGATCTGCGCGGGCAGACCCATCTCGTCGAGGGTGGCGCGGATGTGACCGACGTAGGCGCCGGACCGGGTCACGCCGGCGCGGAACTTGTCGGCCTGACCGAGCTGGAAGCGCAGCCGCCGGGACGCCTGGGAGAGCTCATCGTTGCTGACGTCGGAGCCGAAGAGGTCGAGGACCCGCTGCTCCTCCGCCGAGAGCCCGCTGCGCTGCCCGCGCGCCAGCTTCTGCAGGATCGTCTTGTAGTGCCGCTTGCGCGCATCGGTATGGCGCTCGCGGGTGCGGCGCGAGCCCTGCGGCAGCGTCGTCACCTCGTACACCACGTCGAGGCGGCGATTGTCGTGGATCAGACCGGAGCTCGTCTCGACCTCGGTGTAGACCCGCGTCCAGAAAGCCACCGCGGGCTCGAGCCCGGGCGGGACGTGAAAGGGGTTGGGCCGGTTCGCGGGCGCGGAGACGGCGTGGGCCGCCGGCCAGGGCAGGGCCAGGCACAGCAGCACGATCGTGAGTCGAAGCAGCGAGAGTCGTGTCATGAGCACGCTTCACTCATCGGCAACTCCGCACAGAATCTGAGCGCACTCGGCACGCTTCCAGCCCCTCTTTCCGGTCCATCCCGGCACCTCACCGTGGCCCTGAGCCCACGGGGTGTGAGACGTGGCACACCCCGCACGCGTGACCGCCGTCTGGGCGGACGTGTGCCGTGTGCTGATTTCGGGGGGTGATTGGTTCGACGCGCGCGCCGACGATGCCGTTCCCGGCAGTGTCATGTGTACCGGGTCGCTTCAGCGGGTGCGACCCTTGAAATGTGTACAGCGTCGCTTCAGCGCTTGCGACCCTTCTGCCTCGACTTCCGCGCCTGACGGCGCTTGTTCTTGTTCTTCGACTTCGCCTTCGTGCTCTTCATCTTGCCCGATTTGCCGCCCCCCATGCCGGGGAAGCCGCCCATGAGCGCGGCCGGGTCCATGCCCGCGCCCCCCGGCATCCCGCCGGGCATGCCGGGGAGGGCACCGGCCGGGCCGCCGCCCATGCCCGGGAGCCCGCCGCCGAGCCGCGAGAGCAGCCCGCCGGGCTTGCCCATCTGCCCCATCATCTCGCGCATCTGCCGGAACCGGCCGACGAGATCGGTCACGTCCTTCGGCTTGCGGCCGCTGCCACTCGCGATGCGCGTGGCGCGACTCTTGTCGATGAGATCGGGCTTCTGCCGCTCCTGGCGGGTCATCGACGAGATCATCGCCTCGACCTTGCGGAGCTCGCCGTCCTCGACCTGGTCGGCCATCCCGCCGAACATGGGCAGCTTGCCGAACACGTCCTTCAGCGGGCCCATCTTCTGGATCGTCTTCAGCTGGGTGAGCAGGTCGTCGAGCGTGAACTGCCCCTTGAGCATCCGCTCGGCGTCTTCTTCGGCCTGCTTCTCGTCGACGACCGACTCGAAGTCCTTCACCAGGCCGACGATGTCGCCCATGCCCAGGATGCGGCTGGCGAGGCCCTCGGGCCGGAACTCCTCGAGCCGGTCGACCGACTCGCCCGTGCCGATGAACTTGATCGGAACGCCGGTGACGGCCTTCAGACCGAGCGCCGCGCCGCCGCGCGCATCGCCGTCGAGCTTGGTCAGCACGACGCCGTCGACCTCGATGCGCTCGCTGAAGGTCTTGGCGACGTTGACGGCATCGCGGCCCATCAACGCGTCGCAGACCAGCAGCGTGTTCGCCGGCTCGACGGCGGCCTTGATCTCCTCGAGCTCGACCATGAGGGCGTCGTCGACGGCGAGGCGGCCCGCGGTGTCGTAGATGATCGCGTCGCGGCCCTCGGCCTTCGCCCGGTCGCGGGCGCGGGCGCAGATCGAGGGCGGGGCCTCGCCCTCGTCGCCGGCGTGCACGGGGACGTCGATCGAGGCGCCGAGGGTCTTCAGCTGCTCGACCGCGGCGGGGCGGTACACGTCGGCGGCGACGAGCAGCACCTTGCGGCCCTGCAGCGTGAGATGCCGGGCGAGCTTGGCGGCGATGGTCGTCTTGCCGACACCCTGGAGGCCGAGGAGCATGACGCTCGTCGCGCCGCGGGCCTTCGCGAGGCTCGGGTCGACCGGACCCATGAGCGAGGCCAACTCGTGCTCGCACATCTTGATGAAGTGCTCGCCGGGCGAGACCTTCATCCGGTTGCCCTTGGCGTCGACGACCCGCGTCTCGACCTTCTCGCCGAGCGTGCGCGCCTTGACCTTCTCGAGGAAGTCCTTGGCGACCGCGAAGTCGACGTCGGCCTCGAGCAGCGAGCGCCGGACGTCGCGCAGCGCCTCGTCGATGTTCGTTTCGGAGAGCTCGCGGACGCCACGCAATCGCTCGCTGGCGTTCTTGAAGCCCTCGCTGACGGTTTCGAGCACGGTTTCCTCCGAGCGCGGCATGTTAGCAGGATGGTCCGCGACGGCGGGTCGTGCGGCCCACCTGCACCCTTGCCCGCGGCCGGGCAGGGCTGCATGCTCTCGCCTCATCTCGCCGGGACCGGACGGTCGGCCCGGCGCTCGGCACCACGAAACGACGATCCGGCGCGCCGCATCCCCTGCGAATTCGCGTGACGCTCCGGCGGGAGAAGTGCATTGGCGGTGGAGGTCGAAGCCCAGATCACGGGCAACGTCTGGAAGATCGAGACGTCCGTCGGAGCGGAAGTCGAAGAAGAGGACGTCCTCCTGATCATCGAGTCGATGAAGATGGAGATCCCCCTCGAAGCGCCCTGTGACGGCAAGGTCCTCGAGATCCGCGTCGAAGAGGGGCAGAGCATCGAAGAGGGTGACATCCTCGTCGTGATCGAAGACTGAGCTCCCGCCGATGTCCGGGGAGCTGAGGGCGAGCCTGCTCGGGGCCCGCGATCGCGACCGCGCGCTCGACCGGCTGCGCGCCAGCGCCGCGCACGATCTGCTGCTCACCGAGCTGGTGGCGTCGATCGGGCGCGGTCCGCGTCGTGGCGAGATCGCGTCCGAGATCGTGACGCTGTGGCGCGGGCGCCAGCTGGTGTCGGTCGCTGCAGTCCGTCCGACGGTCGTGCTCGCCCACGACATGACCGAAGAGGGCGTCGAGCTCGTGCTCCCCTACCTCGACCGGCTCCAGACCGGCCTGCTGAAGAGCGGGCGGCCGCTCGCCGACGCGCTCTGGACGCGGCTCGAGGAGCGGGGCCGCAGAGCGATCGTCGATCGCACCGAGACCGCATACCGGCTCGGGCTCAGTGAGCCCGCGCCGGGCGTCTGCCCCGCGCACAGGGTCCGCCCGGCCGAGCCGGCGGACCTCGAGGAGCTCGTGTTCGCCGCCCGCGCCAGCCTGCGCGAGGAGGAGCGGCCCGACCCCTTCGACGGCGATCCCAGCGGGTTCCGCCGCTGGGTGCTCTCGCGTGTGCCCCGAGCGCGGGTCGTGGACGTCGAGGGCAAGCCCCGGTTCGTCGCGTACGCCGACGTGCGCCGCAAGGAGGGGTGGCTCGTCCAGGGCGTCTATACCTGGCCCGAGGCGCGCCGACTGGGCCTCGCACGCAGCGGGATGCTGCAGCTCGTCGAGGAGGCGCGGGCCGCAGGGGCCGACCACATCCAGCTCGCCGTCGTCGACGGCAACGCCCCCGCCATCGGTCTCTACGAGCAGCTGGGCTTCGAGGCGTTCGACTCGCTTCGCACGGTGCTCTTCATGTGAGCGCGGGGCGCCGCCACGCCGTGTTGATGCGGCGGAGCCGCGTCCGGTAGCATCCTGACCCGCTCAACGAAATCGAATCAATCGTTCTCACATCCACAACGCTGTCTTCGAGACACGGAGGTCCCCCCAAGATGGGTCTGCTCGACGGGAAGGTCGTCATCATCACCGGTTCGGGAGGCGGCATCGGCCGCACCCACGCACTCGCCATGGCCAGGGAAGGCGCAGCCATCGTCGTGAACGATCTCGGCGGCGCCCGGGACGGCTCGGGCGAGGGCACCGCCATGGCCCAGCAGGTGGCCGACGAGATCAAGGCCGCGGGCGGCGAGGCCGTGGCCAACTACGACAACGTCGCGACGGTCGACGGCGGTGAGGGCATTCTGAAGACTGCCGTCGATGCCTTCGGCAAGGTCGACGTGCTGGTCAACAACGCCGGCATCCTCCGCGACAAGAGCTTCGCGAAGATGACCGAGGATCTCTGGGATCCCGTCGTCGCGGTGCACTTGAAGGGCACGTACTGCGTGACCCACCCGGTCTACACCCACATGAAGGAGAGCGGCAACGGCGGCGTCATCATCAACACCTCGTCGACGTCGGGTCTGAACGGCAACTTCGGTCAGACGAACTACGGCGCGGCCAAGGCCGGCATCGCGGGCTTCACCCGCTGTCTCGCCCTGGAGGGTGCGCGCTATGGCATTCGCGCGTTCATCCTCGCTCCGGTGGCGCACACCCGCTTGACCGAGGACCTCCCCGGCTTCGATCAGGAGGCTGCCGCCAAGAAGTACGCGCCGAACCTGGTGTCGCCTCTGCTCACGTATCTCGCGAGCGATCTCTCGAAGGACCAGAACGGCACGACGTTCTTCTGCGGCGGCGGGCGCATCGCGGAGATGAAGGTCGTGACCGCGGCCGGCATCACGAAGGAAGACGACGGGGGGCTGTGGACGCCCCAGGAGATCGCGGACCAGATGAAGGCCGGCGAGATCCTGCTGCCCGAATAGCGGCAGTGGCAGCAACCGTGCGAATTCGCGAAGGCCGGTGAGGTGCAGGACCTCATCGGCCTTCGCTCTTCATTGCTGCCCCAGAGGGCCCGTGGTACAAACGGCCCAAGATGTCCGACGAGCCCTCCAAGAGCGCAGAATCCGATTCGATGCCCGAAGCAGGGGGCGGGCCCTCGGCCCCTGCCGTCATCGCCCTCGACGGTCGCGGCCACGACGACAAGCCTGATCCGCCGGTCGCCTCGCTCGAGGCGGGTGGGCTCGCGCCGAGCGCCGATCCGACCTCGTCGATGGCAACGCGCTTCAACATCTTCTTCCGCTGGTTCAGTCGCCGGTTCTTCGGGCACTTCGATCTCGACGCGAAGCAGGTCGAACGGCTGCGAGCGCTCGAGGAGAAGGGCGCCGTCGTCTACGTGATGCGGTACTCGAGCCGCCTCGACTACCTGCTCTTCAACTGGCTCTTCCTGCGCGACAGCTTGCGGCTCTCGAGCTTCGCCAACGGCATCGTCTTCTACTACTACAAGCCGCTCTTCACGATCCTCAAGCAGGTCTTCACCCGGCGCCGCGGTGCACCCGTCGAGATCCGCCACAGCGAAGAGTGCAGCCGCGTGCGTGCGCTCGTGCGCGAGCGCGGCTCGGTGTTCCTCTTCCTTCGGACTCGAAGGCTGAGGACGTTCCTGCGCGGGGTGCGCAAGCAGCCCCAGCGGCGCGACGAGCTCGATCTATTGCTCGAGGTCGTGCGCGAGGCGAACGAGAACGGCACGCCGGTCTCGATCGTCCCGCTGTCGATCTTCTGGCGAAAGGGGCCTCGGCGCGAGAGTCGCTTCCTCAACCTCGACTACGGCAGTCTCGCGCGTCCCTCCGATCTCGCGAAGGTCACGTCGTTCCTCGCGACGTACCGCTCCCTCTCCGTGAAGGTGGGCGATGAGATCGACGTGAATGGCTTTGCGGCCTCGCGCCCCGACGACAGCCCCGAACGGCTGGCGCGCACGGTGCGCCGCTCGATCCTGATCCACCTCTACCGGGAGGAGAAGGTCGTCGTCGGCCCGACCCTGCGTTCGCCGCAGCACGTGCTCCGTGAGGTGCTCGAAGATCGGGGCGTGCGCTCGGCGATGGCGCAGTGGGCGCGCGATCGAAAGTCGTCGCCCGAGCGCGCGGAGCGCGAGGTCGAGAAGATGGTGCGCGAGATCGCTGCGCGCATGAACTCGACCCTGCTCGCGCTGATGGCTGGGGCGGCGACTCTGGTCTTCCGGCGCCTCTTCTCGTCCTTCGAGGTGACCGGCCTCGAGAAGGCCGTGGAGGTCGCGAAGAGCGACCCGCTCGTGCTCGTGCCGAGCCATCGCAGCTACTTCGACTTCCTGATCGTCAGCTGGCTCTTCTATCGCAACCACCTCGTGCCGCCGCACATCGCGGCGCGCGAGAACATGGCGTTTGGGCCCTTTGGTCTCCTCTTTCGCGCGTCGGGGGCATTCTTCCTGCGGAAGTCCTTCGACGATCCGCTCTACAAGCAGGTCTTCCGCGCCTACGTCGCCTACCTGGTGCGCGATGGATACAACCAGGAGTTCTTCATCGAGGGCGGCCGTTCGCGCACGGGCAAGACCCTCGCGCCGCGTCTGGGCATGCTGACCTGGGACGTCGACGCATTCCTCGAGAGCAGCCGCCGCGACCTCTACATCGTGCCGATCGCGATCACGTACGAGCGGCTGGTCGAAGAGTCGGGGATGGTCGGCGAGCTCGAGGGCGAGAAGAAGACCCAGGAGAGCATGCTCTCCCTCTTCAAGGCGCGGAAGGTGCTCGAGCGCCGCTTCGGCTCGGTGCACGTCCACTTCAGCGAGCCGATCTCGCTCGCCGAGTCGCTCGGGGAGCGACGCGAGCGCTTCGCGGCGAGCGTCGTCGGCGAGATCGATCAGCTCGTCTCGGGCGAGACCGACGCGGAAGGCCAGGAGAGCGACCCGGTGCTGGAGGAGCGACGCGCCTTCATCGACGACCTCGGCCATCGGCTCGTCGAGCGCATCAACTGGTCGTTCGTCGTCAACGCGACCTCGGTCGCCGCGGCCGTGCTGCTCGGCAGTCCGCATCGTGGTCTGCGCCGCGCCGAGCTCGTGGAGCGCGTGCAGCAGATGGTGGGGCTGCTCGAGCTGCAAGGGGTCGCGTGCACGTCGGCGCTGCAGGCCGACGTCGATGACTTCTCCGACTCGATCGCGTTCCTGCTGCGCGCCGATCTCATCAAGGGGGCAGAGGGCGGCGAAGGGGACATCCTCTTCTACGACCCGTCTCGGCGCCGTGCGCTCGACATCTATCGCAACTCGCTCGCGCACTACCTGACCGTGCCGAGCGTGCTCGCGCGCGGCGTGCTGCGCGGCGCGACGCGCGCCCAGCTCGGCGACGACGTGCGTTTCTGGTGCGAGCTGCTCTACCGCGAGACCTTCGTCCCGGTCACCGAGCGCAGCGAGGAGCGCATCGACGCCTTCCTCGGCTTCTTCGAGCGCGCCGGCTGGGTCGAGGTCGAAGGCGGCGTGTACCTCTCCACAGGTCGCGGCGACCCGATGCTGGAGTGCCTCGAGCGGCAGACCCGCGGCGCGATCGAGTGCTACGAGGCGACGTTCCGTGCGATCGTCGAGGCGGAGGAGCCGATCGAGCGGAAGTCCCTTTCGGGTGTCGCGCAGGCGGCATTCGACCGCGCCGTGTTGCTCGGCGATGCCGAGTGCGGCGAGGCGGCGAACCCAGCGACGTTCGACAACGCAGCCGATCTGCTCTGTGGCCGAGGCGTGCTGAAGCTCGAGCAGCAGAGCGTCCCCGAATCGGCGCCACGCAAGCGCTTCGGGCGCCGGGCGCGATCGAAGCCGCCGGTCAGGGCATACGCCCCCGGGGAGCGGTTCGAGGAGCTGTACGCGCTTCTCGCGCGGCTGGCGACCGAAAGGGGCGCCCGTTAGGCTGCGCCCCCCATGGATCCCACTGACATCATCGACTTCGAAAAGGGCGGCGGTCTGGTCACCGCCATCGCCCAGGACGACGCCACGGGCGAGGTCCTGATGGTCGCGTACATGAACGCCGAGTCGCTCGCTCGCACGCTCGAGGTCGGCGAGGTCGTGTACTGGAGCCGCAGCCGCAAGAAGCTCTGGCACAAGGGCGAGGAGAGCGGGAACGTCCAGAAGCTGAAGGGCCTCTACGTCGATTGCGACGGTGACGCCCTGGTGCTGAAGGTCGAGCAGATCGGGGGCGCGGCGTGCCACACCGGCAAGCGCAACTGCTTCTTCCGGCGCATCGACCAGGGCCGCGTCGAGGACGTGGGCGAGCAGGTCTTCGATCCCGACGAGGTCTACAAGAAGTGAGCGACGGCGACGCGAAGAAGTTGATGCTGGCGCTGCCCAAGGGCAGCCTGCAGGACACGACCCTCCAGCTCTTCGCGAAGGCGGGCTACCAGATCCGGGTCGCCTCGCGGTCGTACTACCCGACGATCGACGACGCCGAGATCGAGTGCATCCTGATCCGGCCCCAGGAGATGGCGCGCTACATCGAGCAGGGCGTGATGGACTGCGGCATCACGGGCCTCGACTGGGTGCTGGAGAGCGGTGCCGACG
>CAYYSY010000160.1:0-16739 GCA_964474355.1 uncultured Spirochaetaceae bacterium | reverse complement strand
CGAGGCGCTCGCCGAGATCGGCGGCCTGCTGAGCCTCGAGTACGAGGACCGCGGGCTGCTGTCTCTCGTGCTCGTCGGATCGACTGATCTCGAGGATCGGCTGCAGGGCGAGTCGTCTCTGCATCAGCGGGTCGACGTGCGGGTCCGGCTCCAGCCGCTCGATCTCGCGAACATCACCGCCTACCTGTATCACCGCATCGGTCTCGCCGGTGGCCAGCCGAACATCGTGCCGCCTGCCGCGGCAGAGACCCTGCTCAAGTACAGCCGGGGCCGCCCCCGTATCATCAATACGCTCGTCGACAACGCGCTGTTCGAGGCGTTCCTCGCAGGACGTCCTTCGATCGAGCCGTCGGATGTCGAGCGCGCCGCAGGCGATCTCGCGATCGGCGCCGATCCCGGCTCGACCCACACGAGCCTGGGCCCGGCCGTCGCGCCGCCTGCCGAGCTGGCCGCCGCCTTCGAGCGCCCGATTCCGCCGCCGCAGCCAGACATGACGGGCGACGCGCTGTTCGGCGGCGGACACGAGTCGGCGACCAGCGCCCAGGGCACCGTGATCTCGTCGGGGACCGACCTCGACGCCTTCATCGAGAAGCCGACGACGGCCGACGCCGAGCTCACGACCTTGATGGACGCCGAGTTCGGCGCGCCCGAGCCCGCGCTGGCGAGCGATCAGCTGCCCGCCTTCGAGGCGACGAACAACGCGGCGCCGATGGGCGCCGAGGCGACGCAGATCGTGCTCTCCGACGAGCCCGAGCTCGAGGCCGAGACGGGCGGGCAGACCGTCGTGCAGGACCTCGACGACCTCTTCGTGGAGCTGATCGAGGAGTAGCGCCGCGGGAGGGCCCGCTGAGATCCGCGTGCGGATCTCGCGCTGCTAGGATCGTCCGGTGTCCAAGAACCCGCCCGTTGCCGGCCGGCGCGCGCTCGCCTTCGTGCTCGTGACGGTGCTCCTCGACACCATCGGGTTCGGCATCATCATCCCCGTGATTCCCGAGCTCGTCGTCGAGCTGACGGGGCAGGGACTGTCGGACGCCGCGCTCTACGGCGGCTGGCTGATCTTCGTCTTCGCTTTCATGCAGTTCCTGTTCGCCCCGGTGCTGGGCAACCTGTCGGATCGCTTCGGCCGCCGACCCGTGCTGCTCGCTTCGCTCGGCGCGTACGCGATCGACTACCTCCTGATGGCGCTCGCGCCGACGATCGGCTGGCTCTTCGCCGGGCGCGCCGTCGCGGGCATCGCCGGGGCGACCGGCGCAACGGCCAACGCGTACATCGCCGACGTCACGCCACCCGAGGAGCGCGCCCAGAACTTCGGGCTGATCGGTGCGGCCTGGGGGCTCGGCTTCATCCTCGGGCCGGTGATCGGCGGCGTGCTCGGCACCTATGGTGCGCGAGTGCCGTTCTTCGCCGCGTCGGGCCTCGCCGCCGCGAACGTCGTGTACGGCCTGCTCGTCATCCCCGAGAGCCTCGAGCCCGAGCGCAGGCGGCCCTTCAGCCTCGCGCGCGCGAACCCCGTCGGCTCGTTGCAGGCGATGCAGCGCTTCCCGATGGTGATCGGTCTCTTCGTCGTGCTCGTCTTCTATCAGATGGCCCACGACGCGAATCCGTCGGTCTGGACCTACTTCACGATGATGAAGTTCGACTGGACCGTGGGGCAGGTGGGCCTCTCCCTCGGCGTCTTCGGGGTGCTGAACGTCATCGTGCAGGCGCTGCTGATCCGGCGGGTGATCCCGGTGCTCGGCGAGGAGCGCACCACGCGACTGGGCTTCACCATGATGGCGCTCGGCTTCGTCGGCTTCGCGCTCGCGCCCAATCAATGGCTCTTCCTCGCGTGCATGGTGCCGTTCGCGCTCGGTGGCCTCGGCATGCCGGCGCTTCGCGGGATCATGTCGAACGCGGTGCCCGGCGACGCCCAGGGTGAGCTGCAGGGCGCGATGTCGAGCATCATGTCGCTCACGATGATCTTCTCGCCGCTCGTCATGACGCGTCTCTTTCACGCGTTCACGAGCGACGGCGCGCCGTTCTTCTTTCCAGGGGCTGCGCACTTCGCGGCGGGGCTGCTCTCGATCGGCGCGCTCGTGACGTTCGGCTTCGCGCTGAAGCGCGCGGTCGCGGTGGAGCCCGACGTCGGCCCCGCGACGAGCTGAGCGCCCAGCGAGCGATTCAGCGCGACCAGCAGGAGTCGGGCAGGGCGCGGATCCCCTCGCCCAGCGCCTCGCCGAGCAGGCGATGGCCGGTGTCGTTCGGGTGCGGATCGAGCTGCGAGTAGCGGATCTCCGCGGGGTCGCGGCCGAGGAACACGTCGCGCGTCTCGACCACGTGGAAGCCGCGAAGGCGCGCGGCGGCGGCAGCCTTGTCGTAGATCGCGAGGAAGGGGTGCTCGTCGGGGTCGAGCGCGACCAGCCGGGTCTGGATCAGCACGACGACGCAGCGGTCGTGCGTTCGGCCGAGCTGGGCCAGGCGATCGAGTCCGAGGGCAAGCTCCGCCCAGGCCGGCGGATTCTCGAAGTAGTTGAAGTGGATCTCGCGGGTGTAGTGCGCCGCGTTCAACGCGTGGATGCGATCCCAGAGATCGAGCCACTCCCACGCGACCACGCGGATCAAGGCCGAGTCCGACCGCGCGGCCCAGCCTCCTTCCTTGACGAGGTCGAGCGCCGTGCGCTCGGCGGGGAAGCGCTCGTAGTGCTTGCCTTCGATGTCGTTGGGGACGAACGGGTAGACGTAGAGGTCACCGCCGTAGGCCGCGATCCCCTGCTCGAGCCGGTCGAGCGCCCCCCTCAGGTTCATGCCTGCGAGCGCCGTGTTCACGACCTCCCAGTCGGGCGGCGAGGCGTGCTCGCGGAGCCAGCGCTCGGTGACCATGGGAAAGGCCGCCAACTCCTCGACCCCGCTCCCCATGGCGATCGAGTCGCCGGTGACGAGCACGCGCCGCGTGCCGGGCGCGCCCTCGGCCTCGCGCTGCGGGCCGCGAAAGCCGATCGAGTCGGTCCGGTGGATCTGGCCGCGGAACACGCCGTGCACGTTCGGCGCACGCAGCTGCTTGATCCTGCCGAAGATCGGGAGGCCGTCCTCGGTGGTCGCGCCCTCGGCCGGCCTCGCCGTCATGGCCGCAGGGAACGACGATGGGTCATGGCTGTGGATGGCGCGCATCACGCCCTCGCCGACGCCAAAGAGCAGGCCGAGGAGCCAGAGCGGACTCGTCACGAGCACGGCGAGCCGCCACCCGCGCCGCCAGGAGGGCTTCGACTCGGACATGGCGGGAACCTAACACGGCCAGGCGCGCGGGCTTGCGAGCACACGCCTCCGGCGTACCATCGTCGGCGCTGCGCGAGTAGCTCAGTTGGTAGAGCTCTTGCTTCCCAAGCAAGCGGTCGCCGGTTCGAATCCGGTCTCGCGCTCCAGGTACACGAAGGCCCCGCACTCGTCTCGGAGTGCGGGGCCTTTCTTCTTGTTCGTCGGAGCTCGCCGTGTCTCAGGTCTCGGGCGTCGCGGTGCCGTCGGGCCCGGGCGCGAAACCCGTACCGCCGGACACGTCGACCGTGCCGTAGCTGATCGTGCCTGCCTGGATGACGACGTTGCCGCCCGGCCCGCCGATGGACGCCCCGGCCGTCGGCTCGGCATCGCCCCCGGAGACGTCGATGGTCGCTTGCGAGGTGAACGGTCCCGTCCGTGGATCGACACGGTTCGCGGCGACGTCGGCCAGGAAGAGCGCGCCCGGGCCTCCTTCGAAGGCGTCTCCGCCGCGCCCCTCGATCGGGCTGTAGCCACGCAGGAAGATCGACTGATCGTCTCCGGAGGCCGAGTTGTCGATGGCGACGCGCAACGGGCCGCCGGGCCCTCCGTCGCCGCCCGTGCCCATGCCGTGGCCGCCGCCGGCGTCGATCGCGCCGGAGAGCCAGATGTCGCCCGCTGGCGTCGGCACGCCGTCCATGCCCGGTGAGACCGCGAGCTGGACACCGCCGCCGGGGCCACCGGGCATGTCGGTCTGCACTGCGTCGCCGCCGTAGGTGTGGAGGCACCCGCTCGAGCGCACGTCGCTGCCCACAGCGACGAGAGAGATCTGGCCACCCGGTCCACCGGGCGCGTTGCTCGCCCAGCCACCCGCGGCCTCGAGATGGCCGGTGTTCCGCACCTCGCCGACGTAGAGGGTCTCGAGGGTGATCGTCCCGGCTCCGCCGGCGAGATCGATGCCGTCCCCACCCGTGGTCGTGAGGTCGCCGGAGTTAGAGACGTCCGCGAACGCCTGGATCAGGATGATCCCACCCCCTCCGCCGATCCCATCGAGGCCGATCGCGGATCCGCCGCGGGCGTCCATGTCGCCCGTGTTCTCGATGAACGAGGCGAAGTTGCCGGCGGTCGCCGTGAAGTGGATGGGGCCTCCATCGCCGCCATCATTGACGGGATCGTCCGCGCCGAAGGTGCGCCAGTGGCCGGAGTTGTAGCCGTTGCCCGTGCGGACCTCGACGCCGATCGAGCCGCCCGACTGTCCCGGGAGCTCGCCGAAGGTCTCGATCGCACCGCTACCGCGATAGCTCTCGGCAGTCAGCAGCAGGCTGCCTCGGAAGAAGGCGCTGGCGTCCACCGTCGTGATGAGGCCGTCGTTCAGGACGTCGTGCGAGAAGTCGAAGCCAGCAGTGCTGATCACGCCGATGTTGAGGGGAAGCACGAGGCGGCCAGTCGACTCGATCTCGATCGACGAGATCGGCGGCTCGTCCCCGATTGCGCCGTTGTCGTCCGACTCGTAGAGGCTCGGATCGTTGGCCATGGCGTAGAGCACGCCGAGCGCTGGCTCCACCGTGGCGAGCACGACCGTCACGTCGCTGTCGATCACGATGCCATTGGGGCCCGGGTCGAACGCCGGCGGCGTGCTCGGCGTGAAGCTCGCTGGCGCCTTCCCGCTCCGGTCGATGTCGATCGCGCCATCGCCGCCCGAGTCGATGAAGAGCAGGAGATCGCCACCGGGCCCCCCGATGCCGCCGACGCCGACGTCACCGCTGCCGCCGCTGGTGACGATGCGAACGGGCGCCGACTTCTTGTCGTCCTTGCAGGCGACGTTCGTCAGTAGCAGACCGATGCTCGAGAGAACGACCAGCACCGCTCGTGTCGCGTGAATGACATTCATCGGGACCCCTCCACTCGCCGAGAGGTGGAATGCCTCTCGTGACGGGTCTAGGTCCTCCCCGGGTACCCGAATTCAAGTCGTGAAGGAGCCCAGCCATTCGACCGGGTCAGATTGCCCCGATCTCGGCTCGGAGCTCCGCGAGGGGCCTTTGAGGTCGCGCGCCCGCATCGAAGTTCTCGCGTGCCAGCCACGCCTCGAACGCCCCTCGGATCACCGGCCACTCGCCGTCCGTCATCGAGAACCACGCCGTGTCGCGGTTCAGGCCCTTGACCACCATGTGCTGGCGGAACACGCCCTCGAACGTGAAGCCCAGGCGCTCGGCCGCGCTTCTCGACGCCGCGTTGCGCGCGTCGCACTTCCACTCGTAGCGGCGGTAGCCCAGGTCGTCGAAGACGTGGCACGCGAGCAGGTACTGCAGCTCGGTGGCGGCGGTGGTGCGCTTGAGCCCCGGCGCATAGATGACGCAGCCGACCTCCGACACGCCGTGCGCGCCGCGATTCGCCATGAGGCTCGCGGTGCCCAGCAGCCGACCGCTGCCCGGCTCCCGCCCGACGTAGGTCACCCACTCGCCGAGCGCGTTCATGCCCGCGAAGGCGTCCCCGAGCGCCTCCGGTGACGCGAACGGACCGAACGGGATGAAGTTCCAGAGATCTTCGCGTCCGTCACCGCAGATCGCATCGAAGAGGGCACGCGAATGGCGATCGGCTTCGAAAGTCTCGAGCTCGATCGTGCGCCCGGCGAGCGAGGCCCCGGTCGGTGCCGGTCGCGGCGACCAGCCCTCGACCACGGTGGCCCCGTCGTCGCGCTCAGTCATCGAGCCTTCGCCGCACGCGCACCGACGCGGCGTGGGCGTCGAGCCCCTCGAGCGTGGCGAGCCGGTCGATGACGTCGATCGCGCGCCCCGGCATGCCCTCGCGATAGCGGACGGTGCCGGTGCGCTTGAGGAACGTGTAGACGCTGATCCCGCTCGCGAAGCGCGCGGTGGTGCCCGTCGGCAGGCAATGGCTGGGCCCCGCGTAGTAGTCACCGGCCGCCACTGGCGTCTGGTCACCCAGGAAGAACTCGCCGCCATTCGCGAGGCGTGACAGCCACGCGTCGGGGTCGGCGACCGCGAGGCTCACGTGCTCGGCGGCGATCGCGTCGGCGACCTCGGCCGCCTCGTCCTCGTTCGCGACGAGCAGCGCAGCCGAGTCGTCGCGCAGCGCCACCTCGATCGCCGGCGCGCGTCCCCGCTCGGCGAGCTGGCGATCCAGCTCCGCCTCGATGCGACCCAGCACCTCGGCCGACCACGCCACCACGAAGCACTTGCCGGGATCGTGCTCGGCCTGGGCCATGAGATCCGCCGCCACGCACGCCGGATCGGCGCTCTCGTCCGCGACCGTCACGATCTCGCTCGGGCCGTAGAAGCCGCCGTCGGTGCCGGTCACGCCATTGACCCGCTGCTTCGCGAGCTGGACGTACACGTTGCCCGGACCGGCGATCATCTCGACGGGCGTGACCCGCTCGGTGCCGTAGGCGAGGGCGGCCACGCCCTGGGCGCCACCGATGCGATAGAGCGTCTCGACCCCGAGCATGCGACACGCGGCCAGCACGACGGGCGACACGTCGCTCGTGGCCTCGCCCTCGCGGCGCGTGGGCGGCGGATGGATCGCCGCGACCGACGACGCGGGTACGCCCGCCACGATCGCGGGCACTGCGAGCATCAGCAGCGTCGAGACGAGCACCGCAGTACCGCCGGGCACGCAGCAGCCCGCGCTCGCCACCGGCGTGAAGCGCATGCCGACCTCGGCGCCGGCGAGCTGCATCGGCTCGGGCGCGACCGGCATCACGTGCTGCTGGTAGATGCGGACGTTCTCGATCGAGGCCTCGAGCGCGGCCTTGAGCTCCGGGTCGAACGCCGCCAGCGCGGCGTCGAGCTCGTCGTCGCTCACGCGGATGCGCTCGGCCGAGAAGTCCGGGTCGGTCCAGCGGCGCATGTAGTCGACGACGGCGTCGTCGCCGCGGGTGCGGACGTCCTCGACGATGCCTGCGACCGCGTCGGCGGCCTCGGTCGAGGTCGTCGCCGTCGCGCGCAGGGCGGTGAGTCGATCCGCCCAGCGGCGGCGGTCGTCCGGAGCGCTCAGATCGAAGCGGGGAAGGGGCATGGCAGCGAGCCGCACGGGAGCGGCCTTGAGTCCTCGAATGGGAGGGCGAACGAGGGTGTACCCCGTGTCGGGGCCCTGCGCACGGTCGCCCCGACGCGTGGATCGCCCCGCGGCCTGGGCTATATCCGCACCTTCGATTCGGAGGAGAGAGCACATGGGCAAGGCGGTCGTGACGGGATGCGCCACGGGGATCGGCGCGGCCACGCGCAAGCGGCTCGAGGCGCAGGGCCTCGAGGTGATCGGCGTCGACATCAAGGACGCCGAGGTGATCGCCGACCTCTCGACCGCCGACGGGCGCAGGAAGGCGATCGAGGACGTGCTGGGTCTCTCCGCGGGCAGGCTCGATCGCGGCGCCTTCTGCGCCGGCCTCGGCGGCCACGTCGCCGACATCGGCAAGGTGGTCTCGGTCAACTACTTCGGCGCCGTCGAGCTGATCGACGGTCTGCTGCCCGGCTTCCAGCGCGGGGACGATCCGGCCGTCGTGGTCATCGCGTCGAATAGCGCGGCCATGTCCGAGTTCATCGCCGATGGCGAGATCGTGACGGCGTGCCTCGAGGGCGACGAGAAGACCGCTCTCGCAGAGACCCTCGCCAAGGACAGCGGCCAGATGGCGTACCTCGCCTCGAAGAACGCCGTGGCCCGAGCGGTGCGTCGTCGCTCCGAGAGCTGGGGCGAGGCGGGCGTGCGCCTGAACGCCATCTGCCCCGGCCCGACCAAGACCCCGCTGCTCGAGGGCGGGCTCGAGACGCCGGGGGCGGGCGAGGCGATCCGGGGCCTGCCCGTCCCGCTCGGGCGCTGGGCCGAGGCCGACGAGATGGCGGGCGTCATCGAGTTCCTGCTCGGGCCGGGTACCGCGTTCGTGCACGGCTCGATCTGGTACGCCGACGGCGGCACCGACGCGATGATTCGCCCGGACAAATTCTAGGCGGGACGCCGGCGCTCAATCTTCGTCAGCGCGCAGGATCTTCGGCAGCACGTCGCTGATCGAGCCGCGGACGATCACGTCGGCGAGCGCATCCATCTCGGTGCGCTCGGCGTTCACGATGACGATGCGCGCGCCGCACTCGGCTGCGATCGGCACGACCGCCGCGATGGGGTAGACGCCGAGGGTGGTGCCGACGGCGATCATCACGTCGCAGCTACGGGCCGCCACCTCGGCGCGCTCCAGATCCTCGGCAACGAGGCCCTGGCCGAACGAGATCGTCGCCGACTTCAGGATGCCGCCGCACCCCTTACACGAGGGGTCGGTCTCGCCATCGAGCACGCGCTGCATGACCGGCGCCATCGGCTGGCGGTCGCCGCATGCCATGCACGTGACCTCGCGCATCGTGCCGTGGATCTCGACCACGCGTTCGGGGTCCTGACCGGCGTCGTGATGCAGTCCATCGACGTTCTGGGTGATGACGGTGTGGAGCTTGTCGCGGCGCTCGAGGGCGAGCAGGGCGCGGTGGCCGGCGTTGGGGCGGTTCGCGCGATCGGCCATGGCGAGCCGCATCTGCCAGGACCGCGCCCGGATCTCGGGGTCGCTCATGTAGTGCTGGAGCGTGGCCATCTTCTCGGCCTCGGGGTTCTTCGTCCAGACACCCTGCGGCCCTCGGAAGTCGGGGATGCCCGAGTCCGTGGAGATGCCCGCGCCAGTCAGGACGGAGACGCGCTCCGCCGCGTCGACGAGGGCGCGAGCGGCGTCGATCTGCGCTTCGAGCTCGTTCGGGTCGTCGGACATGCGGCGAGTTTCGCCGGGGCGTGGGCGGGCGTCCAGTGGGGAGGGGCCCGAGCTCAGCAGCAGCCGAGACCGCCCCCCTTCGAGCGTTCGTCCTGCCAGTCCTTGCGGTCGAGGTAGACACCCTCGCGCGCGGCTGCCGCCAGGGCACGGCCGGCGTCGATCACCCAGGGTCCGTCGCGCTCGACACGCAGCCGGGCCGTCTGACCGGGCGCCAGCTCGCGCTCGCGGTCGCCATCGAAGGCGAGCAGCCCCGGTCCGTGCACCTCGATGCGCTCGCCGAGCGCGAGCCGATGATGCTCGCGGACGTGCACGGTGCGGTAGAGCCCCGGCGATACCGGTGCGAGCAACGGGCGACCATCGTCGCAGGTCTCCGTGCACTGGACGACGAGCCCCGCGTCCTCCTCGGCCCCGGTCGGGCGGAGCAGGCCACCGACGGGGGACATGCCCACGGCGTCGGGCTTCGCGGTGGTCAGCACGAGCGCGCGCATGTGCTTCGGATCGACCGGGAGGTAGCTCCCCATCTTGTCGCCGACGAGCATCACGGCGTCGACGAGCGCGAGGTCGTCGGGCTCGTCGTCGATCTCGATGCGCACGACCTTGGCGCGCCGCGCGGCCTCTTCGAGGGGCACGAGGCCGCTCGCGACCAGACCCGCCGCGGCACCGGCCACCGTCGCCTCGAGCATCTGCGGAAACACGTTGTTGGTACCGGTCGAGAGCGGGAGGATCGGTGCGTCCGGCCAGGTGCGGGCGACGATGCGGTTCGTGCCGTCGCCACCGAGCACGGCCAGCGCCCCGCAGCCTGCGGCGCGCATCTGCTGCACGGCACTCTCGGTGTCGCGCCAGTTGCAGTGGCCGCCGGTATCGATGATCTCGCGGTGCATGTGGACGCCGAGGGCGTCGCTCGCGTGCTCGGCCACACGGAACGGCTCGCGGCCGAAGATCGTCTTCTTCACGCCACCCGAGGCGGCGCCGACGAGAATCCGCTCGACCTGGTTGCGCTTGCTCTCGATCGTCGAGCGATCGGCACGCGCGAAGATGCGCCGGGCATCTCGGCCGGACGAGGGGTTCACCAGCAGGCCGAGGGTGGGCAGCAGGCCGTCGTGGTCGTGGTCGGCGTGGTGCTCTGACATCACGAGACGTTAGCCGGTCGCCCGCCCGTCTCAATCGACCGGCGGAGGCTCGGGCACGTGCGCCCCTTCCGGGACGTGCATCGCCTCCTCCTGCAGCACGGTGCGGTCGCGGAAGCGCGCGGAGACGGGGACGAAGATCACGGCGCTCACCAGCATCACACCGGTGAAGAACAGGAAGTACTCGGTGCCGTCGAGCACGCTCTCGCCGTTTTCGTCCTGGATCACCTCGTTCACGATCGACGTGAAGAGATTGCCGAGCGATACGCTCATCAGGTAGAGCGACATCACGACGCTCTTCAGCCGCAGCGGCGCCTGGGTGTACGAGTACTCGAGCCCGGTGATCGAGACGAGCACCTCGGCCGACGTGAGGATCACGTAGGCCAGCATCTGCCATGCGATGCTGGGCGTCTGCCCGGCGGCGAGCCACACCTCGATCAGCACGTTGATGCCGAACGCGGCGGCCGTGATGAAGAAGCCCGTCGCGATCTTCCGCATCGGCGTCACCCGGACGAAGCGCTCGACGAAGGGGAAGACCACGAAGCTGAAGAAGGGGATGAGCAGCATGACGAGCAGCGGGTTCATCGCCTGGAACTGCGACGGCAGCCACTCGATGCCGAACAGGTGCCGATCCATCTGCTGTGCCTGGAACACCCAGGACGAGCCGGTCTGGTCGAAGAGGCTCCAGAACGGCGCGACGAAGACGTACAGCACGCAGAGCCGCGCCAGCGCACGCAGGGTGTCCGCCGTGAAGAGCTCGCGGGCGAACTGCGCGCCGCCCGGCGGCACGTGGACGAACTCGCGCCGCCCGCCCCAGAATACGATCGTCGCGATCAGCATCAGCAGACCGGGCAGACCGAAGGCGACGTGGGGGCCGATCCGGTCGAGCAGCACAGGCGTGAGCAGGGTCGAGACCATCGCGCCGAGGTTGATGCCGAAGTAGAAGAACGAGTAGGCGCGCGAGAGCAGGTGCCCGTTGGTCTGCCCGAACTGATCACCGAGATGGGCGGAGACACACGGCTTGATGCCGCCGGAGCCGATCGCGATCAGCGTGAGCCCCACGGAGAGCCCGAGCCGCGTCTCGTCGAGGGCGAGCGCGAGGTGGCCCAGGCAGTACACGACCGAGAGGCTCAGGATCGTGCGGTACTTGCCGAGGAAGATGTCCGCGAGCAGCGCGCCGAAGATCGGCGTGAAGTACACGGCCGACGAGAAGTTGTGGTACCAGACCTTCGCCTCGGCCTCGGTCATGAGGTCGTGCGCGCCGCCTTCGCCCATCAGGTGCTGCGTCATGAAGATCACGAGGATCGTGCGCATGCCGTAGTAGCTGAAGCGCTCGGCCACCTCGTTGCTCAGGATGTAGGGCAGCCCCTTCGGCATCGTCGTGGACGGGATCGGGGCGGTGGCGTAGCGTGCGGGCGGCATGCAGGCGGGCTCCGGTATGCGCGGCTCTGCCCGAGGCGGGTCGCGGGCCAGTCGATCGGCCGCAGCATAGCCGTCGACCCGGGTCGGCAAAGGACTCCGCGACCGACGCGATCGACGTTCGATGAGAGGCCGCGTTTGGATCCGCTCGACGCCTTCAGCCTGGGCCTGCCCGATGCGTTCGGCGTCCGGCTCGCCACGCGCCGCGAGGTACCCGCGCTCGCCCGGGTGCTCGCCCGGGCCTTCCAGGACGACCCCGTCTACGAGTGGATCTTTCCCGACGCCGAGCAACGCGAGCGCCGCAGCCCCGGCATGTTCGAGATGTTCGCGCGGCAGATGCTTCGTCACGGCGCGGTGCTCACCGACGACGCCATGCGCGGCGTCGCGCTCTGGCGCCCGGACCGTCTCCGGCTCGGGCTCCTCGAAGACCTCGGCTTCAAGCTCGGCATGCTGCGGCTGCTGGGCCGGCGCGCCTCGGTCATCGGCCGGGGCTTCGCGCCCATCGAGGCGCGGCACCCGCGTGACCCCCACGTCTACCTGCCGCTGATCGGCACCGATCCGGCGCACCAGGGGGAGGGCGTCGGCAGCGCGCTGCTCGGGCCCGTGCTGCGGATGTGCGACGCGCGGGGGCTACCCGCCTATCTCGAGTCGTCGAAGGAGGACAACATCCCCTTCTACCGGCGGCACGGCTTCGAGCTGCTCGAGCCGCTCAAGATCGTCGGCGGGCCGACGGTCTGGCCGATGACGCGGGTGGCGCCGCGCCGGCCCTGACCAGGGCGGGCGGTGGCTACGAATCGCTCCGGGGCGGACCGTTCGCGATGCGATTCGCCATGGTGCGGATCATCCGCACGGCGACCGACGAGTTGCACGTCACGAGCTGCTCGAGCTCGGCCTCGTTGAAGATGCAGACCCAGACGGGCCCCTTCGCTCGCATCGTCACCGTGCGCGCAGCGCCGGTGAGCGTCGAGATCGCGCTCATGAGTGAGCCCTCGCGCGTCTCGACGTCGATCACGCGCCCGTCTCGCTCGATCTCGACCTCGCCCTGAAGCAGCAGGAACGTGTGGTGCGTGGCCTCGCCGCTGGCCGAGATCAGGTCGCCGGCCTCGTACTTGACGAAGTAGCGCTCGAAGCCCGGCGCGCGACAGATGCTCGCCCAGAGCGGGTCGACCAGGGATTCGATCACCGCGCGGATCTCGCGCGGGTTCGCGCGATCACGCCGCGCCGAGGCGACCATCTGCGAGTCGAGCCCGAAGCCCCGGGCGATGGCGTCGAGCTGGGTCAGCACCTCGCTCGAGCCGCCTGGCCGTCGGGCCGGGTCGATGAAGAGCATGCCCATGATCACTTCTTCGAGCTGTGGCGGGCAGTACAGGTGCACGTCCGAGACGCGCTGCAGCCCGAACACGTTGCCCTCGTCACCGTCGCGCAGCACGTCGGCGCGTTTGTTGAGGTCGATGCCCGTGTAGCAGGCCCAGGCCGTCGCCCCGACGCCCCAGAGATCCGTCCGCAGATCGAACGACTGGATCGTCATGTTCGCCTGCTCGGGCGCCCGATAGCCGTGCGTGCCCAGGCCGACCGCGATCCGGCCCTGGTGCAACAGGCCCTTCGACATGCGCGACGAGTGAGAGACCCCGAAGTCGGTGAGCACGTAGCCGCCGTTGCCGTCGAGCAGCACGTTCGACGGCTTCACGTCGAGATGCAGGATCGAGGCGCGGTGGGCGGCGGACAGCGCGGTCAGCAGATCGGAGAGCAGCCGCCAGATCTGCTCCTCCTCGAGCTGTCCGACCAGCGGCAAGGCGTCGGCCAGGCTGCCGCCCGGGTAGTATTGGACGACCGAGAACGCGAGGTCTCCCTCGAGGCTCCAGTCATAGAGTCGCGGAATCCTTGGGGAATCGATCGAGCGAAGAGCCGCCAGCTCACGCTTGAGCCCGGCCATCGCCTGTCGGTTCTCGGTCTCGCCGAGCACCTTCACCGCGACCTGTTGCGGCGGCCGCTCGTCGATCGGGACGCGCGTGTCGAGCTTGATCAGATCGGCGAGGAAGACCGATCCGAAGCCACCGGCCCCGAGCCGTCGCACGAGCTTGTACGTGTGGCGACCCCGCACGACGTCGCCGACGCCGACGCGAGCGCGGTTCCGGCCGGTCCACGAGCGTGTCAGGGGCTTGGCCTCGGTCCCTTCCGAGGCTGCCTCTTCGAGCACGTCGGCCGCCTTCTGGGCGGACACCGACTCGGTCACCGTCGTCTCGTGAGTGGACCCGTCGGTCCCCTGCTTGCGCGGCTTCACGCGGAACCCCTCTGGACGCGGCGCCCGTGGCGCCGGCCCGCTCCCGCCTCTGCATCGGTCGATCCGAGCGGAAAATCGAGCGCCGGAGGGGGCCCTCGAGGCGCTTCGGAACGCGCCCCTAGAGGACGCCCTCCTGCTCGAGGGTGGCGCGCACGGAGGGCACCAGGGCGCGCTCCGGGGCCTCCTCGTAGAGCAGGGGCTGCAGGGGCAGGAGATCGGCCGGGAAGCCCTCGTCCCACGGAAAGCGGCCCTCGGGGTCGGGCCAGAAGCACTGCAGCAGCTCGAGCCCGGAGTCGCGGTGATGCCACGCCGCGTTGCCCGCGAAGGGCTGGTGCCAGCATGGCGCGACGGCCCTGAAGGCACACGCGAAACCTTCGAGGATGTTGTGAACCTGCTGCCCGGGCTCGAAGCGGTTGCCCGCCCGGAGCAGATCGCCCACCCGGTTCAGCACGGCGTGCAGCTGGGCGAGCTGCATGCCCGCCGCGAGCACCTCGGGATGACCGAACGTGTCGCCGAGCCCGATGGTGAAGGCCCAGGGCGGCACGCGGTCGTCGCCCTCGATCTTCGCCACGTGCCAGCCGTACCGGTCGATGTCGGCACGGACGTGCCGCTCCATCTCCTCTTCGGGTGTCGTCACGGGGCGCTCAGGTGGTCGCTTCGGGCTCGGCCGGCGAGGCTGCACGCCGGGCGCGCAGCCACTCGCGGAGCGCCGAGATCGGCACCATCGCGGCCGACAGGTAGAAGCCAAAGCGCGAGATCACCGGGTATTCGATCAGCTCGGGCAGCTCGATCACCCCGAAGGCTTCGGCGCCCAGCCAGGCCGCCAGAGCGGCGAAGATCGCCGGCAGCACCCACGGCATCACGACGCGCTCCTGCATCTCGCAGAAGGCGAGATAGCCGTACCAGACCGATGCGGCGAGCACGACCCGGAAGCCGTAGAAGTTGAAGTCCATGTGCTCTTCCATCGGGTGGATGTACGTGTCGTACCCGAACCACAGCGTGAAGGCGATGCACACCGCGGGCAGGAAGAGCGGATGATCGAAGGGCGTGGGCGCGGGACCGGCCTCGACTTCCTCATCGACCCCTGCGGCCAGGGCGTCGTCTGCGGCGGACTCGAGCTCGGTCGGAGAGCGTTCGTCTGACATGGCGCGAGCATAGCGTCTGAAGACCGCCCGACGGACCACCCGAGTGGGGGCAGGTCGGTTGACCGGCCTGCGAGGTGGCGCGAAAGTCGGGCCGTGTCCGACGATCGCAAGAGCCATTACATCACGCCCGAAGGATTCGAGCGTCTGCGGAACGAGCTCGACCACCTCTGGAAGGTCGAGCGGCCGCGCGTCACCGAGCAGGTCTCGGCGGCGGCGGCCCTCGGCGATCGTTCCGAAAACGCCGAGTACATCTACGGCAAGAAGCGCCTGCGCGAGATCGACCGCCGCGTGCGCTTCCTCTCGAAGCGGCTCGACGAGCTCGTCGTCGTGCATCCGGATCCCCGGGCGCAGGCCGGCAAGGTGTTCTTCGGGGCATCGGTACGGCTGGAGGACGAGGAGGGTGTCGAGGTGACCTACCGCGTCGTCGGTCCGGACGAGTTCGACCCGAAGCGGGGCTTCATCAGCATGGACTCGCCGGTCGGGGCCTCGCTGCTCGGGCGGGTCGAAGGCGAGGTATTCGAGGTCGTCCGGCCGAAGGGCGCCACGTCCTACACCGTCATCGAGATCCGATACGAGCCACCGGAGCCGGAGTGAAGGGCGACGCGAGCGGTACGCGGAGCGACGTCTGGGTCTTCGGCTACGGCTCGCTGGTCTGGCGCCCCGCCTTCGTGCACGCCGACCGGGTGCCCGCGGCCGTGCGCGGCTGGGCCCGACGATTCTGGCAGGGCTCGACCGATCATCGGGGCGTACCGGGCGCGCCGGGGCGCGTCGTGACACTCGTGCGCGACACCGCTGCCGTCTGCTGGGGGATGGCGTACCGGGTCGGCCCGGCCCACGCCGAAGAGGTCCTGGCGAGCCTCGACCACCGTGAGCAGGGCGGGTACGACCGCGAGACCGTCGAGATCGAGCTGCTCTCCACCACTCGCGCCACGGCCGGACGCGTGCGGGCGCTCATGTATCTCGCCACGCACGAGAACCCGAACTACCTCGGCCCGGCCGAGCCCGAGGCGATCGCGCGCCAGGTCGTCGCCTCGGTCGGGCCGAGCGGTCCGAACCCCGAGTACGTGCTCCGCCTCGCTGAGGCCTTGCGCGACCTGCGAGCGCACGACGCCCACGTCTTCGAGATCGAGACCCGGGTGAGGGCGATCCTCGACGGAAATGGCTGAGCCCGCGATTCTGCCCGGTGTTCCCCCCGCCCGGGCTACAGCGCCCCGTGCGCATGGACGATGTGAGGGGGCATGTCCCTCGATCTGCTCGCTCTGATCGTGCTTGCGGTCTTCATGATGCTCGGCGCCCTGCGCGGAGGGCTCGCCGGCGGCATCGGCCTGCTGGCGCTCGGGCTCGGCTACGTCGCGGCGGTGATCGCGGCGACCGGGCCGGCCGCGGGCTGGATGGCCGATCGGGGCGTACCGGGGCTGCTGGCCGCTCCGGCCGCGGGCTCGGTGGCCTTCGCCGCTGCGTACTTCACGGTCGCGATCGTCGGGTTGGTGCTCTCGCGCGTCGAGAAGAAGCGGCGGGGCGACGATCCGCGCAGCATCGCGGACCGGGTCGCCGGCGCCAGCTTCGGCGCGCTGCGGGGGCTCCTCGTCGTGGTGCTGCTCTCGATCCTCGCGACCTGGCTCGATGCCGCCCGTGAGCTCGGCGTCTGGGAGGCGAACGTTCCGGTGCCGGAGACCCGCGACTCGCTCGTCGCAGGCGCCAGCGGTCAGATCGTCGAGGGCTTGGTCGAGGCGGCCGTCGGCGATGCCGACTCGACGGCGGGCAAGGTGATGGGCCGCATC
>CAYYSY010000159.1:0-14442 GCA_964474355.1 uncultured Spirochaetaceae bacterium | reverse complement strand
CCTCGTGCGATCCGACGAGTCGAGGGGCTCGATCGCGACCCCATCGGCCCCCTTCTCGACGATCGCGAAGCCACCGTCGGCGAGCCCCACCACGAAGACGTCGGCGCCGTCGCAGCCCGCGACGTGGGCCTTGCTGCCCGTCACCTTGCCACCTTCGAAGCGCGTCTGGTACTGCTCGGCGCTCCAGCGCTGATCGCCCTCACCGAACGCCACAGCCCCCGTGCAGCTACCGTCGGCGAGCTTCGGCAGCCACACCTCCTGCTGCGCCGCGCTCCCCGTCTCGAGCAGCGCCGCGATCGCGACCGCGTGGCCGAAGAACGGCGACGGCACCGCGCCCGCACCGAGCACCTCGGCGACGAGCGCCGCATCGAGCAGGCCGAGCCCCGAGCCGCCGTGCTCCTCGGGCACCATCAGGCCCGCGACGCCCATCTCGACGAGCCCGCTCCAGAGCGCAGGGTGATGATCGCTGTCTTCGTCGTACCACTCGCGCAGGGTGGGGACGGGGCATTCCTGCTCGACGAAGCCGCGGAGCGTCTCCTGGAGCATCTCCTGCTCTTCGGTCAGGTCGAATTCCATGATTCCGATCTCCGGAGCTTCGCGCGCGCCTACTGCTTCGCGCCGCGGCTCTCGTCCGCCGCGCGCTCGCGCGGCAGCCCCAGCCCCCGCTCGCCGATGATGTTGCGCTGCACGTTGGCCGAGCCACCCGCGGTCGCGATGGCCGGCGACCACATCCGCTGGCCGAGCCAGCTCTCGAGCTGACCGTCGAAGACCGGCGAGTAGGCCACGGTCGAGGGCGCCTCGAGCGCCGCGTCGCCGATCAGGTCGAGGGCGAGGCGCGAGAACATGTGACTCACGTTGGTCGCGTGGAGCTTGCCCATGAGGGCGACGATGCCCGGGTGCTTCAGCTTGACGGCCGAGGTGAGCAGCCGATGCCCGCTGTAGAGCTGCGCGTCGACGTAGCCCTTGATCTCGGCGAGCCGCTGCTGCACGTGGTCGCTCTCGACGGCAGGCCGGCCGTCGACGAGCACGTTGCGTGCGAGCTTCACGAGCGCATCGAAGACCAGGGTCAGCGCATCGGCGCGGCCGATCAGCGCGCGCTCGTGCACGAGCGTCGCCTTCGACACCTTCCAGCCACCGCCCGGCTTCCCCACGATGTTCTCGCCGGGCACCGTCACGTCGTCGAGGAAGACCTCGCAGAACTCCTCGGTGCCCGTCACCTGCTTGAGCGGGCTCACCCGCACGCCGGGGTCCAACATGTCGATCAGCAGGTACGAGATGCCGGCGTGCTTCGACTCGCCCTGCTCGGTGCGGACGAGAGCGAACATCATGTCCGCCTCCATCGCGTTCGAGGTCCAGATCTTCTGGCCGTTCACGACCCAGTGATCACCCTGCCACTCACCGCGGGTCTGCAGCGACGCGAGGTCGCTGCCCGCACCCGGCTCGCTGTAGCCCTGGCACCAGTCGATCTCGCCGCGGATCGTCGCGCGGACGTAGCGCTCTTTCTGCTCGTCGGTGCCGAGCTCGAGGAGGGTCGGCACGAGCATCCCGGCGCCCTGCCCCGAGAGCTCCATCGGCGCCTTCGCCTTGCGGAAGACCGAGTCGATGATCCTGGCCTTCAGGATGTCCATCGGCTGCTCGCTGCCGCCGTACTGCTTCGGAATCGAGCGATAGAGGTAGCCGGCCTCGACGGCGCGGTCGCGGAAGATCCGCTTCTGCTCGTCCGAAGGCAGGTCGGCCTCTTCTTCCCCTTTCAGCGGCCACTGCTCGGCCACGAAGGCCTCGACCTCCTCCTGGAAGCGCTCGTACTCGGGGGTGTAGCTGAGCTCCATCCGGTCCTCGTTGTGCTGGAATCGCGGCCTCGCGCCCGTTCGGGCGGGCCTCGCGAGCCGACGAGCTTAGCAGGGCGGCGGAGCGCACCGCGCTTGTCGGCCGGGCCTCGCGAGGCGTATGCTGGTGCCTCGGGCGCATCCGCCCGCGGAGGTCAGAGCATGCCGTTCCATCATCTCGCCGTGGCCGCGCGCGACATGCGCGCCGTCGACGTCTTCTACGCCGAGGCCACGGGCTTCGACCTCGTCAAGGTCGAGCTGGGCAAGACGCCGACTGGCGGCTGGGCCAAGCACTTCTTCTACGACACCGGCGAAGGCGAGATGATGGCGTTCTGGGAGCTGCACGACGACACGATCCCGGACGAGTTCCCGACCGCGCTCTCCACGGGCATCGGCCTGCCTGAGTGGGTCAACCACATCGCCTTCAAGGCGGCGGACGCCGCCGACATGGAGAAACGCAAGCAGCGCTGGCTCGAGCACGGCTACGACGTGCTCGAGATCGACCATCGCTGGTGCTACTCGATCTACACCACCGACCCCAACGGCACCCTCGTCGAGTTCTGCCGGACCACCGGCGTGTTCGATGAGGCCGACCGCGCCAAGGCCCGCGAGGCGCTGGTGAGCGACGACTTCGAGCTCGAGCAGGAGAAGCTGCACATCGAGTTTCACAAGGCGGAGAAGGAGCCGGCGCACCTCGCATCGGAGAACGCGTGAGCCTCGCGCCGGATCGCGCCCGATGAAGATCGGCCTCTACGGCATCAACATCGGCCCCTGCTCGGAGCCCGAGGTCATCGCCGAGGCCACGCGCCGCGCCGAGGCGGCGGGCCTCGACTCTGTCTGGACGGCCGAGCACGTCGTGCTCCCCGACCCCCAGGCACCGCCCTCGCCCAGCCCGCCGCACATGAAGCTGCTCGACCCGGCGGTCGCGCTCGGGTTCGCCGCCGCGCACTCGACGACGATCAAGCTCGCGACCGGCATCGTGATCCTGCCGCAGCGAAACCCCGTCGTAGCCGCCAAGGAGTTCGCCACCGTCGACCGGCTCTCGAATGGCCGACTCGTCTTCGGCGTCGCCGCAGGCTACCTGCACCAGGAATTCGAAGCGGTGGGTGTGCCCTTCGGCGAGCGTGGCAAAC
This sequence comes from uncultured Spirochaetaceae bacterium, assembly GCA_964474355.1. Lineage (GTDB taxonomy): Bacteria > Myxococcota_A > UBA9160 > UBA9160 > UBA4427 > CAYYSY01. The sequence goes on along the minus strand of CAYYSY010000159.1, from coordinate 11,483 downwards.
GATGCGACGACTACATCGAGGCCATCCGCACGCTGTGGACGGACCAGCAGCCGGTCTTCGAGGGCCGCTACATCCGGTTCGGCGGGATCCAGCAGCAGCCGCCGCCGGTGCAGCAGCCCCATCCACCGATCGTGGTGGGCGGGATGAGCGACGCGGCGCTCGACCGCGCCGCCCGGCTCGGGGACGGCTGGTACGGCTTCGCGCTCGACGTCGACGCGACCCGCACGTGCCTCAACAAGCTGCGGGCTCATCCGGAGCTGAAGCAGAAGCCCGACTTCGAGACGAGCCTATCGCCGCTCGGCCTACCCGATGCCGAGCTCGCCCGACGCTACGAAGACCTCGGCCTCGATCGCCTCGTCGTCACGCCCTTCGCGCGGACCGCCGACGATCTCTGGCGCGCGATCGACCACGCGGCTGGACTCGCCGCGAGCTGACCACCCCACGCCACCCCGCTCAGCCAGCGAACTCCCTTCGCACGGCGTCCGTGTGCGCACCGAGGGCCGGCGCTTCAGGCAGAGCCTCGCCCGGGTCGGGATGACCGCCGAGCTTCAGCGGATTGCCGAGCACCGCGTAGCCGCCGCGGGCGCGCGATCAGCTCATCTGATCGAAATCGATGTCACCCGTATCGACGTCTTCCATGCTCTCGAGCACGGTGAGGTCGTCCCAGACGGGGATGCCCTCTTCCTTGAAGAGCGCGCGCGTCCGGTCGGTCACAGCCCCGACGCGCACGAGAGCCGGCATCATGAGGTCCTTGAACGAGTGGATCTGCCCCGGCGGCCGCTCCATCTTGATGCCCGCCTGGCCGGCCTCGATCACACTCTTGATGAAGTCGCCGGGATCGATGCCCACCGTCTCGAGCATCTTCACGAAGCCCGGGTCGGGCTTGCGCCGGCCGCGACCGTCCACGCCCCCCGTGGCCTCGGCCATCATCTTCACGACGTCGAAGGCGAACTGCGCGATGTCCTCGCGGTCGTCTTCGTGCATGTCCTGGATCGTCTCTCGCGTGTAGAGATTGCCGAAGGCGACGTGGCGTGACTCGTCTCGCAGTACCAGCGAAGTCAGCTCGCGCAGCAGATCACACGTCGTCTGCTTGCGCGTGTTGTGAAACGCCGCGAGCGCGAGCCCCTCGACCACCATGTTCATGCCGATCGCGATCTTCACCCAGTGATCGGCCTGGAGCGTGGTGTCGATCACCTCCTTCAGCCAGGGCGAGATCGGGTACACGATCGCGAGCTTGTGGATGTACTTGTCGTACGCCTCGACGTGGCGCGCCTCGTCCATCGTCTGGGTCGCGGCGTAGAGCTTGCCCTCGTAGTCGGGCACGGCGTGCGTCAGCGCCGATGCCGTCATGAGCGCGCCCTGCTCGCCGTGCAGGAACTGCGAGAGCAGGTGCGCCGTCGAGTGCGCCATGAAGGTCTCGCGCTGGCTGTCCGAGAGCTGCTGGATGATCGGGATCTGGGCCATCCCGTTCTGGTTCGCGTCGACGATGGGCTTGGAGGGGTCGATCTCGAGCGACCAGTCGAGGTGCTGCTCGGCGTCCCACTGCTGGCGCTTCGACTTGCTGTAGAGGTTCTTCAGCTTCTCGCTGTCGATCTCGTAGTCGAACTGCCAGCAGATCTCCATCGGCGTCTTGAGGACGTCCGCGGTCTCCCAGTTGGTGCTCATCGTCGATTCTCCCGGTCGGTGCGTCTCCGTGATCTCGTCTCGCGGGGCGATTCTCGCAGTCGGCCCGCAGAAATCATCTGCGCATTCTAGCCTGAAACGGCTCTCGGGCGTCCACCGGAACGAGGCGCCGAAACGAGGCCTAGACTCCACCCGGGCCGCCCCACGGGCCCGCCCGGGAGGATCGATGCAGCGCGGCCTGATCCTGCAGCCCACGTACCGCATCAAGAGCGGCGTCCCCGTCGTCCAGCTCTGGGGCCGGGGCGTGGACGGCCGCCCCTTCCTCGTCGAGGACGACCGCTTCCGCCCCTTCTTCTTCGTCGACCGGGAGGCGGAGTCGGCGATCCCCGCGGCGTCGGGCGCGGTGGTCGAGTCGACCGCGCTCACGGGGCTGCGCGGTGAGCCCGTCTCGCGCGTCACGCTGAAGATCCCCGGCGAGGTGCCGGCGCTGCGCGACGGGCTGCGCGCCCAGGGCTACGGCGTGCACCAGGCCGACGTCCGCTTCGCGTACCTCTATCTGATGGAGCACGACCTGCGCGCCGAGATCGCGATCGAGGGCGACGACCGGAGCCCGAGCGGCCCCTTCGCGCACTTCGTGAACCCGGCGCTCCGAGCGACGGAGCTCGGCCGCGGCGAGCCGGAGCTCGAGTGGCTGAGCCTCGACATCGAGACGACACCCGACGCCGGCCGCGTGCTCTCGTTCGCCTTCGTCACTTCGAAGGGCGACGAAGAGGTGCACATGGTGAGCGCCGAGCCCGTCGCCGGCGCGACGATCCACGACGACGAGCCGGGGCTGCTCGCCGCGTTCGCCGAGCGCATGCGCGCGCTCGACCCCGACCTGCTGCTCGGCTGGAACGTCGTCGACTTCGATCTGCACGTGGTCTGTGGCCGCATGGACGACCTCGAGTTCGACCTCGCGACGAAGAGCCTCGGGCGACAGCCGGGCCGCACGGACTTCCCCGGCGACGCGGGCTTCACGCGCCAGGGCCGCGCCGGCGTGCCCGGTCGCATGGTGCTCGATGGCGCGGGGCTCGTGCGCGACGCCCTGCGCCTCCCCGACTACCGCCTCGAAACCGTGGCCCGCCACGTGCTCGAGCGCGGCAAGAAGATCGACCACGAGCGCGCCGCCGGAAACAAGGCCGGCGAGATCCTGCGCCTCTACTACGAAGACCCGGCCGCCTTCGTCGCGTACAACCTCGAGGACGCGCGGCTCGTGCCGCAGATCCTCGAGCGCGAGGGCCTGCTCGAGCTGAACCGCGAGCGCAGCGTGTTGACCGGCATGCAGCCCGATCGCGTGTCGGCGTCGATCGCCTGCTTCGACCTCGTCTACCTGCCCGAGCTGCGCCGCGCGGGCCACGTCGCGCCGAGCGTGTCGCAGGATCCGCCGCGAGGACACACGCGCGGCGGGGCCGTGCTCGACTCCGTCGCGGGCCTCGCGCGTCACGTCGCCGTCTTCGACTTCAAGAGCCTCTACCCGAGCGTGATGCGGACGTTCCACCTCGACCCGCTCGCGCTCGCGCTCGGCCGCGAAGCGCCCGACGAAGCCGTGATCGAGGCGCCCGGTGGCGCGCGCATCCTGCGCGAGACCGGGCCATTGCCCGGCATCATCGAGCGCTTCATGGCCGGGCGCGAGGCGGCGAAGGCCCGCGGCGACGCCCATGCGAGCCAGGCCATCAAGATCATGATGAACAGCATGTACGGCATCTTCGCCGCGCCCTCGTGCCGCTTCTACAGCCCCGACCTCGCCAACGCGATCACAGGCTTCGGGCAGCTCGTACTCGGCTGGACCCGCGACGCGATGGAGGATGAGGGCTTCAAGGTGCTCTACGGCGACACCGACTCGCTCTTCGTGCAGCTCGACGCCGAGGCCGACCCGGCGAAGCTCGCGGACGAGGCCGATGCGTTGCGCTCACGCGTCGCGGCGCTCGTCGACCGGCGCATCGAGGCCGAATGGGGCGTGCCGTCGAAGCTCGAGCTCGAGCTCGAGAAGATCTTCGAGCGCTTCTTCCTGCCCCACGTGCGCGGCGGGGGCGCGGGGAGCAAGAAGCGCTACGCCGGCCGGCTCGTCGGCAACGAAGAGGTCGAGATCGCGAGCCTCGAGGCCGTGCGCCGCGACTGGCCTCGCATCGCGGGACGCATGCAAGAGGGGATGTTCGAGCGGCTCTTCGACGACCATCCCGAGCAGCTGGTCCCCTTCGCGCGCGAGATCGTCGCGGGGCTGCGAGACGGCTCGCTCGACGACGAGCTCGTCTACGTGAAGCGTGTCCGCAAGGGCACCCTCGACCGCTACACCGCGAGCTCGCCACCCCACGTGCAGGCGGCACGCAAGATCGAGGAGCGCCTCGGCCGCTTCGAGGGGCCGGTGGTGCAGTACGTCGTCACGCACAACGGCCCCGAGCCGCTGCTGCCGGGCGAGGCGATGCCCGTGGGTATCGACCATCGGCACTATCTCGAGCGGGTGCTGCGCCCCGTGGCGGACGCGATCCTCGAAGAGCTCGACGAGAGCTTCGACGACGTGCTCGGCGAGCCGCGGCAGATGCGGCTCATCTGACACGCTTGAGTCGGATGGCCCGGGGCGAGTAGAGTAGGAGCAGAGGCCCCAAGAGGGCGAACCGGACGAGAGCGAACCGAACACACAGGAGCACGATCATGCTCGATCTCCTCATCCAGGGCGGCACCCTCGTCGACGGCACCGGCGCACCGCGCCGCCAGGGCGACGTCGGCATTCGCGACGGACGCATCGTCGCCGTAGGTGAAGTGAACGAAGAGGCGAAGCGCGTCGTCGATGCGACGGGCCTCGTCGTGGCGCCGGGCTTCATCGACTCGCATACGCACTTCGACGCACAGGTCTTCTGGGACGGCGCCGTGACGCCGTCGCCCCAGCACGGTGTCACGACGATCGTCGGCGGCAACTGCGGCTTCAGCGTCGCGCCGCTCTCCGACGAGTCGGGTCCCTACCTCATGCGGATGCTGGCCCGCGTCGAAGGCATCCCGGTCGAGGCCCTCGAAGAGGGCGTGCCGTGGAGCTGGCGCTCGTTCGACGAGTACCTCTCGGCCCTCGAAGGCAAGCTCGCGGTGAACGCCGCGTTCATGGTCGGCCACTCCGCCATTCGCCGCGCCGTGATGGCCGAGGACGCGATCACGCGCGAGGCCACCGCCGACGAGCTGGCCGCGATGCAGCGGCTGCTCGCCGAGTCGCTCGAGGCGGGCGGCCTCGGCTTCTCGTCGACGCTCGCGCCGACGCACAACGACGACAACGGTGTGCCGGTGCCCTCGCGCTGGGCGAGCCACGACGAGATCGTCGCGCTCTGCCGCACGGTGCGCGATCACGAGGGCACCACCCTCGAGTTCATCCCCGGCGTGGGCGTCTTCAACGACGAGCAGGTCGAGCTCATGACCGAGATGTCGCTCGCGGCGAACCGCCCGCTCAACTGGAACGTGCTCGTCGTGCAGTCGTTCACCGAGCCGGTCTGGCGAGCGCAGCTCGAGGTGTCCGACCGCGCGGCTGCGAAGGGCGCGAAGGTCGTGGCGCTCACGCCCTCGCAGGTCATGGCCCTTCGGCTGAACTTCCGCAGCGGCTTCATCCTCGACACCCTGCCGGGCTGGCCCGAGGTGATCTCCCTGCCCCTCGAAGAGAAGAAGAAGGTGCTCGCCGACCCCGAGAAGCGCGCCGAGCTCGACGCCCGCGCGAACTCGGACGAAGCGGGCGTGATGCGCGCGCTCGCCGTGTGGGGCAACGCGACGATCACCGAGACCTTCACCGAGGCGAACGAGAAGTACGAAGGCCGCAAGGTGGGCGAGATCGCCGAGGAGCTGGGCAAGACCCCCTTCGACACGCTCGTCGACATCTGCCTCTCCGAGGATCTGCAGACGACGTTCTCGCCCTTCATCCCCGGCGACGACGACGCGAGCTGGAAGATGCGGGCCGAGACCTGGCTCGACGATCGCACCATCGTCGGCGCGTCGGACGCGGGCGCCCACCTCGACATGATCAACACGTTCATGTGCACGACGTCGCTGCTCGGGGCCGGTGTGCGCGAGAAGGGCCTCGTCACGCTCGAGCAGGCCGTCGAGCAGCTGACGCGCGTGCCCGCCGAGCACTACGGCCTGAAGAATCGCGGCGTGCTCACCGAAGGCGCCCACGCCGACGTGACGATCTTCGACCCCGCCACGGTGGGACCGCATGAGATGGGCACCCAGCACGATCTGCCGGCGGGCGCCGGGCGCCTCTACGCCGAGGCGAACGGCATCGCGCACGTGATCGTAGGCGGCGTCGAGATCCTCACCGACGGCAAGCTCACCGGCGCATCGCCCGGCACGGTGCTGCGCTCGGGGCGGGACACCGACACGGTCGAGGTGCCGGGGGGCGCGGCGGCCTAGGCGCCCGAACCCACTCGCAGCGCCTCGATCACCGCACGCGTCGCGTCGTCGTCCGCCGGATCGTCCGGCACCGGGAACGTGATGCGCGTGGCGATGCCTTCGTAGTCTGCGAGGAGCTTCGCGGCGATCTCGTCGTACGGCGCCGAGGGCACGAAAGCGTCGAGCATGGCGTCGGTCACGAGCCCCTTCATGCCGTCCCAATCGCCTTCGCGTGTCTTCGCGTGCAATGCCTCGCCGACCTCGCGATGGCCGAAGAGGTCGAGCGAGGGCCAGTACGAAGGCGTCGAGTAGAGGAACGTGAGCAGCTCGCGCGCCCACTCGCGCTTCGCGGCCACGGCGGCTTCGTCGATGCCCGTCGCAACGAAGCCCGCCGCCATGATCCGGCACGCTCCGGCTGCGCGACCCGACACCGCCGCGCCCTCGGACACCTTCGGCAACACCACCTCGCGCAGATAGCGCGCCGAGCTGTTGGTCGGATGGGTCATGAGCCCGTCGGCGACCTCGCCCGCGAGCGCCGTCATGCGCGGGCCGACGCCGCCCATCAGCAGCGCCGGCGGCCCGCCCTCGACGGGGCCCGGGTTGAAGAAAGGCTGCATGCGTGTGAAGCGGTACGACTCGCCCTCGAATGCGAGCTTCGCGCCGTTCTGCCAGCAGTCGAAGATCGCACGCAGCGCCTGCACGTACTCGCGCATGCGCGGGATCGGCGGCGTCCACGGCGTCGAGTAGCGGCCGACGATGTTGCCGCGCACCTGGGAGCCCATGCCCAGCTCGAAGCGCCCGTGTGAGAGATCCTGCAGATCCCACGCCGCATGGGCCACGACCATGGGGCTGCGCGGAAACACGACGAGCACGCTCGTGGTCACCTTCAGCCGGTCGGTCGCAGCGAGGGCCGCCTGCGCCAAGAGCAGACCGTCGTGCACGGCATCGGGGACGAAGAGCCCGTCGTAGCCGAGCGCCTCGACGCGGCGCGCATGCTCGGCCACCTCGGCCAGGCGCATGCGCTCGCTCATCGTCGCGAAGACCTCCATGACACTCCTCCCTTCGCTGCACGCCGACTCTACGCGAGATGAGGTCTCGCGCATCGCCTACACGCGGAGACATCGCTCGAATGCTTCTTCAGTGAGACTGCGAAGTCATGCAGGTGACGCGCAGCGACGCCGAGTCAGCCGTCCACATCGGCACCGATGTCCAGATTCGACCGCTCGATTGCCGGCTAGAACGCGTGTCACCAGACCCGATTCGTCGTTATCATTCGCCTTCGCCGCGCACTCGGCCGGCGCCCCAACCCACGCCAGAGGACCTTCCATGCACGTCGACCTCTCCCCCGAGCAGCAGGCTCTGAAGAAGCGGCTGCGCGAATACTTCGACGAGCTCATGACACCCGAGCTGCGTCAGAAGCTGAACCCGATGAACCTCGAGGGCGGCACGGTCTATCGCGACACCGTCAAGAAGATGGGCCGCGACGGCTGGCTCGGCGTCGGCTGGCCCAAGGAGTACGGCGGCGGCGGGCTCACCGCGGTCGAGCAGCTGATCTTCTTCGACGAGCTGCGCCGGGCGCGGGCACCCCTGCCCTTCGTCACGCTCAACACCGTCGGTCCGGCACTGGTGGAGCATGGCTCCGAGGAGCACAAGGCCGAGTTCCTGACGAAGATCCTGGCCGGTGAGGTGCACTTCGCGATCGGCTACACCGAGCCCGACGCGGGCACGGACCTCGCCGCGCTCAAGACCTCGGCCGTCAAGGATGGCGACGAGTACGTCATCAACGGCACCAAGATCTTCACCAGCGGCGCCAACGATGCCGACTACATCTGGCTCGCCGCCCGCACCGACCCCGACGCGAAGAAGCACAAGGGCATCACGATCTTCATCGTGCCGACGAGCGACCCGGGCTTCAGCCACTCGCCGATCCACACCGTCGGCGGCGGTGCGACGTGCATGACCTACTACAAGGACGTGCGTGTGCCCGCCGCGAACATCGTCGGCGGCCTGAACGGCGGCTGGCGCATGATCACGACCCAGCTGAACCACGAGCGCGTCGGGCTCGCGGCCTTCGGCGCCATCGCCTTCAAGCACCTCGAGGACGCGAGCGACTACGTGCGCGAGACGATCGACGCCAACGGCGAAGCCCTGATCGACAAGCCCCGCGTCCAGGCGGCCATGGCCGAGTGCTACGCACGCCTCCAGGCCATGAACGTCATGAACTACCGCATGGCGTGGGCCTGGGAGCAGGGCCACATGGACCCGGCGCACGCCTCGGCGGTGAAGGTCTACAGCACCGAGACCGTGATCCAGGTCTACCGGCTGCTCGGCGAGTGCATCGGCCCGGCGAGCTCGCTGCGGGCGGGCTCCCCCGGCGCGGCGCTCGCGGGCGCCATCAGCCAGGAGGCCCGGGCCTGCCAGATCAACACCTTCGGCGGCGGCGTGAACGAGATCCAGCGCGAGATCATCTCGATGGCCGGCATGCGGATGCCGCGCGTGCCGCGCTAGGCGGCCCAGCACACGAATCCGACGCGAAGCGCGCAGCTAGAGAAGCGCATAGATAGAGAAGAGAGAAGCACGTGGACTTTTCGTTCAGCGAAGAACAAGAGGCAGTCAAGGAGCTCGGGCGGCAGATCCTCGAGGACGCCTGCCAGCACGAGCACCTGATGGCCCTCGAGAACGACGCCGACGGCGACGGCATCGATGGCGATCTCTGGAAGGCCCTCGGCGAGGCAAACCTCCTCGCCGTGGCGCTGCCCGAGAAGGACGGCGGCAGCGAGCTCGGCCTGCAGGCACTGCTGCTGCTCTGCGAGGAGGCGGGGCGCACGACGGCGCCGGTGCCGCTCTACGCGAGCATCGTCTGCGCGGCCCTGCCGCTCGCCGAGTTCGGCAGCGACGCGTTGAAGGCGAAGTACCTGTCGCGGCTCGCGGCGGGCGAGATCATGCTGACCGCCGCCCTCGAAGAGGAAGGCATGCAGGAGCCGACCCGCCCCGCGACCACCGCGCGCGCCGACGGCGACGCCTGGGTGCTCGACGGCGTGAAGACCTGCGTGCCCGCCGTGACCCGCGCCGAGGCCATGCTCGTCCCCGCGCGCACGGGCGACGGCAAGATCGGCGTCTTCATGGTTCCGCTCGGCGCCGACGGGGTCGGGGTCGAGGTGGGGCTCAACAACCATCATGAGCGCGTCGGCCACGTGACGCTCGAGGGCGTGCGCGTCGGCGCCGCAGACGTGCTCGGCGATGCGAGCGAGGGCGAGGCCATCGTCTCGTGGATCGCCCTGCGCGCGCAGGCCGCGCTCTGCGCGCTGCAGCTCGGCATCTGCGAGGAGGCGCTGCGCCAGACCGCGGCGTACACGAGCACGCGCAAGCAGTTCGGCCGCGAGATCGGTGCCTACCAGGGCGTGTCGCTGCGCGTCGCAGACGGCTACATCGACATCGAGTGCATGCGCTCGACCCTGTGGCTCGCGGGCTGGCGGCTCGAGCAGGGCCTCGACGCGACGAAGGAGGTCGCCGCGGCCAAGTGGTGGGCCTGCGAGGGCGGCAGCCGGGTCGTGCACTCGGCGCAGCACCTGCACGGCGGTACCGGCTCGGACGTCGAGTACCCGATCCATCGCTTCTTCCTCTGGGAGCGCACGGTCGAGCTCGAGCTCGGCGGCGCGGGGCTGCAGCTCGAACGGCTGGGCCGGCTGCTGGCTGCCGAAGAGATCGCGTTCTGAGCGTACCGCCGCGGCTTCGCCGCGCGCGGAGCCAGGCGGTCGCGGACGGCCCGATCGGGCACGCGCCAGCGCGCTGCCCAGAAGCCTCAGGCCCGTTGACGCTTGCGCTCGCCCGCCCCTGGGCGAGACTCCGCGCGAACCGCTCACGCGCGGGGGGCGCATGGCGATCGACATCCGCATGCCCGAGATCTCGGCCGACGTCGAGGAGGCGGACGTCCTCTCGTGGCTCGTCGCCGTCGGCGAGACGGTGCAGGCCGGCGACGTCCTGCTCGAGATCGAGACCGACAAGTCCACCGTCGAGATCGAGAGCCCCGCGAGCGGCGTCCTGACCGAGATCCTCGTCGGCGACGACACGCCCGGTGTCGCCGTGGGCACGCTGCTCGCCCGGCTCGACGTGGCGGAGGGCGCCGAGGTCGCCCCGGCCACGCCCGCGAGCCAGCCGAAGGCGGCCGGCGATCGAGCGGATGCCGCCGCGGAGCCGGCGCCAACGACGACGCCCGTCCCCGAGCCGGAGCCTCCGCCCACGGGCGGACCCGAGCCCGCCGCGACCGCCCTGGCCCGCCGCATCGCCGGCCAGCAGGGCGTGGAGCTCGCCGGCGTGACGGGGAGCGGCGCGCGCGGCCGCATCACCCGCGCCGACGTCGAGGAGCGGCTCGACCGCCCGGCAGAGTCCACCGGTCCGGCACCCCGGCCCGCGCCGGGACGCGAGCGCTCGCCCGCCCCGCCCGCTCCCCTCGGCGAGGGCTCGACCCGCGTCCCGCTCTCGCGCATGCGCCGCACCATCGCGGCGCGACTCAGCGAGTCGAAGCAGACGATCCCGCACTTCTATCTGGCCGCGGACTGCCGGGTCGATGCGCTCCTCGAGGCGAGGCGGCAGCTGAACGAGACCCTCGAAGGCGACTACAAGGTCTCGGTGAACGACTTCATCGTGCGGGCGACCGCGGTGGCGCTGCGGCTCGTCCCGGCGGCGAACGTCTCGTTCGACGGAGACGCGCTGATCCACCACGGCACCGTCGACGTGGCCGTGGCCGTCGCTACCGACGGTGGACTCATCACGCCGATCATCCGCAACGCCGACCGCAAGGGGCTCGCGGACATCTCGGCCGAGGTGCGGGATCTCGCCGCACGCGCCCGGGCGGGCAAGCTCTCACCCAAGGACTACCAGGGCGGGAGCTTCAGCGTCTCGAACCTGGGCATGTACGGGATCGACAGCGTCTACCCGATCGTGAATCCGCCGCACGCGGGCATCCTCGGCGTCGGGCAGGGCCAGGCGATGCCGGTGGTCGAAGGCGGAGAGGTCGTGCCGGCCACGGTCATGACCTGCACGCTCGCGGCGGATCACCGCGCCATCGACGGTGCGGTGGGCGCCGAGTGGCTGGCGACCTTCAAACGATTGATCGAGTCGCCCCTCGAGATGAGCCTGTAGGGATGAAGACCTTCCCCGGCTCGCGATAGTCGGGGTAGTGCTTGCGGTCGGTGCGGCGCCTGCTCATCCGGTCGATGAGGCCCAGGACGTCCCGCCGGCTCACCTGTCCGACCAGCTTCGCGCCCGACACGACCGGCAGGCGGCGCAACCCCTTCGTCAGGAAATAGTGCGCGATGCCGTAGAGGTCGGTGTCGGGGGTGATCGTCGTGCAGTCGCGGGTCATGAAGTTCTCGACCCGGCCCATGCCCTCCTGGTCGCCGGCGTAGAACTCGTCGGACGAGAGCACTCGGAGGCAGTCGAGCTCGGAGAGGACGCCGACG
>CAYYSY010000158.1:0-7701 GCA_964474355.1 uncultured Spirochaetaceae bacterium | reverse complement strand
GTTCACGATGGTCGAGACCTCGTCGACGGCGACCCGCACGCCGGTGCGTTCGGGCGGGGCGATGGCCTCGAGCGCGGGCGCGTCGCCGGGCGCGAGCCACGTCGCGAGCGTGTCCTTCGAGAGCAGCACGGGCTGTCGGTCGTGGATCGCCCGAAGCCCGGGCGCCGCGTCGCGGGTGAGGATCGCGCAGGTCTCGAGCGGCGCGCCGTCGACGCGGTCCCAGCGCTCCCAGAGCCCGGCGAATGCGAACATCGGCTCATCGACCGGATAGAAGCGATACGCGCGCTCGGGCCGGGCCTTGGGCTTGCGCCGCCACCACTCGTAGAAGCCCGACGCGGCGACGACGCAGCGCCGACGCTTCCAGGCGCTGCGAAAGGAGGGCTTCTCGGCCGCGGTCTCGGACCGGGCATTGATCATCCTGTACCCGATCTTCTCGTCCTTGGCCCAGGGCGGCACGAGCCCCCAGCGCAGCGCCGCGAGCTCACGATCGCCGTCCTCGTCGAGCCGCAGCACGGGCAGCTGGGCGCCCGGCGCGACGTTGTAGCGCGGGGCCTCGAACTCGAGCTGGGCCGGGGACGACACGTCGAAGAACTCGGCGATCTCCTCGCCGGAATGGGTGAGATGGACTCGGCCACACATGACGCCAGAGGGGTAGCGCGGGCGCGGCTAGCCGTCGCCGAGGCTCAGGTGGTGGAAGGTGTTCGGCGCATGGAGATGCGCCACGGAGCCGAGCGCCTCTGTCGCGGCGCGAAGCTTCGGGGTGAGCGGGATCGGCGAGTGAACCAGAAGGCTCGCATCGCCGAGCCGGAGCACGGACATCGTCGTGCTGAGCTGCATGCCGAAGATCGCGACCGGCGCAGTGGCCAGCCAGACACCGTCGGCGAACGGGGTCAGGGGTTCGTTGCCGGTCGACACCCGAGCAGCTCCTCGATGAGCGATTCGACTGGCTTGGATGATCGCAGGGGAGTCGGGGGCCGGGAGGCGGCGCATGACGCCGTTGCGCAGGAGCAGGCTGGCGCGGCCCCCTCCCGCCGAGTCCTTCCGCAATTTGACATAATATATCTTATCGGCGGTATTCGATGGGGAGCGGGTCGTGCTCCCGAGAGCCCGGGTCCTCGCGTCGGAATGGCACGAATCGACTGATCTGCAGGCTTTCAGAGCGCTCGCGAGCCGGCTCGAGGGACCTCGTCACGGGCCCAACGACGGGCATCGCCTGCGGGCTGCAGACGATCGCGCGCCTGGCCGCGGCATTTCGCCGAAGCACGTCGCACGGTCTTCGCGCTGGAGGGAATTCAGGCGCCGGCTGCGAGCTCTTCCATCCGCGCGCGCACGTACGGCGGGATGCGGGTGGCACCGTCGAGCGTCTCGAGCTCGCTCCAGACCGCGAGCGCCTTCTGCGTCTCGCCAGCCTCGGCCCAGCACCGGGCCGCGTGCCCGAGCAGCTCCGCACGGATCGGATTGCCCTCCGAGGCCGCCGCGGACCAGGCATCGGCCGCCTCGGCGAAGCGACCGGCCGCCTCGAAGAGCGCCGCGCGACGGCTCTCCAGGTAGTCCCGGGTCGCGGCGCCTTCGGGCTGCGCGTCGAGCGATGCGTCGATGGTGGCGAGCGCCGCATCCGTGTCGCCCAGGGCCTGCTCGATCGAGGCCTTCTCGAGCGACGCGAGCGCACCGATCGTGTCACCGCGGTGCTCCGTCGCGAGCTCACCGAAGCGCCCGACGAAGTCGGTGCGGACCTCTCGGGCGGTCTCGGGATTGGCCGGCTCGGCGATCTCGAAGGCGCTCGGCGAAGCGCCCATGGCGACCCGATAATCGGTCTGAAGCTTGGCGAAGGTGGCCGCGGCCTCGATGCGCGCCGACTGCTGCCCTTGGATCGTGAAGCCGACGATCGCCGCCAGCGCGAGCACGCCTCCGGCCACGGCGAGGACCAGCATCTGATTCTCGGTCAGCCAGTCCGCAAGCCGATCCCCCTCGCGCTCGATCTCCTGGAGAGCGTGTGCCGCCGAGTCCTGGGCCGGCTTCTTCTTGTTGCGCTTCGACACGGGTGCTCCTTGGGCCCGCTGCGGGGCTCGGGCTGCGAATCGGGGGGCCGCATTGTATCGGAGCCCGGTGCAAGTTCGAGACCCAATGCGGGCGGCAGCGCCGGCCTCAGTCGTCGTCCCGGCGCGAGCGCAGGACCAGCCGGATCGGGGTCCCCTCGAAGCCGAAGCTCTCTCGCAGGCGGTTCTCGAGGAAGCGCCGGTAGGCCGTCCCCACGGCGTCGGGTGATGTGCCGAACAGCGCGAACGTCGGCGGCCGCACCCCGACCTGGGTCGCGTAGAGGAACTTGATCGGACCGCGCCCCGAGCCCTTGCGGCCCATGCCGGGGTCGTGGCGTGCCACCGCGTCCTTCAGCCAGCGATTCAGCTCGGCCGTGGGGATGCGCTGACCTCCCGCCTGGGCCGCCTGCAAGATGAGCGGGAGCAGCTTCGTCACCCGCGCGCCCGTCTTCGCAGACAGCGTCACGACGGGCACGTCCTCCATGAACCGCAGCCCGTGGTGCACGCCCTCGAGCACCTCGGCGCGTCGCTCCTTCGGCACGAGATCCCACTTGTTGACGACGGCGACGGCAGCGCAGCCGAGATCGCGGAGCGAGCGGCCCACGTGAGCGTCCTGATCCGTGAAGCCCTCGGAGCCATCGACGACGAGCAACGCGACGTCGGCGCGCTCGAGCGAGCGCACGGTCATGAGCGCCCCGACGCGCTCCCCGACGCCTTTACGCCGTCCGGGCCTGCGGAGCCCGGCGGTATCGATCAGCGTGAAGACCTCTCCGTCGATCTCGAGCCTGGTGTCGATGGCGTCCCGCGTCGTGCCAGGCACGTCCGAGACGACCACCCTCTCCTCGCCGAGCAGCCGATTCGTGAGAGAGCTCTTGCCGACGTTCGGCCGCCCGACGATCGCGATCCGCACGGGGGCATCGGCGCCCTCCTCGTCCGCCACGCCTTCCGGCGCCTCGGGGAGCTGCTCGACGAGGCCCTCGAGCGCGTCGAAGGCGCCGTGTCCGTGCTCGGCGGAGACCCCGAACAGATCGGAAAAACCCAATTGATAGAAGTCGTTGACTCGATCTTGATGATGTTTTGGTTGATCGATCTTGTTCACGATCAATGCGAGGGGCTTGCGGCTCTTGCGGAGCGTCCGCGCGATCGACTCGTCCTCGGGCAGCAGCCCCGCCTTGCCGTCGACGACGAAGAGCACCGCGTCCGCCTCCGCGACCGCCGACTCGGCCTGGCGCTGCACGGCGGCGTCGAGCCCGGCCTCGGCGTCCGCGTCGAGACCCGCTGTGTCGACGAGCAGGATCGTGCGCCCCGCGACCTCGACCTGCTCGGCGATGCGATCGCGGGTGAGGCCCGGCCGGTCCGCCACCAGGGCCCGCCGGCGACCGGCGTAGCGGTTGAAGAGCGTGGACTTGCCGACGTTCGGGCGGCCGACGATGGCGACGATGGGGATGGCGGATTCGGTGGTCATGAGGCGGGCGCGACCATAGCCCACGGGGGTCCGCCGCAGGTCGTGCGAACGCTTGCAGGTCGGCGGCCAAGGCCCCGGTTCGGCGCGGCTTTCGGGCATGCTGTCTGCTTGACAGCGAATCGCCGGGCCGCGTAGTCTGCGCACTTCCCTACGGCTCATCGGTCGTTCGCTTCGGGGGTCTCGCCCACCGCGCTCGACTCCTCGACGCCGCGGGACGGAGGAATGCATGCAACGCGCCCATCCCCGATCGCATCGGGCTGGAAAGGCTCATCCGACGCTCGATGCGTCGCAGGTGAGATCCTCCCGCCGACCCGCTGCGCGCTCTACCGCACTCATCGCCGCGCTCGCCGCGACGCTGTCGCTGGTCGGTCTGCCTGGCGCGTCTCACGCGACTGACGCCACGCTGCGGATGGCGTTCTCGAACATCATCAACGGCCCGCTCGACTCGGTCGTCTCGCCCTACACCGGCGGGCACATCCTCGTGACGAACCTGCGCGACATCGACGACAGTCGCGGAGTGCGCGTGACGTACGCGGTCCCGGGCTACGTCTGGCTGGTCGGCCTCGGGTTCAGCTGCGGCGTCATCCGCACGCTCACGGGCGGTCTGCAGACCATCCCCGGCGTCCTGCTCTTCCCCTTCGACAACGACATGGACGAGATCTTCTCCCCGGTCGAGAGCGCCTCGGCCATCGTCGTGGACTGGGAGAATCCGATCGCGGAGAACGAGGAGTGGTACGTCCGGTGGAACCCGGTCGCGACGCTCTTCTCCATTCCGTTCCGCTTCGGCCTCAACTACACGCGCGCAGACTACTGACGTCCGTCGTTGGCTTGGGGTGCGGGCCTTCGTGGCCTCGCGCTTCGGGCCGAGCTCTTTTCGGGAACGCGCTTTTCGAGTGACGCCAGCTGCATGGCTCTTCGTGGCTCCGGTTGGGTGGCGAGCGCGCGCTCCACGTCAGGCGTTGCAGCAGACGTACTCGCGCTTGCACCTGGGTGGGCTTCGCGCCGGCGCGCGGCTGCTCGGCGATCAGTGACTGCTCGATGATTCAGCGTACGCAGCTGAACGCCGTTCGGGACTGGCGGTTGCTTCGCGGGGTTGGTCGTTCCGGGATGCTGCGGCTGCGCTTCGCGTAGCGCTCCTGCAAGTGGGTGGTCGGTGATCAGGCGTTTGCGAGGAAAGCCTCGACCTTCGCCATGATGGCCTCTCGGTCCTGCGGATCGATCCAGACCACGTCGGGCACCTTCCTGAGCCACGTGCGCTGACGCCTCGCGAATCTCCGCGTGTCGGTCTTCATCGCCTCGAGTGCGTTGGCGAGCGTGTCGCTGCCGTCGACGACGGGCTGCACGTGGCGGTAGCCGATGGCCTGCATCGAACGCAGATCGGCGGCATAGCCGCGATCGCGCAGTGACCTCACCTCGCGGAGCAGACCGCCCTCGATCATCTGCTCGCAGCGTCGATCGATGCGCTCGGCAAGCGGCTCGCGGCCCGGGTCGACCGCGAGGTGCAGCGCGCGGTACGGGCAGTCCTCGAAGCCGTGCGCGCGGCGCACCTCGCTCGCTGCGGACCGGCTCTGCTCGACGATCTCGAGCGCGCGCACCGTGCGGCGGACGTCGTTGGGATGGATCGCCTCCGCGGCCTCGGGGTCGAGCTCGGCGAGGCGGCGGTGCAGGCGCTCGGGATCGCCCTGCTCGGCCGCCTGCTTCTGCTCTCGCTCGAGTCGCTCGCGCAGCTCGGTGTCGGCGGCGCCGGTCGAGACCAGGCCGTGGAGGAACGCGCGGATGTAGAGCCCGGTGCCGCCGACGAGCAGCGGCAGCCGACCGCGCGCGTGGATCTCCGCGACGACGCGACGCGCGTCGGTGCTGTAGCGACCCGCGTTGTAGTCGGCGTCGGGCGTCACGACGTCGAACAGGTGATGGGGCACGCGCGCGCGCTCTTCGAGGGTCGGCTTCGCGGTGCCGACGTCCATGTACCGGTACACCTGCATCGAGTCGGCATTCACGATCTCGCCGTCGAAGCGTTCGGCGAGCTGGAGGGCGAGGTCGCTCTTGCCGCTCGCCGTCGGACCGGTGACGACGACGACGGGCGGGCGGGCGTCGCCCTCTTGCGCGGATGCATCGGTCATGGGGCGCGCATCCTAGCCCGGAATCGTCCTGCGTCCGGCCAGCGCCGCATTCGAGCGGAACCCGCGGGAGCGCTAGCGGCGATCGAAGCGCCGCTCGATGTCGGGCCAGTCGAAGGCGATGGCAACCGGCCGGCCGTGCGGACACGAAGGCGCCCAGGGCACGTCGTCGAGCGCGGTCAGGATCGCGTCCTGCTCGCCCATGCCGAGCCGGTCGCCGAAGCGACGGGCCGAGTGGCACGCGAGCGTCGCGAACACGCGATCGACTGCCGCCAGCAGACGCACGCGATCGCCCTCGCCGGCCGCGTCGAGCGGGCTCTTCTCGAGCTCCTCGGCGAGCTCGCGTACGAGGCCTTCGGGATCGCGATCGCCGAGCAACGCGGGCACGGCGCGCACGACGACGGCCGTCTCGCCGAACGCCTCGATCTCGAACCCCAGCTGGCTCACGGCGGCCTCGCCTTCGAGCAGCGCATCGATCTGAAGCGCGGGCAGCTCGATGGTCACGGGCACGAGCAGCCCCTGGCGCTCGACACCCGCCTCGAGCCAGGTCGCGCGCAGGCGCTCGTAGAGCACGCGTTCGTGCGCCGCATGCTGATCGACGAGCACGAGCCCGCCCGGCCCCTCGAGCGCGATGTACGACGCCTTGATTTGACCGAGCCGGTGGAGCTCGCCGAACCGGAAGGGCCGGTGCTCGCTCCCGACCTCTGCGCCCAGATCGGGCGCGAGCGGGGCCGTGACGACGTCGCCGCCGTCCGCCGCGGTACGGGGCTCCCCGAGCCGCTCCGCCTCGCGGGCGAAGATCCAATCGGTGGTGGTCGGCGCTGCGGCTGCCGGTCGAGACGGCGGCGGCGACGCGTGCGACGAAGGCCCGCCCGCCGATTCGCGCGGTGACGCCTGCACGGTTGGCGGCGACTCGCCCGAGAGCCACGCACGCTCCGACATCGCGTCGCGCACGGCGCGGCGCACGAGCTGGTGCACCGACTGTGGATCGGCGAAGCGCACCTCCCACTTCGCCGGGTGCACGTTCACGTCGACGGTCTCGGGCGGCACGGTCACGAAGACGACGGCGCTCGGGAACCGGCCCCGCGGCAGGATGTCGCGGTACGCCGCGAGCACCGCGCTCCGCAGCAGCTTGTCGCGCACCGGGCGGCCGTTCACGTAGAGGTAGAGCCCCTCGCCGTTCGCGCGGTGGTGGGTCGGGGGCGAAGCGAACGCGTGGATGTGCCCGGTCGCGTCCTCGCGCTCGATCTCGACGAGCGACTCGGCGTCGCGGCTCGGCAGCACCTGGGCGATGCGATCGCGGGTGCTCGCGCACGCCGGCCAGACGGTCGCGGGGCGGTCGTCGCGCTGAATCTCGAAGTGGACGCCCGGCAGCGACAGCGCGAGGCGCGAGAGCCAGTCGGCGATGTGGCCCCACTCGGTGCCCGCCTTCTTCAGGAACTTGCGACGGGCCGGTACGGGCGCGAAGAGGTCGGCGACCTCGATCCGCGTGCCGACCGGGCCGCCGGCGGCCGACTCGCGAACGACCTCGCCTGCATCGAGCCTCACCTCGAAGCCCTCGTCCGCGCCGCGCTCGCGGCTCACGATGCGAAGCCGGGAGACGCTCGCGATCGACGGCAACGCCTCGCCGCGAAAGCCGAAGCTGCTGATCCGCTCGAGGTCGCCCTGGGCGCGGAGCTTGCTCGTGGCGTGGCGCAGGAGGGCCATGCGCACGTCGTCGGGCGACATCCCGAAGCCGTCGTCGGTCACGCCGATGAACGCCGCGCCCTCGCCGCCGTAGCTGTGGCCGGTAACGGCGACGCGCTCGGGATCGACGTAGCCCATCTCGATGACCTTGTGCACCGCGGCCTCGACGCTCTCGAGCATGTCCGAGTGCGAGGCCCCGGTGCGGAAATGAATGTCCGGCAGCATCGTGATGTAGCCCTCGCTCACCGCCTGGATGGGCGAAGAGCCCATGCCGCCCATGTACGAGGGTGAGGAGTAACGGTGCAGGTTCTGTGAGTTCTTCTCGTAGAACGTCACGATCATCGGGCGCCTCTCGCCGTCGACGTAGTCGTCGGGCAGCGCCAGGATGCCTTGCAGC
>CAYYSY010000157.1:0-5412 GCA_964474355.1 uncultured Spirochaetaceae bacterium | reverse complement strand
CCCGCGACCTGCGGCTCGCCGCGCTCACCGGTGCGCGACTCCATATCGCCCACGTCTCCTCGGGCGGCTCGGTGGAGCTGATCCGGGCCGCACGCGAGGCGGGGCTCTCCGTCACCGCCGAGGTGGCGCCGCATCACCTGGCGCTCACCGACGAGGCGACTGCGGGCTACGACACCAACTTCAAGATGGCGCCGCCGCTTCGCACCGCGGCCGACGTCGAGGCGCTACGCCGTGGGCTCGTCGATGGTGTCATCGACGCGATCGCCACCGATCACGCGCCCCATGCCGAGCACGAGAAGGACGTCGAGTTCACGGCGGCCCCCTTCGGCGTGATCGGCTTCGAGACCGCGCTCCCCGTCTGCCTCGATCTCGTGAGGAAGGGGGAGCTCACGCCCCTCGATCTCGTCGAACGCATGTCGACGGCGCCTGCGCGGATCCTCGGCCTCGAAGGCGGCAGCCTGGGTGCGGGTGTGGTCGCCGACGTGGCGCTGATCGATCCCGAAGAGCGGTGGGTCTACGACCCCGCATCGGGCTTCTCGAAGAGCCGGAACTCGCCGTGGGCTGGCGCTGAGCTCCAGGGCCGCGTGCGCGCGGTCTGGGTCGATGGCCGTCGGGTCCATGCACTCGAGTCCGGGCGAGATCAGAACCCGTGACTGAGATAGACCAAGGAGAAGAGCGTTGAGCCGCAGTGCATCGAACGACGAGTCGGTCGCCGAGGGACGAGTGGGCATCCGCCAGCCAGGCCGGCCTGCGGCCCTCGCTCTTGCCGATGGCACCGTGTACCGGGGCCAGGCCTTTGGCGCCGAGTCCGTGCAGGAAGGCGAGGTCGTCTTCAACACGAGCATGACGGGCTACCAGGAGATCCTCACCGATCCCTCCTACGCCGGTCAGATCGTCACGATGACCTACACGCAGATCGGCAACGTCGGTGTCAACGTGCAGGACGAGGAGAGTCTGAAGCCCTACCTGTCGGGCTTCGTGGTGAAGGAGCTCTTCGAGGTGCACTCGAGCTGGCGGGCCGAGGGCGGGCTCTCGGCGCGCATGCGCGACGCGGGCGTGCCCGGGCTCGCGGGCATCGACACGCGCGCGCTCGTGCGGCGCATCCGCACCGGGGGCGCGCAGGTGGGCGTGCTCTCCACCGACCCGAGCCTGCAGGACGGCGACGCACTCGTGGAGCGCGCGCGCCGGGCGCCCGGTCTCGACGGTCGCGACCTCGTCGCCGACGTGACCTGCAAGGCGCCCTACGACTGGACGGAGGGCCGCTGGCTCGGCGTGGACGGACAGGTGCCGCGCGACCCCGTGCCCGAGAAGAAGCTCAAGCTCGTCGCCTACGACTTCGGTGTGAAGCGAAACATCCTCCGCATGCTGGTGGACGAGGGCTTCGACGTGACGGTCGTCCCCGCGACGACCCCCGCCGCCGATGCGCTCGCGCGCGAGCCCGACGCGATCTTCCTCTCGAACGGCCCGGGCGATCCGGCAGGGGTGCAGGGCGTGCAGCCCATCGTGCGTGAGCTCGCGCAGACGAAGCCGCTCTTCGGCATCTGCCTCGGCCACCAGATCCTCGGTCTCTCGCTCGGCGGCAAGACGACCAAGCTCAAGTTCGGCCACCACGGCGGCAACCAGCCCGGCCAGGATGTCGCGACGGGCAAGGTCGCGATCTGCGCCGAGAACCACGGCTACGCCGTCGACGCGCAGTCGCTGCGCGACGCGGGCGAGCCGGTCGAGATCACCCACGTGAACCTGAACGACGGCACCGTCGAAGGATTGGCCCACGCCGAGAAGCCGATCTTCTCGGTGCAGTACCACCCCGAGGCGTCGCCCGGTCCGCATGACGCCGGCTACTTCTTCAAGCGCTTCCGCCGCATGGTCGAGCGCAGCGTCGCGGGTGACCCGATCTCGGGCGCCGCGATCGCACGCGAAGACGCCGCCTGACAGAGCTCCGCCGGAGGCCACGCTTCGCCTCCCGCACCCCCCAGCCCGAGGAACACAGCCGTGCCGAAGAGAGAAGACATCAAGACCATCCTGGTCATCGGCTCCGGGCCGATCGTGATCGGCCAGGCCTGCGAGTTCGACTACTCGGGCACCCAGGCCTGCAAGTCGTTGCGTGAGGACGGCTACCGGGTCGTGCTCATCAACTCGAACCCGGCGACGATCATGACGGACCCGGAGACGGCCGATCGCACCTACATCGAGCCGATGACCGTCGACGCGCTCGAGAAGATCATCGCGGCCGAGCGCCCGGAGGCGCTGCTGCCGACGCTCGGTGGGCAGACGGCGCTGAACGCGGCCATCGCGCTCAGTGAGGCGGGCGTGCTCGAGCGCTACGACGTCGAGCTGATCGGTGCGGATCTCGACACCATCCACAAGGCCGAGGATCGCCAGCTCTTCAACGACGCGATGGCGCGCATCGGGCTCAAGGTGCCCGAGTCGGGTGTCGCGAAGAGTCTCGAAGAGGCCCACGAGATCGTCGCCCGCACGGGCATTCCCGCGATCATCCGACCGTCGTTCACCATGGGCGGGACGGGCGGCAGCATCTGCTACCGCGCCGAGGACTTCGACCGGCAGATCTCCTGGGCGCTCGATCAGTCGCCGACCCACGAGGTGTTGATCGATCAGAGCCTGCTCGGGTGGAAGGAGTACGAGCTCGAGGTCATGCGCGACATGGCCGACAACGTGGTCATCATCTGCTCGATCGAGAACTTCGACGCGATGGGCGTCCACACCGGCGACTCGATCACGGTGGCTCCGGCGCAGACGCTCACCGATCGCGAGTATCAGGAGATGCGCGACGCCTCGATCGCCATCATGCGCGAGATCGGCGTGGAGACCGGCGGCTCGAACGTCCAGTTCGGGGTGAACCCCGAGAACGGTGCGATCGTGGTGATCGAGATGAATCCTCGCGTCTCGCGGTCGTCGGCCCTGGCGTCGAAGGCGACGGGGTTCCCGATCGCGAAGCTCGCCGCGAAGCTCGCGGTCGGGTACACGCTCGACGAGGTGTCGAACGACATCACCCGCGAGACGCCGGCCTCGTTCGAGCCGACGATCGACTACGTCGTGACCAAGGTGCCGCGCTTCACGTTCGAGAAGTTCCCGCGCGCCGACAACACACTCATGACCCAGATGAAGTCGGTGGGCGAGGTCATGGCCATCGGCCGCACCTTCAAGGAGAGCCTGCAAAAGGCCATCCGCGGGCTCGAGATCGGCCACGCCGGGTTCGAGTCGCCGACCCTGCCCCAGGGCGAGGAGGGCGAGGCGCTGCTCTGGAACTCGGTGGATACACCACGCCCGGGGCGCCCGTGGGCCATCGCCGAAGCCCTGCGCCGAGGCGCCACCGTCGAGGAGATCTACGAGCGCTCGGGGATCGATCCCTGGTTCCTTCGCAACATGAAGGAGATCGTCGACACCGAGTACGAGCTCGAGCAGCTCGCGCCCGAAGAGCGCCCGGCCTGGCTGCGTCACGCCAAGCAGATGGGCTTCTCGGACGCACGGCTCGGCGCGCTGTGGGGTCTCGCGGAGGGCGAAGTCCGCACGATTCGCCGCGAGGCCGGCATCGTGCCGGTCTACAAGCGCGTCGACACGTGCGGCGCCGAGTTCGAAGCCCATACGCCGTACCTCTACAGCACGTACGAGGACGAGTGCGAGGCCGAGCCCACCGACCGCAAGAAGATCATGATCCTCGGAGGCGGCCCGAACCGCATCGGCCAGGGCATCGAGTTCGACTACTGCTGTGTCCACGCGGTGTTCGCCCTGCGCGATGCCGGCTACGAGACGATCATGGTCAACTGCAATCCGGAGACGGTCTCGACCGACTACGACACGAGCGATCGTCTCTACTTCGAGCCCCTCACCCTCGAGGACGTGCTCGAGATCGTCGACAAGGAGCAGCCCGACGGCATCATCGTGCAGTTCGGCGGGCAGACGCCCCTCAAGCTCGCGATGGCCCTCGAGGCTGCGGGCGCGCCGGTCATCGGCACCCCGGCGGACGCCATCGACCGCGCCGAGGATCGCGAGCGGTTCGATGCGCTGCTCGAGCAGCTTCAGCTGAAGCGGCCCGAGGGCGATGTGGCGCGCAGCGCCGCCGAGGCGGAGGTGATCGCGGAGCGCATCGGCTACCCGGTGCTCGTGCGGCCCTCGTACGTGCTCGGCGGCCGTGCGATGCAGATCGTGCAGGACGTCGAGGCCCTGCGGAACTACATGCGCTTCGCGGTGCGCGCCTCGGCCGAGCACCCGGTGCTCATCGACCGCTTCCTGAACGACGCGATCGAGGTCGACGTCGACGCGATCTGCGACGGTGAGCGCGTGGTCGTAGGCGGCGTGATGGAGCACATCGAGGAGGCGGGGGTCCACTCGGGCGACAGCGCCTGCTCGGTGCCGCCGTACTCGCTGTCGGACGAGATCGTCGCGCGCATCGGCGAGGCGACGAAGAAGCTTGCCCTCGAGATCGGCGTGCGCGGCTTGATGAACGTGCAGTTCGCGGTCAAGGAAGGCGAGATCTACGTGATCGAGGTGAACCCGCGCGCCTCGCGCACGGTGCCCTTCGTCTCGAAGGCCATCGGCAAGCCGCTCGCCAAGATCGCGGCGCTCGTCATGGCCGGCCAGACCCTCGAAGAGCTCGGCTTCACCGAGCAGATCGTACCCAAGCACTTCTCGGTGAAGGAGGCGGTCTTCCCCTTCGTGAAGTTCCCGGGCGTCGATACGCTGCTCGGCCCCGAGATGAAGAGCACGGGCGAGGTGATGGGCATCGACAGCGACTTCGGGCGCGCCTACGCGAAGTCGCAGATCCAGGCGGGCAACAGCCTGCCGACCTCGGGCACGGTACTCGTCTCGATGAAGGCGGACGACCACGCCCACGTGGTCGACCCGATCCGCAAGCTCGTCGATGCGGGCTTCAAGGTGCTCGCGACCGACGGCACGGCTGCGGTCCTGCGCGACGCGGGCATCGAGACGGAGACGATCAACAAGGTGCACGAGGGCAGCCCGCACACCACGGACAAGATCGAAGGGGGCGAGGTGGCGCTCGTCATCAACACCGTGGCCCCCGATCCGCAGGCGGTCGAGGACTCGTTCTCGATGCGCCGCGCCGCGCTCCAGCGCGGCATCCCGTACTGCACGACGCTCGCTGCCGCGCGGGCGTCGGCCGGCGCGATCCTCGCGCTGCAGCAGGAGTCGATCGGGGTGCGCGCGTTGCAGGAGATCCACGTCCCGGGCGTGTGAGGCCGGGGCGTCGCGCGCTCGATCCGTCGAGCGGAAGAAGGCGCGCGTTGCAGGAGATCTACGTCCCCGGCGGCTGAGGTCCTCGCACCGGAAGAGAGCAGGGGAGGCTCACCGTGACCGGGCAGGGAGACCGTCGTGCGAGTCGGCCCGACGATGCGGGCACGAAGAAGGCGGTCTCGACATCGAGCCTGCCCGACG
>CAYYSY010000156.1:0-6096 GCA_964474355.1 uncultured Spirochaetaceae bacterium | reverse complement strand
GCTCGTAGATGCGCGGGTCGGGCTTGCGGAGGCCCTCGACGCTCGACTCGACGAAGACGTCGAAGCGGTCCTGCAGCGCGCGTGTGCCGTCGTCTACGCCGAGATCGCCCCGCTCGTCGCGATCGTGGGCCCAGTTGTTGGTGAGCGCGGCGACCTTGAGCCCCGCCTCGCGCAGCCGCGAGATCGCGCCGAGCATGCTCGGCCGCGGGCGCGCCGCCTCGCCCATCCGCAGGAACATCGCGCGCACGTCGATCTCCTGACCCGCCGCGCGGCAATCGGTCGCGAAGGCCTCGTAGAAGGCCTCCATGGCGAGCTCGCCGCGCTCGAGCCGTGACCAGGCGCCGTGGGGCGCGGTGTCGGCGACGACGCGGTTCACGAAGTTGTGAGGGACGCCGCGCTCGCGCTCGTAGTCCCGGATCGCGTGCAGGGGCGAGCCCAGCACGACGCCTCCCAGATCGAAGATGACGGCTCGGAGCGACATGGCCGGCACGGTAGCAGGGTGTCTCAGCCGGTCTCGAAGTCGCGCAGCAGGCGGGCGACGTCGAGGAAGCGGCGCGCCGCCGAGCTCGTGAAGCCGCTGCCCAGGGTCACGGTCATGCCCGACGCGACGACGCCGAGCGCCGGCAGCCCGAAGGCGAGCACCCGCAGCAGGGTGCGGCGATCGCGCGTGCGCAGGTCGGCGGCGAAGCCCGCCGCGCTCGAGACGACCAGACCCGCGACGCCCGCCGTCGTCTGCCGGCCCGCCCGGGCCTCGGTGCGCTCGGCGGCCTCTTCGAGCCGCTGTCGGGCCAGGCCGATCGCCGTCTCGCGGTCACTCGTGCCCGAGATGGCTTCGGGTGTGTTCGATGCGCCCGCCTCGATCTCGAGGTCGATCCGCAGGCCGTGGTGATCCGAGTAGCGGCCCTCCCGTCCGCCGAGGTCGATCGGCTCGTCGAAGACGCGCTCGATCGCCAGGGGACGCAGCCGCGCCTCGGCGCCGTCGCGCACGAACGCGTAGTCGATGCGCTGATCGTCGCTGTGGTCGTTCACGTAGAGGTGCCCGCCCTGCACGGTCATGCGTCGCGCGTCGAGCGCAGCGGCGACGTCCGTGACACCCCCGAGTGCGCGCCACACGGCGTACTCCTCGCTGTCCTCGAGCATGTTGAAGTCGCCGACGGCGACCAGCGGCGAGCTGCGATCGCGCAGCCCGTGGACGAGCTCGACGACCTGCGCCATCCGCTCGCCGGTGTATTCGTCGGGCTCGCTGCCATCGCCGTAGGCCGCGTGCAGGTGCGTGTCGACCAGGCGCACGGGCCCGGCGGGTGTGTCGAGGCCGAGGTCGAGCCAGCCCTTGCCGGCCCAGAAGTCGCCGTGGTGCACGCGCTCGGCGCGGCCGCGAACGCGGAAGTGGGCGGCCTCGCCGCGGGCGAACGGCCAGCGCGAGAGCACCACCAGCCCCGCGTTGCCCCGGGGCCGGTCGACGTAGAACGCATGGGCGTAGCCGGCCTCGGCCGCCACCGCGCGCAGGCGGTTGCGAGCGCGGGTGGTCCAGACCTCCTGCAACGCGATCACGTCGGCGCCCGACTCGGCGAAGGTCGCCCCGAGCGCCTCGGTGCGCCGGGGCAGATCTCGGGCCAGGCCGAAGGGGAGCCCCCAGGTGTTCAAGGTCAGCACGCGGAGTCGCATGCCGGGATGCTACGGCAGCGCGGCGCGGTCCGAGAAGGCCGGTGCACCGCGCCCCCGCAGCGCGCCGGCCGGGTACACTGCGAGGCCGTCCACGAGATCAGGAGAGCCCATGTCCGAAGAAGCCTACGAGCAGATCCTCTACTCGGTCGAAGACCCGATCGCGACCATCACGCTCAATCGGCCCGAGCAGCTGAACGCCTGGACCGACCGGATGGGCGCCGAGGTGAGGCACGCCTTCGCGCGCGCCGAGCAGGACCCGTCGGTCGTCGCGATCATCCTGACCGGCGCGGGGCGCGGCTTCTGCGCGGGCGCCGATCTGAAGGGCCTGCAGGCGATCAGCGCGGGCGAGGGCGGCTCGAGCATTCCCGACTGGCTCGCGGCCGATCCCGGAGACACGAACGCCGACCCGAGCTTCCGCGCGCACTACTCCTATCCGATGTCGATCCCGAAGCCGGTCATCGCCGCGATCAACGGCCCCTGCGCGGGCATGGCCGTGCCGATCTCCGCGTGCTGCGATCTGCGCTTCGCCTCGGACGAGGCGATCTTCACGACGGCCTTCGCGCAGCGTGGCTTGATCGCCGAGTGGGGCTCGAGCTGGACGCTCAGCCGCTTGATGGGCCCCGCCCATGCGATGGATCTGCTGATCTCGGGCCGCAAGATCGACGCCGCCGAGGCCGAGCGCATCGGCCTCGTGAACCGCACGCTCCCCGCCGACGAGCTGATGCCCTTCGTCGTCGACTATGCGAAGCAGCTCGCCGCGAGCTGCTCGCCGTCGAGCATCGCGACCATGAAGCGGCAGATCTACGGCGACCTCACCGAGAGCCTCGACCACGCCAACAAGCAGTCGTTCCAGCTGATGCTCGACACCTTCAAGCGGCCCGACTTCGCCGAGGGCGTGCAGGCGTTCCTGCAGAAGCGGCCGCCGCAGTTCGAACGGGTCTAGGAGAGGCGGGCGCTACAGCCGCGCGGCGATGAGCTCGAGCGCCTCGAGATCTTCGTCGAATACGAGCGCGGGGCCGAGGTTCGTCGGTGAGTCGCCGGGGACGTCTTGCTCGGCGAGCTCGAGGGGGCCGGCGTACGGCGTCGCGAAGGGCAGCGGCAGCACGTGCGAGCCGGTGACCGCCGCGACGTCGCGCCACCCGTCCGCACCGCGCGGTGCGCGCAGCACGAACAGGAAGGGCAGGCGCCGCCCGGGTGCGAGGTCGAGCGTCGTCTTCAGCCAGGGCAGCGCGCGCCGCACCCAGCCGGCGCACACGTGACCCATCGTGAAGCGCGCGTTCACCTCGACCAGGGGTCGCAGTGCTTCCCGCCCGGGCTCCTCGGGGTCTTCGTATGCGAGGCCGTCGATTCCGCATGGCCCCAGATAGCCGAGCCGCTCGGCCTCCTCGGCCACGCTCGCGGCGGTCGCCCACATGTCGTCATCGAATCGGGTGCCGGAGTAGATGCGCCCGCGCGCATCGACCTCGCCGATGTGCCCGAGCCAGAAGCCGTGGTGGGCGATCAGCTGTCGCAGCGAGGCGACGATGTGGATGCGGTGCACATTTCGGCGACCAGCCGGATCGAAAACCATTGCTGATACGGACAGATCGAGCGTCCTCTTCAGCCAGGGCTCGAGGATTGCCCCGCCCCGCTCCGCCAGGCGGGGCGCGGCCTTCGCGAGCCGTCGGCGCCCAATCGGCGCCGTCGTCGGCGATTCGACTCCTTCGAGGTGGGCGGGTGCCATGAGCTGCCCGCGACCGCTCGTGCCGAGGCGCGGCTTCACCACGTAGCCCCCGGCCTGCAGTGCGGGCGGCCAGGCGTCGAGGGTCTCGCGGACGGCTGCGACGAAGCGCTCGGCGTCGCGGAGCTCGGCTGGCTCGAAGACGCGCGCCGCCTCGCGAAGTGCGCGGGCGCCGAGGCGCTCTTCGAAGGCGTGCCGCACCGCGAACGCCTTGTCGTGGACCTGGGCCACGACCTCGGCCGGTGCGCCGCAGAGCGGCAGGCCTGCGGCGGCGGCCACACGGTGTGCGGCAGCATCGGCGAGCCAGGGCACCACACCCTCGAGCGACGCGATCTCCTTCGAGACGGGCGTCTCGTGCAGCGCGGTCGTGGTCTCGGCGTCCGGTGCGAAGTCGGGCGAGAGCCACTCGGTCGTGCGGTCGAAGAGACCGCCCCAGAGGCGACGCGTGGCATCGACGGCGGGGAGGTGAGCGACCTTCGCCGGGTCGCCCTCCTCGGCGCCGACGTTCGGCCAGAGGTAACGGGTGGGGGCAGGCGCCATGTCAGGCGCCGGCCGGCGTCTTCGGGCTCCGCGGCCTCGCTTGCTGCGGCGACTTCGCCGCCCGGACGTGCTCGATGAAGCCCTTCGAGAGGCCGGCGTCGCGGCGGGGCGCCGGCTCGAAGCGGCGTCCCTTCGCCCGCGAGGCGCCGAGCGGGAAGGGGACGCAGCGCTCGTACGCGGCGATCTCGTCGAAGGGGGCGTCCCCCTCGAGTCGGCGCATCCACTCGGCGGCGAGCCGCACGTGACCGACTTCGTCGTCGTGCACGACCTGGCAGACGCGCGCGCTCGCCTCGTCGCCTGCGGTGCGGAACCCGTCGCGGTAGGTCAGCGAGAAGTCGAGGTTGGCCTGCTCGAGGGTGAGGCCCATGGCGGCGAGAAACGCGCGCACGCCGTGCGGGGAGGCCGCGATCGCGGGCGCCTGCTTCCAGAAGTAGTCCGAGTGCTCGAAGTCCGTGAGCTCGGCGCCGTGGGCGGCGAGGCGTTCGAGGTAGAGCCGGCAGTGCTTCTGCTCGTCGGCGAGCGCCCCGAGCAGGCCGCGGCGCAGGCCGAGCGGTGCATCGGGCCAGCGCAGCAGCGCCCAGGCGAAGAGCTCGGCGGCCATCAGCTCGTGGTGGGCGAAGCGCGCGAGGCAGAGCGCGCGGGCCTCGGGGGCGGCGAGCTCGCCGGGCTTGGGCAGGCGGCCGAGGCCGACCGTCATCTCGAGGCCCGGGTCGCGCGCCGGGGCCGCGACGAAGGCGGCGGGGCCGGGGACGTCGTCGGGCAGGGGCTCGCCCGTGGCCGTGCGAGGCGGCCCGAGCTTCGTCTCGAGGTCGCCGCACTCGAGCATGCGGATGCAGAACGCGCGGACGTCGGCCGGATCGGGCGGGGTGGCGGGTGGGGTGTTAGGCGGCTCGCTCATGGGCGGACCTTCGCCCAGCCACCCGGCGCCGTCGACTCGTCGCGGCCGGTCGCCGCGCGCGCGGCTCAGTCGGGCCGGCGTACGTCGAAGAGTGCGTTCTCCATCGAGAACGACTCGACGGGCCGGCCCTCGACGCAGAAGTGCGCGCGCACCTCGGCGGGCGCCGCCGCGAACATCGCGGCGAGCGCGGCCGTCGCGGTGGGTGTCGCGCCGATGCGGGCCGCCCAGGTCTCGAAGTGCTGGGGCATCGGCCAGGTGTCGATGCGAGGCGCCTCGAAGCCGGCGCGGGCGAGCATCGCCGTCCATTGGGAGACCGCGTGGTCGCGCACGTGCGACGGATCGCGCACGACCTCGAAGGCCTGCAGGAACGAGTCGGCGGTCGGGTCTTCGGGGGCGACGATGTCGATCAGATAGAAGCGGCCGCCGGGTCGCAGCACGCGGTGCGCCTCGTGCAGCGCCTCTGCCGGATCACCGAAGTGGTGGGCACAGAGCCGGCATGTGACGACGTCGAAGCTCGCGTCTTCGAAGGGCAGCGTTTCGGCGTCGGCGCGGCGGGGCTCGACGTTCGTGAGGCCGAGCTCGGCGGCGCCCTGGCGGGTCTGCTCGAGCATGGCCTCGGTGAGGTCGGCGGCGATGACCTGCTCGACGTGGGGCGCCAGTGCGTGGGCGGTGTGACCAGCGCCGCAGCCGACGTCGAGGGCGCGGCGGACGCCCAGGCCGGCGGCTCGTTCGACCAGGGCCTCGAGATCGGGACCCTGGTGGTGGACGAGGCTCGCGCGCCCGTAGTTCGAGGCGACGGCGCCGAACTGGCGCTGCACCGAGTCCTTCAGGTCGGGGCCGGCGGGGCGAGGCGGCTGATCCATGGGGGGCTCCAAATCAAGTGGTTGACGTATCGATAGTATTGACTCAGAGTAATAGTTAACGTATGTAGATATTCATGGCAACTAAAGGAAATGACGGGGCCCGGCGGGGCCGGATCCAGGAGACCATCGAGGCGCTCCAGGGGCTGGTCGAGATCTTCGAAGATCGGCGCGAGGCGCTGGCCCGCTTGGTCGGGCTCTCGCCCACGCAATGGCACGTGCTCGAGCAGGTCGGCCGCGACGACTTCATGCCGTCGCTCTTCGCACGCCGGCGCGACGTCAGCGCGGCAGCCGTCTCGCGCACCCTGCGGCAGCTCCTCGACCTGCGCCTCGTCGTCGTGCAGATCTCTCCCCGGGACGCGCGCCAGCGCCTCTATCGCGTGACCGAGAAGGGCCGGAAGGCCCTCGACGAG
>CAYYSY010000155.1:0-10428 GCA_964474355.1 uncultured Spirochaetaceae bacterium | reverse complement strand
CTCGACGAGGCGCAGCACGCCTATCTGCGCGTCTACGACAAGGTCGAGGCAGCAGCGCGCACACGAGGCCTGCACCCGATCCCGACCTTCCCCACCTTCGCGAATCGCCGAGTGGCGGCGCTCTGGGTGAGCTTCCTCGATCCGCATCCGAGTCGCGAAGGCCACGCGCTGCTCGCCACCGCGCTCGCCGAGGGCCTCGCAGGTCTGCCCGACGCGTGCTGGCGAGACGGCGCGCCCGGGCGTCCCTCACCCCGCCTCACCGGCGAGCCTGGCCATGTTATGGTGCCCGGCGACGAGCCTCGCGCCGCGATGCGTCTCCCGCGACGAAAGCGAGCGGGTGCAAAGACGAGGAGATCGAGTGGAGTCGACGGACCCCGCCCTGGCGCTGAGCGCCCGACGCAAGCTCACGACGGTCGAGGCCGTGGTCGCCACGCTCGGCTTCCCGCTGCTCATCACCCTCGGCATCGGTGCTCACATCGTCGCCATCGAGCGGGGGCTCGACCCGAACCTGTCGGGCACGATCCTGATCGTCTCGAGCTACGCGGCGATCGCCATCGCGGAGCGATTCATTCCGTGGCAACGGAGCTGGCTGCACTCACAGGGCGACGTGCGCACCGACATCGGCCTCGCGCTCTCGAACGCGGTCGTGACCGGCGTGCTCGGCCCGGCGGTGCTCGCCGGCGTCGCGCTGCTCGGGGCCGCCGCCTCCGAGGCGATCGGCTCGGGGCTCTGGCCCATGCAATGGCCCTGGCTCGCGCAGCTCGCGCTCGCCCTCGTACTGGCCGAGCTCGGCGAGTACTCGTTCCATCGGGCGATGCATGAGCTCCCCCCTCTCTGGCGTCTGCACGCGACTCATCACAGCGCGCCGCGGCTCTACTGGCTGAACGCCGCGCGCTTCCACCCGATCGACCTCTTCGTCGTCACCGTCTTGAAGGGCATACCGCTGGTCCTGCTGGGCGCACCGCTCGCGATCTTCGCGCTCGTGAACGTCTTCTCCGCGATCCACGGTGCCTATCAGCACGCGAACCTGCCGGTGCGCGTCGGCCCGCTCAACTGGATCTTCAGCCTGACCGAGCTCCACCGCTGGCATCACTCGAAGCGCATGCACGAGGCCAACCACAACTACGGCGGTAACCTGATCCTCTGGGACGTCGTGTTCGGGACGCGCTGGCTGCCGGACGATCGCGACCCGCCCGAGGCCATCGGCATCGAGTCGCTGCCGCGCTTCCCGATGGGCTTCTTCGCGAACCTGCTCGTGCCCTTCCGCTGGAAGAAGGTCGAGGCCGAGGCGTCCGCATCGTCGGGTACACAGCCGACCTGATCGCACTCGAGGCGCCGCTACGTGCGACCGATCCCCCCGTCGATCTCATCCGAGCGTGGAGGACGTCGTGGGCCACAGTCATTGGATCGACCCCGAGCGCATCTTCGACAGCGTCGTGGTGATGACCGACGACGCGATCTACGTCTGCAACCCGCCCGAGGAGCGCGCGAAGGAGATCGCCGCTGCCCTCGACGCCGGTCAGCCGCCGAGCCAGGTGGTGATGAAGGACGACCCGACCACGATCCCGATCGGGGGCATCACCCTCGTGAAGTACGACCAGAAGGACGACGACGTCGCGTTCGCGTTCAAGCTGGGCAAGGAAGAGAGCTCGAAGAACATCGCCTTCTCGAGCCGCGAAGAGCGCGACGCGTTCATGATCGAGCTCGCCGAGCGCATGCCGGAGTGCGACTCGAAGACCGTCGAGTGGGGCCCCGTCCGCGCGAGCCTCGGCCCGCTCGTCTTCGGCGGGGTCGTCGGCTTCATGACCTGGGCGATGCACGGCGCCGCCAGCGCGCTCGCCGCGGGTGCCGACGCCGAGGTCTCGGGCCGGCGCGCGGGGCTCCTGAAGCTGGTGATGTGGATGATCGAGCTGGTCGGACCGACCGGCGTGCTCATCGGCGGCGGGCTCGTGCTCGCGCTGACGGGCGTCTTCCTGTGGAAGCGCATCACGACGCCGCCGGTCTGGACGACGCTCACGCCCCGCCGCTAGCGCGTCACCGCGAGGCTTCGACCTCGGTCAGTCCGCCCGTCTGGATCTGCTCCACGAGCAGCGCGCGCTGCACCTGCCCGGTGGCGGCGGTGCGCGGCAGCGCGTCGACGACGAAGAGCCGCCGGGGCTTCTTGAAGCCGGCGATCCGGCCCTCCACGTGCGCGTGCAGCGCCTCCAGCGAGAGGGACGCGCCTGCCTCTGCAACGGCGACCGCGCAGACGACCTCGCCCCAGTCGAGGTCGGGCACACCGACGATCGAGAGCTCTGCTACGCCCGGCGCATCGGCGAGCGCGGCCTCCACCTCGCCCGGCGAGATGCTCTCGCCCCCGCTGCGAATGAGCTCCTTCTTGCGGCCGACGACCTTCAGGTAGCCCTCGTCGTCGAACGCCCCGAGATCGCCCGTGTGATACCAGCCGTCACGCAGCGCGTCGGCAGTGGCCTCGGGCGCGTCGAAGTAGCCATCCATCATGAACGCGCTCCGGCAACGGATCTCGCCCTCGTCCGTCAGCTCGACGTCGACGCCCAGCGACGGCGGCCCGACGCTCCCCGGCTTTCGCAGCACGTCCGCGTCGTCGAGGCTGGTGGCCGAGCCGACCTCGGTCGACCCGTAGTAGATGCGGGTCTTCGTGCCGGGAAAGCGCTCCTTGAGGGCGCGAATCAGCTCGATGGGTGTGGCCGACGTGCCGGTATCGCACTCCTTCAGGTGCGAGAGATCCCAGCGGCTCGTATCGAGTGCGAGGATGCGATTCCACACCAGCGGGATGCAGTAGATGCGATTCGAGCGATGACGCGCCGCCGCGTCGAGGATCGCTTCAGCGCTGGCCTGCTCGACGAACGCGATGTCGCCGCGGGTCTGCCACGCCGTCAGCGCCAGGGTGAACGCCGCCATGTGGAAGAGGGGAAACATGCAGACCGTCTTCTCGGGCGTGTCGTGGAAGACGCCCTGGAAGCTGCGCAGGTGATTCGCGCGGTGTGAGAGCACGACCCCCTTCGGCCGGCCGGTGCTGCCGCTCGTGAAGAAGACGACGTGCGGATCGGTCTCGGCGAGCGCGGGCTCTTCGGGCTCACTCGCGTTCTCGAAGCGTGCAGGGTCGAGCAACGGCCCGTCGACGCCCGCGGCGCCGGGATAGAACGCGACGCGATCGATCGACGCGGCCTTCGCCATCGGCGCTGCACCGGCAGCTCGCGCCGGATCGACGACGAGCAGCTTCGCGCGGGCGAGCGACGCCACGTCGGCGGCCTCTTCGGCGCCGAGCCGCGCATTGAGCGGCGCGAACACGGCACCGAGCTTCGCGAGCGCGACGAAGAGCGGCAGCACGTCGAGGGAGGTGTCGGCCCAGGACACGACCCGGTCGCCGTGGCCAACACCGAGATCGCGAAGCGCCCACGCGAGCCGGTTGCCGGCGGCGTTCAGCTCGCCGTGGGTCAGCACGCGATCACCGAGCGACGCGGCCGGTCGGCCGGGCACGTCACGCGCGTTGCGGCGGAAGAGATCGCCGATGAGCAGCGGGTGGGTTGCCATCTTCGACGGCGCAGAATACCATTCTAGGAACTCAGAACAAGGTTCTTAGCCGAATCAGGGACCCCGTCTTGGCCGAAGCCCCCTCTCCTCGCCCGACAGCAGCGCCCGTCTCCGCCGTCGATGCCGCCGTCGATCGCTCGCTCTCCGAGCGCCGCGCGACGGCGGTGGCCGAGGTGGCGCGCCTGATCGAGGCGGCGCTCACCGTCATCCAGCGCACGGGCGAGCTCGAGCCGAAGGTGGGCGAAATCGTCCGCGAGGCAGGGCTCCACAATCAAGCCTTCTACCGCCACTTCCGCTCGAAGCACGAGCTGCTCGCGGCCGTGCTCGACCACGGCATCGCCGTGCTCGCGAGCTACGTCGCGGGCCGGATGGACGAGGCCGCGACGCCCGAGGCGCGCGTGCGCGCATGGCTCGCGGGCGTGCTCGAGCAGGCCCTCCACCCGGGCGCCGCCGACGCGACGCGACCCTTCGCGCTCGCCCGCGGACGCCTCGCCGAGGTCTGCCCCGACGAGGTGCGCGAGTCGGAGCGGCGGCTGACGGCGCTCGTCCAGTCGGCGATCGAAGCGGGCCGCGACGCTGGCGCCTTCCCCGCCGCATCCCCCGAGCGCGACGCCGAGCTGCTCTACGCGCTCGCAATGGGCTTCGTCGAGCGCGAGCTCGCTCGGGGTGCCTCGCCATCGCCGCGCGAGGACGCCGCGCGGCTCGAGGCCTTCGCGCTCGCGGGCCTCGCACGCAACGGAGGCGCATGACGATGGAGCGCGAGATCTTCCTCACCGGCATCGGCGGACAGGGCGTCCAGCTCGCGTCGCGCATCCTCGCGCTCGCGGCCATGCGCGAGGGCCGCGAGGTGATGTCGCTCGGCACCTATGGCGGCACGATGCGCGGCGGCAACACGGACTCGACGGTGGTCGTGGCCGACACCGGCATCGGCGCGCCGCCCATCGTGGCGCGCGGCTGGTCTGCGATCGTCATGCACCCGCGCTACTTCGAGCCGATCCTGTCGAAGCTGCAGCCGGGCGGCGTGGTGGTCTACGACGCGGGGCTCGTCGACGGCGAGCTCGACGCCGGCGACGCACGAGCCTTCGGCGTCGACGCGGCGGCGCTTTCGTCACAGGCCGATGCGGGCGGCGCGGGCGCGCTCGTGCTGCTCGGCGCCTACTGCGGACTCACCGGACTCGTCGGCCTCGACGCTCTGCGCGACGCCATGAAGGAGGCGGTGCCGCCCTACCGACACGACCGGCTCGAAGCGAACGGTCGCGCCCTCGCGCTCGGCTTCGAAGCGCTGCCGAGCACGAGCGCGCCTGCGTGGGAGGACGCGGCATGAGCGTCGTCGCGTCGCGGGGCACCGTGCGGATCGCCGCCGAGCGCTGTAAGGGCTGCGAGCTCTGCGTGCCGGCCTGTCCGCCGAACGTGCTCTCGATGTCCCAATCGACCCGAAACGCCGCGGGCTACGCGGTGCCCGAGCTCGCGCCCGGCTGCACGGGTTGCGGCGCGTGCCTGCTCGTCTGTCCCGACTTCTGCTTCGAGGTCTATCGCTACGACGCGCCCGTCGTGCATGAGGAGACGCCGTGACGGGACGAGTGATGAATACATACGAGGTGACCCCATGACCCGCCGACTCATGGAAGGCAGCGAGGCCATGGCCGAGGCTGCCATCGCGGCCGGCTGCCGCTTCTTCGCGGGCTACCCGATGACGCCCTTCACCGAGCTGCTCGAGTCGTTCGCGAAGCGGCTGCCCGAGGAGGGCGGCGCGTGCATCAACGCCGAGAGCGAGCTCGAGGCGATCGGTCAGGCCTGGGGTGCTGCGGCCACCGGCGCGCGCGCGGCGACGGGCTCCACGGGCCAGGGCCTCTCGCTCATGCAGGAGTCGATGTCCGAGATCACACGCGCCGAGATCCCGATCGTGGTGTTCAACATGGCGCGCGGCCAGGGCGACTACTTTCAGTCGACCCGCGGCGGCGGCCACGGCGACTATCGCCACATCGTGCTCGCGCCAATCGACGTGCGCGAAGGCGTCGAGCTGACCCAGCTCGCGTTCCATCTCGCCGATCAGTGGCGCCACCCGGTGCTCGTGCTCGGCGACTATCTGCTCGCGCACACCGCCGAGGCGGTCGACATCGAGAAGCTCGAGCTCGGCGAGTTGCCCGAGAAGGACTGGGCGGTGGATGGCTCGCTCGGCGGCACCGGTCGCTCGCGCAACCTGAACCCGATCGGCATGGTGAAGGGCAGCAAGGGCATCGACCCCGACGCGTTCTGGCGGCAGCTGCAGGAAAAGCAGGATCGCATCGAGGCCGCCGAGCAGCGCTTCGAGGCCGAGCACACGGACGGAGCCGAGATCCTCGTCGTCGCCTACGGCACGATGGCGCGCTTCGCACGGCACGCGGTGCGCGAGCTGCGCGCCGAGGGCGTGCGCGCAGGCTACTTCCGTCCCATCTCGCTGTGGCCCTTCCCGAGCGCGGCGCTCGCGCAGGCGGCCGAGGGCGTCGAGCGTGTCGCGTGTCTCGAGCAGAACGCGGGTCAGATGATCGACGACGTGCGGCTCGCCGTGCTCGGCGCCGCGCCGGTGGTGCCGATCGGCGGCATCTCGACCGACGCCGCGGGCTTCGGCATCGGTCCGCTGCTCGACCCCGTGATCGTCCGCGGCCGCATCGAGGCCGCCCTCGAAGGTCGGGCCGTCGACGGCGTGCTGGGCGGCGCCATCGCATGAGTCGCGCGCACGGCTCGACGACCGGCGCCATCGCATGAGTCGCGCGCACGACTCGACGACCGGCGTGATCGCATGAGTCGCGCGCACGACTCGACGACGGGCCTGATCGCATGAGTCGCGCGCACGACTCGACGACCGGAGGCAACGAGACATGAAGCTCGACACCGACTCGACTCCCGAGAACGCGAAGCGCCGGGGCGACTTCGCGTCGCCGCTTCAGCTGACGTCCGATCACGACCTCTGCCCGGGCTGCGGCGAGCCCGTGGCGCTGCGCGCGATGCTCGACGCCATCGAGAAGCTCGACCTGCAGCAGCGCGCCATCGGCGTCGTCGGCATCGGCTGCTACACGGCGCTCACCTCGTTGATCGACCTCGATCTGATCCAGGCACTACATGGCCGTGCGCCGTCGGTCGCGACCGGCGCCAAGCGCATGCGCCCCGACAGCCTGCTCTTCACGCTGCAGGGCGACGGCGACATGGTGAACGAGGGCTTGCAGGAGGTGATCCACACCGCCGCGCGCGGAGAGAACGTGACCTGCGTGCTGCTGAACAACGGCGTCTTTGGCGAGACCGGCGGACACATGACGGCGACGACGGTCGTCGGCCAGCGCACCAAGAACTCACTCGACGGACGCGACGCCCGCGAGCACGGACACCCGATCCTGATCGGCGACCTGCTCGCCGGCCTGCACGGCACGGCCTACGCGGCACGTGGCTCCGTGCACGACGCGGCGAACGTCACGAAGACGCGCCGTTATCTCGAGCGCGCGTTCGAGAGCCAGCTCAAGGGCGAGGGCTTCTCGTTCGTCGAAATACTCACGATGTGCCCGACCGGTTGGTTCATCTCGACGCCCGAGGGCCCCGGCTACCTCGACGAAGTGATGGGCAAGGTCCACGTGACCGGGGAGCTCAAGGTCGGGGGCGAGCTGAAGGCGTAGAACCGGGCGCGCTCGGCCAGAACCCGGGCGCCGGCTGCTACAGCCAGACCATCGGGCGGACGAAGCGGTGCGGAACGGCGCCCGCGACTCGACGTGTGGTGCCCAACGAGGACACCCCCCGATGACCTCTCCCGACGCCTACTACAGTCATTCCGGAAAGTTCAATCCGGCCGGCCTGCTGCTGATGCTCGCGGCCGGCCTCGTCGTCGGCCCGCTGGTCGGCGTCGTCTACGGCTACGCCGTTGCCTTCAACCCCTTCATCTACATCAACTTCCTCGCGACGATCATCGCGGGCGGTGCCGTGGGCATGGCCGTGGGCAAGATGGCGAAGCCCGGCCGGGTACGGAGCGTGGGCGCCTGCGCCTTCGCCGGCCTCGTAGCGGGCGTGGGCTTTCAGTACACGCAGTGGTGGGCGACGCTCGACTACTACGGCGCCGAGGTGGCCCTCACGCAGCCCGGCGCCATCTGGACCTTCATCGGGGAGCTCGCCGAGCTCGAGCCGTGGACGCTGATGGGCGTGTCGCTGGGCTCCACGGGCTTCATGATCCTGTGGGCGATCGAAGGGCTGATCGTCGTCGGGGCGCCCATGGCAGTGGCGATGGCCGAGGGCTCGACGCCCTACTGCGAGCGCTGCGACACCTGGGCCGTCGAGGGCGAGCCGCTCGGCCCCTTCGACTTCGTGTCCGACGCCGACACGCTCAAGGCGCGCATCGATCGCCGCGACCACGACGGACTGAAGGCCTTCGAGCGACCGGAGGTCACCGAGGATCGCTACAGCACGGTCACCCTCGCGGCCTGCACCGGCTGCCGGGGCCTGCTGCTCGCGACGGTCAAGAACGTCGAGGTCGAGGTGGAGAAGGATGGCGATACCAAGCGGAACGAGACCGAGATCCTGACTCACGTGATGCTCGACTCGCCCACGTACGACGCCCTCGCGAAGCTCTAGCCGGGGCGCGGGACACGAGAGGAGCGCCCGGGCCCGCCGGCCCCCCCGTCATCCTGCGGAAGACGCTCGCGTCCGAACCGCTTATGATTGGCGGGTGGCGACGCGGCCCACGCGGGCCGGCGCCGACGAGGTCATGCCGTGAGCGAAGATCCCTGGCGCGTCTTCCACGTGCGACAGCTGCTCGAGCAGCAGCAGTCGACGGACTCCCCGTACCTCGAGTTCCTGCGCGTCCCGCAGCTGTCGTGCGGGTTGTACCGCCTGAAGGCCGGCGCCAAGGATCTCCAGTCGCCCCACGACGAGGACGAGGTCTACTTCGTCATCGAGGGGCGCGGCCGGCTCCGCGTAGGCGACGATGAGCACGCGGTGGAGCGGGGCTCCGTCCTCTATGTGCGGGCGAGCGAAGAGCACAGCTTCTTCGAGATCGAGGAGGACATGACCCTCCTCGTCTACTTCGCATCGGGCGGGCCCGAGTAGGCCAAGCTGGGCCCCAGACAGTCCAGATCAAGGTCGGGATGTTCGGGCTCACCGGTACCGAGATGCTCTTCCAGTCGCGGAACGCAGGCGTCAGCGTGACCCTGACGTGCGTGCCACCGGGCTCGTGCGAGCGCATGGGTGTCGACCGCGATCTCGACGGAGCCTACGACGGCATCGACGGCTGCCCGGGCGTCGCGAATGCCGTCCAGCTCGATGCGGACGGCGACGGCGTGGGGGATGCCTGTGACGGCTGTGGGCGCGGCGCGGGCGTGGCGATGCTGCTGCCGGTCGCGGTGCTGGTCACGCGACGCACACGGCGCCGATGGGGTGACACTCCCGCGCGATCCTGATCTGGCGAAAGGGGCCGGGATTCTCGATGCTCCGCCCGTGAACGCATCGCCCATGCCGGGCGCGCGACCGGAGCGAAGAGCCCCATGTCCGAGAACGAAGCCGCAGGCCAGAGTGACGACGGACCGGATACGGTCGAGCAGCCACTGCCCTCGGAAGCCGGCGCGAGCAAGGGGCGTGGCTTCTTCGGCAGGCTCGGCATCTGGCTCGTCGTCGGAGCCGTGCTGTGGATCGTCGGCGCGGGGCTCGTGCTGTGGTGGGAGCCGGGCCGCTTCGTGCAGGTCGGACTCATCGCCGTCGGCATCGTCGTCGCGCTGCTGATCCCGAGCCGCCACTTCGACCGCATCCTCGCGGCCTTCGGCGTCTTGGTCATGTTCGCGGCGCTCTTCTATCTGCCCTCGTACATGCTGACGACGGAGGTCGAGTTCACGATCCGGAACACCGGTCGCGACTCGTCGCGCGAGATCTATCTGATTCACTCGGACTACGGCGCCGATGCCGAGACCGAGCCGGGCGAGTCGTTCCAGAACGTCGATCAGCCGCTGCTCGGAAAGGTCAACTCGTCCGACGTGCAGGGACAGGCCGAGAGCCTGAAGGGTCGCCGCGTGCGCGCGCGCGTCTTCGGCTTCCGCATCGCCGACTTCAGCAAGTACCGCAACGTGATCTGGATCGAGCCGACCGACGCCGGCTGAGATCCCGCGGCTCCAGGCTCACTCGTTGCGGTCGCGCTCCGCGTCCGTGCGGGGCCATTCGGGCCAATCGGTCGACACCCTGCCCTTCCAGTCCGGCGCGCGTCGCTCGACGTAGGCGAGGCCGCCTTCGATGGCGTCGGGCGCCCCCATCAGCACGTGATGCAGCTCGGTCTCGAAGCGCTCGACCTCGGCGCGCGTGAGCGACGGGCTCTGCCAGAGCAGGCGCTTGGTGACCGCAGCCGAGAGCGGCGCGGTGTTGATCGCGACGTCGCGCGCCATCTCGAGCGCGGCCTGCAGCACCTCGGCCGCCGGCAACGAGCGCAGCGCCAGGCCCGTGGCCACAGCCTCGGCGCCCTTCACCTTCGCGCCCGTCAACATCAGCCACGCCGCGCGCTCGAAGCCGACGATACGCGGCAGGGTGAAGTGGCAGCACGCATCGGGCATGACGCCGCGGCGCACCTGCAGCACGCCGTACTTGCCCTCGTCGGCGACGATGCGGACATCGCATTGCAGCGCGAGGGTGAGGCCGAGGCCCACCGCGTGACCGTTCACCGCGGCGATCACCGGCTTGCGGACGTCCCAGGGCGCGGGGTGCACCGGGGTCGCGCTGAAGCCCGACGCGTCCTGCTTCGCGAACGTCTCCTGGCCGGCGCTCATGTCGGCACCGGCGCAGAAGGCGCTGCCCGCGCCGGTCAGCACGACGGCGCGCACCGCGTCATCGGCATCGCAGCGCGTGAGGGCATGGCCGAGCTCGTCGCCCATCCGGCCGCTG
>CAYYSY010000154.1:0-4560 GCA_964474355.1 uncultured Spirochaetaceae bacterium | reverse complement strand
GCGGGGGATCAACTGCCGAGAGCGGGGGATCAACTGCCGAGAGCGGGCCGTGGACAGCCGAGAGCGTCGGGTCGGGCCCGCCACTTCCTCCCGAATCGTCCTGGTCGCTCTCGCTCATCGATTCCACCGATCGCGCGTTTCGGACCGCGCGCGATCATCGCGCCGGTGGGCGGGGCCCAGGGGAGCGCGAGAACTCGCGGCTCATCCGGGGCATCATAGGGGCGATGTCGATCCGCCTCTTGTATCAGATCCTTGTCGGGGTCCTCGGGCTGGGCGCGTTCTGCTTCGGTCTCGTGCTGACCGCGTCGTTCTTCGCCTATCAAAGACCGTTCAGTGATCCCGGCATTCCGACCGGACCCGTCGGCTACTACTTCGTGGCGTTCGCCGGCTGCGCGCTGATCGGCTGGGGTGGCGGCCTCATGGGCGCCGCTCGGACGCCCGAGGCCAGCCGCACCGTCACCACGATCACGGCCTGGGTCTTCGTGCTCATGGCGGTAGTGCGGATGGCGGCGTGGGTCGTGGGCGACTACGCCGCGTGGCTGGGCGACCTGCCGCGGACCGAGGCCGCGATCCTGCTCTGCCTGGCCCTCGCGCTGGTGTGGCTGCGCCCCCGGAGCGGGGTGAGCCCCGCCGCCCCTGACACGGAGCCCGCGCCGGAGCCGTCCACCGCTGCTGCGTCTGCGGTCGGCGACGGGGGCGCATGATGCTCCGCGCACTCGCCACCATCGTGATCGTCGCGCTCTTCCTGCTGAACTGGATGCTCCCGAGCACGGAGATCGGTCGCCGCGGCCCGGACGAGAGCACGCGCACCGATGTCGAGGTCACCGCGGTCCGGGTCGGGGAGCCGATGCCCGACGCGACCCTGGCCGATCTGAATGGCGCGCCGGTGGAGCTGTCCGAGCTGCGCGGGCAGCGCGTGCTGATCGTCTTCGAGCGCAGCATCGACTGGTGCCCGTTCACGAAGGCTCGCCTGCTCGGCCTCAGCCAGACCTTCGAAGAGGTGCCCGACCTCGCGATCGTGTGGGTGATGGCGGCAGAGCAGTGCAGCGAGCGCACTCGGCGCCTGATCGGCGAGTACGGCCTGCGCGAGCGCATCCTGTTCCTCGCCGACGAGCAGAGCGCCTTGATCCGCGAGCTGGGTCTGCTCAAGCCCGAGCCCGACATGATGGAGGAAGGGGTGCCGCACCCGACGACGGTGCTCGTCGATCGCGAGGGCGTCGTTCGCTTCATCGATGTGCGCGAGGACTACCACTACTGGCTCGACCCCGGTGTGCTCGTCGCCGCCCTCGATTCTCTTCCGTGAGCCGCGGGCGCCATTCCGTGAGCCACGGGCGCCATGCCGTGAGCCGCGGGCACCATTCAGCGAGCCGCGGGCGCCATCCCTCGAGCCGCGGGTGCCATCGAACGGGCCCGTGGCGTGCCGGGCTCGCGATCCTCGCGCTCGGCTGTACCGGCGTCGGGGGGCCGGAGGCCGACGATCGGTCCGGCGTCGCCGAGCCCACCCGGGCAGAGCGCCGGGCGCAGAGCGCGCTCGAGCAGGCGGAGGTCGACGCAGCGCGCGGCGAGCTCGCGGGGGCCGAGGAGCACTACCGAGAAGCGCTCGCCCTGTGGCCCGAAGATCCCCGGGTGCTCGCGGGCCTCGCGCGGGTCCGGATCGGGCAGGGTGATCTCGAGGAGGCCATCGCGCTCGACGACCGCGCCCGTGCCGCCGACGGCACGCCGCTGCGAGGCCTCGCTCCGCGAGAGCGCTGCACTCTCTGGCTCGACGCGGCGCGCGCGCGCTCGGCTTCGGGGCGCGCCGATGCCGGGTCGCTGCTCGACCGGTACGCCGCGGAGTCGGCGTGCACCGACGCCACCGGCGCGGCGCAGGTACGGGCGAACGTGTTCGCGTTGGAGGCCGAGACAGCCCGGTCGGCGGGCGACGCCGAGGCGGCGATCGACGGCTGGAGAGCCGCCGTCGCGGCCGACCCGAGCCGCTTCGACCTCGAGGTGCGGCTCTCGCGGGCGCTGCTCGACGAGGGGCAGCGCCGCGAGGCCGTGGCGCAGCTCGGCGAGGCGCTCGCGCGCCATCCCGACGTGCTCGAGCTGCGGCTGCTCATGCTCGACGCGCTCGGTGTGCCCGAGCCGCGTGTCGCCGATACCCCATGACGCACATGGATGGGGTCCGCCGTGAGCATCGGCGCACCTGCTGCGATCGATTGCATCGCATTGTGATGCAGGTCGCGCATTCTCTCCAGAGAAGGACCGATGATCTGGTTCGCACCGGGCTTCGCGCGAGCATGGGGCGTGGTCGAAGACCACCGACTGCGTGTTTTCCGGGTCGCCCGAGCTTGCACGGACTCGCGGGAGCCACCATCATTGGCCGCAATGTGGGACAGGGACCGGCCCGTAGAGCACGGATCCGCCCGAGAATGACGTTCCGACGATTGGCCCCCCCCGACCACGCAGGCCCGGCGACCAGGTCTCCTGATCCGAGCCTCCAGAACGAAGAAAGCAG
Organism: uncultured Spirochaetaceae bacterium; assembly: GCA_964474355.1. GTDB lineage: Bacteria > Myxococcota_A > UBA9160 > UBA9160 > UBA4427 > CAYYSY01. Next base: position 2,063 of record CAYYSY010000154.1, on the reverse strand, counting down.
GGATCCATGACGCGAATCATCCACACCCGTCGCACCGCATCGATGCTCGCACTCGCCGCAGCGCTGGTCTTGGCGTCCGCCGGCTGTCAGTCCACGCCGGAGGAAGAGCCCGAAGAGGCGCCGCCCAGCGAGTTCAGTGACGCCAGCTCCGACACGAGTGGCGCCGCGACGCCCACCGCAGCGACCAGCGGAGCCGACGTGGCGATCGCCACCGTCTACTTCGACTTCGACAAGTCCGAGATCCGCAACGACGCCGTGTCCGGTCTGCGCGCCGGCGCTGTGGCGTTGAAGGAGTCCGGTGCCAAGGTCGTGGTCGCGGGCCACACCGACAACCGCGGCAGCGAGGAGTACAACCTCGCGCTCGGTGAGCGCCGCGCCGCCTCGGTTCGCCGCTACCTCGCGAACCTCGGCGTCGCCACGAACCAGATGACGATCGTCAGCTACGGCGAGGTTCGACCCCAGGTGCAGGGCAACAACGAGACGGCCTGGGCGAAGAACCGGCGCGCCGAGTTCAAGGCGGTCGACTGACGCACCGCCGCGCTCGAATCGCGCGAACGATTCGAGACGGAAAGAGACGCTGAAATCGAGAGAGGCGGGCCTCCGGGTCCGCCTCTCTTGTTGTTGAGCTCACGGCGGTTCGTTGTCGAGCTCGAGGAGCATCGTTTCTCGAGCTCGCGGCGCACCGTTGGCCCGGGCCCAGGGCGGGTGATAGAGTCGGCTCTTCGAACCCACTCCATCCCATCCCCAGGAGCCCCCCATGCCCGTACACGGTGGAAAGCTCGCCGCCCGCGCGCTCAAGAACGCCGGCGTCGAGGTCCTCTTCACGCTTCCCGGCGGCCACATCATGCCGCTCTACGATGGCTGCCTCGACGAGGGCATCCGCATCATCGACGTGCGTCACGAGCAGGCGGCGGTGCACGCGGCCGACTCCTGGGCGCGCTGCAACCCCGGCTCGATCGGCGTCGCGGCAATCACGGCCGGCCCGGGCGTCACCGACGGCGTGACCGGCATCGCGAACGCCTGGCGCGCCAACTCGCCGATTCTCGTCTTCGGCGGCCAGGGCCCGTTCTCGCAGCTTCGCAAGGGCTCGCTCCAGGAGATGGACCATCTCGGCGTCGTGAAGCCCATCACCAAGTACGCCGACGCGGTGTATCAGCCCGAGCGGATCCCCGAGTTCATCGAGCTGGCGATCCGCCACGCGGTCTCGGGCACCCCGGGCCCCGCGTATCTCGAGATTCCGATGGACACGTGGAACGGCACCGTCGAGGACTTCGACCACGCGTACATCCCGCGCATTCGCACACAGCCGCCGCGGCTCTCGCCCGATCGTGACGAGGTGCGCAACGCGATCGAGATCCTCGCTTCGAGCGAGCGCCCGCTGCTGATGTCGGGCACGAGCGTCAAGTGGTCGCAGGCCACCGAGTCGCTCAACGCGTTCATCAGCGAGACCCACATGCCGACCTGCTGCAACGGCATGGGCCGCGGCACGGTGCCGCCCGACTCGCCCGAGTTCATGAACCGCGCGCGCCGAGCGGCCCTGCAGAAGGCCGACTGCGTCGTGCTCGCGGGCACGCTGCTCGACTTCCGGATGCGCTTCGGCGCGACGATCCCCGCCGACGCGAAGATCATCCAGCTCGACATGGACAACACGCTCATGGGCCAGAACCGTGAGACGGACGTCCCGCTCGTCGGCAATCTCGCGTGCACGTTCGACCTGCTGCTCGAAGAGATGAAGAACCAGAGCGTGAAGCTCGACTACTCGCCGTGGCGCGACGAGCTGCGCGCAATCGAGAACGAGGAAGAGGCGAAGGTCCAGGCGAAGCTCTGCAGCGACGAGAGCCCCGTCGACCCGATGCGGATGTGCGCCGAGGTGCGCGACTGGCTCGCCACCCTCGACGACCCGATCGTGATCGGCGACGGCGGCGACATCGTCGCGACCGCGGCGAAGATCCTGCCGGTCAAGCGTGAGGGCGCGTGGATGGACCCGGGCCCGCTCGGGACCCTCGGGGTCGGGATGCCCTTCGCGCTGGCGGCCCAGGTCGCGAACCCCGGCAAGCCCGTGG
>CAYYSY010000153.1:0-10856 GCA_964474355.1 uncultured Spirochaetaceae bacterium | reverse complement strand
GCGTTGAAGGCCGCGTTGGAAGAGCGCGGGCGCATCTCGGGCCGCGAGGTCACGTTGGGAGCGCATGGAGGCGCTGCGCGTGACTTCGCTGCGCCGCACGCCGCGCCGGCCGAAGCCCGGGAGCTGTGCCTCGCGGGGTTCGAGTCAGTTGATTCGTGAGTCAGTCCTGGGATCGCGGCAGGGTCGGTGTCGAGCTCGGGTCGGGGGCGGGTCCGTCGCTCGGTGACTCGTTCCGGTGTCGGGGGCGGAGCATGCTCGCACGCCCGGGTGATTTTTTTGTTGGGTGCTGCGTTTTTTGCTTTGACATCGTGGTGGATCGCCGATACACACGGCCCACCAGCGCGAATTCCGTGCTGCTTTCGGTTCAATCGCTTCAATCGAACATCCGCATGAAGGGATCGAGAAGAGACATGTCGTTCACCTGCGATCAGATCGAGATGCGCGCCGTGCCGTTCGGGCACGCGTCGGCCCGTGGGCCCGTCTCGGCCGTTGCAGGCCTGAGCGCGGTCAAGCCGTGGGCAGCGGGCATTTCGACGCAGTGTGCGTTCGTCTCGGTCGTCGAGATCGACGGTCGCGATGGGCGGCACATGCGAAGGGGGACTTGGCGAGGAGGGGTCTGACGACCTGAATCCGAAACCGAGTCGAAACGAGAACCCCTTCGCCAGCTGGCCGAAGGGGTTTTCGCTTTCTGGGGCTCGTCTCTTACAAGCCCCGGTGACGGGGGTCCGAAGCCAGGAGTCCCGGTGACGAGGGTCCGAAGCGAGGCGCCCTGAAGGAGGCAGGGCAGGCCGAGCCGGCGAGCGCGAAGGGGAGGACACGAACGGGGGATGTCTCGGCATCCCCGCACCGAGTGGCCCGGACGAGGCCGCGCCACTCGATTGGAGAGGGGTCATGAATCCGTTCGAAGGACAGCGACGGCTCGAGGTGCGGGCGGAGCAGGTGGTGTGGCACCTGGTCTCCGCCGGCGTGCTCGGTCTGCTCCTGCTCCTGCTCGTCGTGACCGTTGCGCTCCTCGAAGGAGCGTCGGGCGCGACGCCGCCTGCCGAGTCGACGCCGCGCGTCGCCCGGCCGGTGGAGGGTGAAGGGGCCGTGCGGGCCACCCTCGAGACCAGCCAGCGGTGCGAGCCGATGGTGCCGGTCGCGCATCCGGGCCAGGCAGAGCTGCCCCTGGACCGGGTGCGTGGCCGGTCTTTCGCCGGCACCGTAGGGATGGACGCGTGACGATCCCGATCGAGGACGTCGCGATCGGCACGACTCCGTCGCGCTGCGGACACGAGCCGTCAGCAGGCGCGGCGGACGGCAATGGCGCCCGGCTTCCGGGCGTGGTGGCATCGGTGTGGCCGGCGATCGCCGACCTCGGCGGTGGACTCGATGGACCCATCCGAACGAAGGGAGGACCCCGGCCGTGACCAAGCCGACCCTGCACTGCTTCCGTGCCTCGCACTTCAACGAGAAGGCGCACTGGGGCCTCGACTGGAAGGGCATCGACTACGACGTCGTCGAGCACTGGCCCGGACCGCACGCGCTCGCGATCAACAAGCTGACGGGGCAGTCCGAGACGCCGGTGCTCGAGTGGGGCAGCGAGGTGATCGCCGGCAGCACCGAGATCCTGCACGCGCTCGACCGGTGGGTGCCGGAGCGGCCGCTCTTCCCGTCGGCGCCGGAGGAGCGGCAGCGCTGCGCCGAGACGATCGCCTGGTTCGACGACGAGCTCGGGCCGGCGGTCCGGCTCGCGCTCTTCCACGAGCTGCTGCCCGACCTCGACTCGGTGGCGCGCATCTTCGTGCGCGAGCCCTGGGGTGTGCGCGAGCGGCTCTACCGCGCGGCCCTGCCCGTCGTGCGCTCGGTGATGAAGCGCAAGATGGGCATCGATGAGGCCGCGGCAGAGGCCGGCGTCATGACGACCCGGGCAGCGCTCGAGCGCGTGGCCCAGGCGTCGAATCGAGGGGGATATCTCGTCGGCGACAGCTTCACTGCGGCCGATCTGACGGCTGCGGCCCTGCTGTCGATCACCGTCTATCCGCCCGGGTTCCATGCACCGCTGCCCGATCACCTCGGACCGGTCATGGACGACTGGCGCCACGCGTGGCGCGGCAACCCGGGCGTGCGCTGGATGGAGTCGATCTACGCGAAGCATCGCAGCTGAAGCGACGCACATGCCGCCCCGCGCCCGCGCCCGGGGTGATACGCTCGCGACCCATGGGGCGGTACTCACTTCGCCGAACCGAGGGCTCGCCCGGCTTCGTCGCCGCGGCGATCGTCGCCGTCTGCCTGGCGGCGTTCTTCGGCGCAGCGGGGCTGTTCTCGCCCGTCGAGAGACCCGGGGCGACGTGGTCTCCACGCGAGATCATCGGCGTGGTGCTCATGCTGATCGCCGTCCCGACCTATCTGCTCGTGGCCTGGACGATCGGCCACCGTCGCTCGCTCGAGCTCGTCGACGAGCTTCGGCCCCTGCTCCCCGACCCGGCCCAGGCCGACCGCGCCCGCGAGGCGATCGCGACGGGCTGGCGCCGCACGTGGCCGATCGGCACGGCGATCGGCTTCTGCCTGAGCCTCTTCAATACCCAGCCGCTGTGGGCGCTCTTCGAGGCGCCCTATCCGCGCGTCGCGATCCCCATCTCGCTCGGGCAGATCGCGCTCTGGACGACCATTGGCAACGTCTTCGTGGCGCGGCTCGCCGCGTCGAATGCCTTCGCGCAGCTGGGCGAGCACGTACGCGTCGACGTCTTCCGCGTCGATCGGCTCCGGCCCCTGGCCCGCGCGGGCGTCGTCGATGCCGCCATCTTCATGGGCGCGCTGCTCTTCGTGCCCCTCCAGTCGCTCGACTTCGAGTTCCGGCCGGAGAACTATCGCTTCGCGCTCGCGGTCGCCGTCCCAGCGATCGCGTTCTACGTCGTCTGGCCACTTCGAAGCGTGCACCGCCGCATCCGCGCCGATCGCGACGCACGCTTCGCCGGCGTGGATCGGCAGCTCGAGGCGCTGGGCACCGAGCCGCCCGCGACCCCCGACGAGACCGAGCGCCTCGAGCAGCTCCTCGCGCACCGCGAGCGCCTGCGCGAGGCACGCGTCTGGCCGCTCGATCTGCAGATCGCCTCCCGTGTCTTCATCTACCTGATCATCCCCCCGCTGGCCTGGGCCGCCGCGGCCATCGTCGAGCGCTTCGTCGACGCGATGCTCGCGGGGAGCTGAGGCGCTCCGAGCCAGGCGCGCCGTGGGGTAGCATCGGGAGCCCGCAAGAGGGAACACGCGGAGGCGTCCATGGACTACGGCTGGACCTCGCTATGCCTGCCGGCGAAGGACCTCGATCGGTCGCGCCGGTTCTACGAAGTGCTGGGGATGGAGCTCGTCGAGGAGATCGAGGGCGTGCGCGCCGTGCTTCGAAACGGGCCGTTCCGACTCGCGCTCATGACCTTCCTCTCGGAGCCCCTGCTCAACTGGCGTGGGGCGGACACGTTCGCGGTACACGACACGGTGAAGGCCGCCTGGCCCGATGCACCGGGCGTCCCGAACGCGTACCGCGCCGACGACCCCGAGCTCGAGGCAGACGCCGACGGCGTCAGCTGGTCGACCCGCGACCCCGACGGGCACGAGATCTTCTTCGACACGAACGACCTCGAGACGAGCGAGGCCGGCCGCGCCCGGCGCGTGGCGAACATCCTGCGCGACGCGGAGCAGGCGCTCGAGCGCGCGGGCGCACCGGCCGCCTGCCTCGCCGCTCTGCGCGAAGAGGTCATCGACAAGTTCACCGACTCGAGCGAGGGCGTCTCCGTCTGAGGAGGCCCACCCCGCTCGCTCGCACCCGAGGAGCCCCACACGATGCCGCTCAACCCCCAGCTCGTTCCCCTCGCCGAAGGCATGTCCGGTCCCGAGGTCGTCAAGATGAGCGACATGACGCCGGACGAGGCGCGCGAGGCCTACCTCGCGCTCGCGAACCTCTTCGGCCCCGGCGAAGAGGTCGGATCGGTCACCGACCGCACGGTGCCGGGTCCGGCCGGCGCGATCCCGGTTCGCGTCTACTCACCCATGGCCGCGGGCACCGAGGGCACCCTGCCCGTCGTCGTCTTCTATCACGGCGGCGGCTGGGTGATCGGCGACCTCGACAGCCACGACCGCGAGTGCCGCGCCATCTCGAACCGGGCCAACTGCATCATCGTGAGCGTGCACTACCGGCGCGCGCCCGAGGCCGCCTTCCCTGCCGCATTCGAAGACGCGGCCGCGGCGCTCGAGTGGGTCGGTGCGAACGCGGGCGAGCTCGGCGGCGACCCGGCCCGCATCGCCATCGCCGGCGACAGCGCGGGGGGCAACCTCTCCGCGGCGGTGGCGATCCATGCGCGCGACAACACGGGGCCGAAGCTCTGCTTCCAGCTGCTCGTCTATCCCGCGGTCGACTTCGCGGCCGACTACGCATCCGAAAAGGAGAACGAGGAGGGGCCCTTCCTCACGCTCGACACCATGAACTGGTTCAAGGCGCAGTACGTGTCCGGCGACACCGACCCGTCGGACGCGCGCCTCTCGCCACTGCAGGCCTCGTCGCACGAGGGGCTGCCGCCCGCGCTCGTCGTGACGGCCGAGCTCGATCCGCTCCGCGATCAGGGCCGCGCCTATGCGAAGAAGCTCGAAGACGCCGGCGTGCCCGTGACGTTCCACGAGTACGACGGGATGGCCCACCTCTTCTTCCAGCTCTCGGCGATCAGCGACGACGCGAAGGCGCTGCTCGACGAGTGCGGCGAGGTGCTGACGAAGGCATTTGCCCAGGTCTGACGGGCACTTGCCCGGTGCCCGGCGCCGCGCCCCCCTTTGGGGCCCTGATTGACACGCCGGTCAATCCGGTGGATTCTGGATGACCGTCGGCCGAGCCGGCGTGCAAGTGGATTCCATCGCAACCCCGCACAAGCCCCAGCCATGCAGCCGCGCCCGATCGCGGCTGCGGAGACCCCCCGATGAACTTCGACTTCTCCGACGACCAGAAGCTGCTGCAGCAGACGGCACGCGACTATCTGGCCGAGCACTCTCCCCTCGCGGTCTGCCGCGAGATCCTCGAAGGCGACGCGGCCTACGCCGAGACGCTCTGGAAGGGCGCGGCCGAGATGGGCTGGCAGGGCGCCGTGATTCCCGAGGAGTACGGCGGTGCCGGCTTCGGCTATCTCGAGCTCGTGTTGATCGCCGAAGAGGTCGGGCGCGCACTCGCGCCGATCCCCTTCTCGTCGAGCGTCTACTTCGCCACCGAGGCGTTGCTGCGCTTCGGCAGTGACGACCAGAAGAAGAAGCTCCTGCCCGGGCTCGCGAGCGGCGATGCCATCGGCACCTTCGCGCTGACCGAGAAGCCCGGCCAGCAGACGATCGAGCACGTCGCTGCGAAGGTCGAGGGCGGCAAGCTCACAGGAACCAAGTCGCCGGTCGCTGACGGCGAGATCGCGACGTTCGCCGTCGTGGCCGCCCAGGGTGATGGCGGGCTCAGCCTCTATCTCGTCGACCTGACCGGTGACGGCGTGGCGCGCAAGTCGATCGAAGCGTTCGATCCGACGCGACCGCTTTCGAGCATCGACTTCGACGGCGCACCGGCGGAGCTGCTCGGCAAGGGCGGCGAAGGCGCGGCCCAGGCCGAGGCCCTGCTCGACCGCGCCGCCGTACTCATGGCCTTCGAGCAGCTCGGCGCGGCCTCGCGCAGCTTCGAGCTCACCAAGGAGTTCGTCGAGGGGCGCTTCGCCTTCGGGCGGCCGATCGCCTCGTTCCAGGCGATCAAGCATCGCCTCGCCGACCTCTATTGCGAGGTCCAGCTCGCCCGCTCGAGCTGCTTCTTCGGCGCCTGGGCACTCGACGGCGACGAGCCCGAGCTCGGGCTCGCGGCGTGCCAGAGCCGGGTGCAGGCGAGCGAGGCGCTGAATCAGATGTCGATCGAGATGATCCAGCTCTACGGCGGCGTCGGGTACACGTGGGAGTACGACTGCCACCTGTTCTATCGCCGTGCTCGCGCTCTCGCGGGAGCGCTCGGCACCCCGAACGAGTGGCGCAACAAGCTCGTCGACCGCGTCGACTTCTCGGAAGAGGCGTAGACGCCACCCCACCCCGCAATCCGGCGTCGCCCCAGTTGGCGACGCGAGCGCCCGCGGCGCAATGAGAGAGGAATCACCCCATGGACTTCAACGACACCCCCGAAGAGGCCGCCTTCCGCGCCGAGTGCCGCAGCTGGCTCGAGGCCAACGCCGAGCTCCGACAGCCCGGCGACCCCGGCGCCGACGCACTCGGCGAGCGCACCACCCCCGAGACCGTCAAGGAGGCCCAGGCCTGGCAGAAGAAGAAGGCCGAGGCCGGCTGGACCTGCATCACCTGGCCGAAGGAGCTCGGCGGCCGCGGCGGCACGACGATGCAGAACGTGATCTGGAACCAGGAGGAGGCGAAGTTCCGCACGCCCCCGAACATCTTCGGCATCGGGCTGGGCATGTGCGGCCCGACGATCCTGACGCACGGCACCACCGAGCAGAAGGAGCGCTGGATCCCCAAGATGATCGCGGGCGAGGAGATCTGGTGTCAGCTCTTCAGCGAGCCGAGCGCCGGCTCCGATCTCGCCGGCCTGCGCAGCACCGCGGTGAAGGACGGCGACGACTGGGTCGTGAACGGCCAGAAGATCTGGACCACCGGCGCGCACTTCTGCGACTGGGGCATCCTGGTCGTGCGCACCGACCCGACCGTGGCCAAGCACTCGGGCCTCACGTTCTTCGTGGTCGACATGCACGCGCCGGGCGTCGAGGTTCGACCGATCACGCAGATCAACAGGGGCCAGGGCTTCAACGAGGTCTTCTTCAGCGACGTCCGCATCCCCGACTCGCAGCGCATCAGTGAGGTCGGCAACGGCTGGGCGGTGTCGATCACGACGCTCATGAACGAGCGCTCGTCGATCGGCGGCAGCGGCGGCGCCGGCGGCATGCGCGACCTCTTCCGCCTCGCCGAGGAGGTCGAGATCGACGGGCGTCCGGCCATCGAGGATCGCTCGGTGCGCTACAAGCTCGCCGACTTCTACATCCGTGCCCAGGGTGTGAAGCTGACCGGCAATCGAACGCTCTCGGCGCTCAGCCAGGGCAAGACGCCCGGCCCCGAAGCGAGCCTCGGCAAGCTCGTCGGAGCCGTGATGGGCCAGGACATGGCGGCGTTCGCGATGGAGCTGCAGGGCGCGGCGAGTGCGACGTTCGATGAGTCGTACACGCCTCAGGAAGGCGACTGGCAGGGGCGCTATCTCGGCATCCCCGGCCTCCGCATCGCCGGCGGCACCGACGAGGTGCTCCGCAACATCATCGCCGAGCGCGTGCTCGGGCTGCCTCCGGAGGCGCGCGCCGACAAGGGCCTCGCGTTCAAGGACATCCCGACGGGTCCGCCGAGCAAGTAGCCGGGAACGAGTGGAAGGACGGGCCGTGCCCGCGAAATATCTTCAGGTCGACGGCACGGCGCTCTACGTCGTGCACGACGGACCGACCACGCTGCCCGGTCGCCCGCCGGCGGTGGGCGACACGGGCGCGGTGCTGGCACTGCACGACGCGGGGCGCCACGGCTGGGACTTCTCGCACGTGCGAGAGGCCCTCGGCGAGGTGGTGAGCGCACCGAATCTGATCGGCTTCGACCAGCCCGGCCATGGGCGGTCGGGCGAGCTCGACTCGCTCGGCGACGTCGGCCGCCTCGCAGATCTCGTGCGGGCGACCAACACGAAGCTCGAGCTCACACGCCCCGTGCTCCTCGGCCACGGACTCGGTGGCGCGGTCGCGCTTCGTTTCGCGCTCGACACCCCCGACGACGTGGCGGGCGTAGTCGTGCTGGGCTGCGGCGCCACTCTGCCGGTCGACGACGACGCCTACGCCCTCATGCAGCGCGTGACCGAGGGCAAGGCGAGGCGGCCCTTCGACGTCGGCGTCTTCGCGGAGGGGACGCCCCAGGACGTGATGCGTCCGTACTTCATGGAAGGCATGAAGACGGATCCCCGGGCAACCTTCGGCGACATGACCGCGGCCCGCGCCTTCGACGAGACGGAGCGGGTGGGCGAGCTCGGCGTACCCCTGCTCGTCGTCGTCGGCGAGTACGAGCGTGCCGACGTGCGCGCCGCGGCCGAGGCGCTGGCGAGCGCCGCCCCCAACGCGACGCTCGAGGTCGTCGACGGGGCCGCGCACGCGCTCCCCGTCGAAGCCTCTGCTGCGGTGGCCACCCTGCTTCGCGGCTTCATGGAGGGCCTGGCATGAGCCTCTCCGGCCACTGCGCCATCGCCGGCGTGTACGAGCATCCGACGCGCTGGGCTCCGGACAAGAGCGAAGACCAGATCATGGCCGAGTGCGCCCGCGGCGCGCTCGAAGACGCGGGCCTGACCCTCGCCGACGTCGACGGTCTCTTCACGGCGGGCATCTCGACCGGCCCCATGTCGGTGGTGAACCTCGCCGAGTACCTGAACCTGAAGCCGCGCTACCTCGACGACACGAACATCGGCGGCTCGTCGTTCGTCGCCCACGTGACCCACGCCGCGGCGGCGATCCACGCCGGGCTCTGCGAGACGGCGCTGATCCTCTACGGCAGCACCGCGGCGAGCAACGCCATGGCGATCGGCACGGGGATGGGCGGCGGCGGCCGCAGCGCCTCGGGCGCCTTCGTGTCGCCCTACGGCATGACGACGGTGGGCAGCTACGCGCTCGTGGCGCAGCGGCACAAGCATCTCTATGGCACGACGTCCGAGCAGCTCGCCGAGATCGCCGTGCAGATCCGCCGGCACGCGTCGCTCAACCCCGACGCCAAGATGCGGAAGCCGATCACCCATGCGGACGTGCTCGAGAGCCGCATGATCAGCGAGCCGCTGCACCTGCTCGACTGCTGCATCATCAGCGACGGTGGCGGCGCGGTCGTGGTGACGAGCACCGAGCGGGCGCGTGATCTCGAGCAGCGCCCGGTCGTGATCCGCGGCTGTGGCGAGGCGGTGTGGCACCAGGAAGTCGGCGCTCCCGATCTGCTGCGCGTCGCGTCGGGCGACTCGGGCAAGCGGGCGTTCGAGATGGCGGGCATGACGCCCGCGGACGTCGACCTCTGCACGATCTACGACTCGTTCACGATCACGGTGCTCTCGACCCTCGAGAACCTCGGCTTCTGTGCCATCGGCGAAGGCGGCCCCTTTGTCGAGAACGGCCGCATCGGCCTCGGCGGCGCCCTCCCGGTCAACCCCGACGGCGGCGGCCTCAGCTCGAACCACCCGGGCATGCGCGGCATCTTCCTCGTGATCGAGGCGACGCGGCAGCTGCGCGGCGGGCTCGGTGAACGCCAGGTCGAGGGCGCCGAGGTGGCACTCGCCCACGGCACCGGCGGCACGCTCGGCGTGTCGCATAGCGGCGCGACCTTGCTGCTGACGAGGGACTGAGGGGAGGCGGGCGGGGAAATGGCCGAGGACATCCAGTACAAGGCGCCCTACTGCGACTGGGAGACGCGCGGCTACTGGGAGGGTGCGGGCCGCGGCGAGCTCGTGCTGCAGCGCTGCACCGCATGCGACGTCGTGCAGCATCGCCCCCGCGCGGTGTGTGCGACGTGTCTCGGCGACACGATCGAGCACTTCGTGGCGAGCGGCCGGGGCACCGTGCACACGTTCACAGTCACGCATCAGAACCAGATGCCCGCCTACGCGCGCGCGGTACCCTACGTCTTCGCCTACGTCGACCTCGAAGAGGGGCCACGGCTGCTGACCAACGTCGTGGGGTGCGCCCCCGAAGACGTCTCGATCGGCATGGCCGTGAAGGTCGACTTCGTCGCGACCGACGAGGGGCTCGGCGTACCGAGATTCGTGCCGGCATGATCCTCGATCTGCACAACCACTCCATCGTCTCGGACGACGGCCGGGCGAAGGTCGAGAACTACTGCCAGTGGATCCGCAAGAAGCAGATCCCGATCGACGGGTTCGTGCTGAGCGAGCACCGGCTCTACGACGACGCAAACGATTACCGTCCGCTCGAGGACGAGTTCGGGCTGCTGATCCTGAAGGCCAGCGAGGTCGAGACCGACTACGGCCACGTGCTCGTCTTCGGTGTGAACGAAGAGATGAGAGCGGCCTACGACTTCGGCCAGATCGGCCTCTCGTGCGAGACGGTCGTGCGCGAGACGGCGCGCTGCGGGGGCATCGCAGTGCCCTGTCACCCCGGGCGCACGAAGGTCGGCCTCTGCGCGCACTATGAAGCGAGAGGCCCGGTCGAGGGCGTGCGCATCGTCGAGACGCTGAACGGCGGCAGCCGCGGCAACGAGAACGACATGGCCATCGCCGTCGCCGAGCAGTACGGCTACGGCGGCATCGGCGGCAGCGACGCGCACATCGTGAGCCACGTCGGCCGCTGCGCGACGCGCTTCGAAGACGACATCACCGACATGCCGGGGCTCGTCACCGCGCTCGAGAGCGGGCGCTTCGAGGCGGTGACGCCTGTGGTCGACCCGGGCTAGGTTCGGGAGCCCGGACGAGCCGTTCATCCTCACACACGACCTACCGATCGCTGGAGCCCCCATGGACGTCGCCGACATCAAGGCGAAATACGTCGGCCACGAGTTCGACGAGAGCCGCTTCAGGCTGAAGCCCGAGCAGATGCAGGCCTTCGCCGAGGCGTGCGGCGAGACCGATCCCCGCTTCGTCGATCCGGCGCATCCCGACTTCCAGGCCGTGCCGACGTACACGGCGCGCTTCCACGGGCGGCGGCAGCTGCCCGAGGACTTCCCGATGGAGATGACCCGCAGCTTCGACGGCGGCAAGTGCGTCGAGCCGAAGGCGCCGATCCGGGCCACGGACGAGCTGACGGCGAAGTCACACATCCACGACATCTTCGAGAAGACGGGCCGCTCGGGAGGCATGATGTTCGTGG
>CAYYSY010000152.1:0-11852 GCA_964474355.1 uncultured Spirochaetaceae bacterium | reverse complement strand
GCGAGTACGTTTTTGGGATGACGAAGGGCATCATGAAGTCGACGCTCGTCCCGGCGCTCAAGCCCTTCTTCCTGATCTTCACGGTGCCGCTCGACCTGGTGCTCCTGCCCTTCGCAGCGATCGCCGGGTTCTTCTGAGCCTGGCCCCACGCCGCGCCTCAGCGCGGCGCCGTCACCACGATGACCTGACGCTGCCCCTTCTTCAGCTCGATGGGGAAGCTGCGGCTCTCGGTGGCTGCACCGCCGAGCTTCACCTCGATCTCGTGCTGGCCCGGCGGCACCGTCTGGCGGTGCACGTAGACGCTGCCCGGCAGGAAGAGCCACGAGCGCGTGTCGGGCTTGTCTGCCGCGACGAGCACGGCCTCCGTCAGCAGGGCCGCCACCCAGCCCCAGGTCTCGTTGCCCCCCGAGCTGCCCGCCGCCCGCGCGCCCTCCGCCGCGGCGGCCCGGACGATCATGCGTGAGATCGCCGCACCGAGGATGCGCGGCAGCATCTCGTCGTACTCGTTCTGGATCTCCGCGGCGAGATTGCTCGCGAGCTCCATCTTCGAGGTATTGCCGTTCACGCTGATGGACGCCTGGGTGAACACGGACTCCCAGGGCACCATCTTCGGATAGTTCACGAACTTGAACGCGCTGTACCCGAGCACCGCCGGGTCGCCCGAGATGTACGTGCCGGCGAGACCGACGGCGGCGCCGATCGGCATCCGCTCGGGGATCTTGTACGGCACACGCCCGATCGCGGCGATCACCAGGATCTCGGTCGGGTGACCGGGGGCCGACTTCGGGGCGGGCTTGCTCGCGAGGTACGCCGTCAGCTTCTTGCCCCGATAGGGGCTCACGGCCGAGAGCCGGGTGATCGGCTCTCGCAGGCTCTCGAGCTCGCGCACCTGCAGCACCTCGTCGTAGTAGCGCAGCGCCGAGGTCGGATCGCCGAGCGCCTCCATCGTGAACCCGGCGAGATACGACCCGAGCGTCCCGTACGCGTTCTCGGGATCGAACTGCTTCAGATAGTTCTGCATCGTCGTGAAGCGGCGCGCTTCGACCCGCGCGCCGGCCACGTTCGACTGCGCGAGGTAGTTGAGCATGTTGAAGGCGTTCAGCTGCAGCTTCTCGGTGGGCGAGGCGACGTACTTGCCGGCGCTGTCGCTGTAGACGAACTCGCCGATCGTGCCGACCGCGTCGCCCGACAGGTCGAGGAAGTCGAGCTGCTTGTCCGCCTCCTGGAAGTCACGGCTGCTGTCGTCCCAGCGCTGCAGCGCCTGCAGCAGGGTGCCGCGCTCGAGCACGGCGAGTGTCTCCTCCGAGTTCCAGTCCTCGGGGAGGTCACCGGGCTCGACCTTCAGCAGCTTTTCGATCGTCTGGACGCCACCGGCATAGTCACCGATGGCGACCGTCTTCGACGCGGCCTCCATCTTGTCCGAGTAGGTGGCGCAGCCATCCAGGACGAAGATCAGGCATCCGGCCAGCGCGAGCCGGGCAGCGGTGCGACGACGCGAGGCCAAGGGAGAGCTGCTCAGCCCTTCAGCGCCTTGCTGCGGGCAGACTCGTTCTGGAACTTCAGGACGCCGGTCTCGACCTCGACGATCTGGATGAAGAGGCTGTACTGCACGCGGCGGGTCTTCTGCAGTCGCTCGTCCACCGCCATCAGCTTGCCCGTGACGAAGTACTTGGCGCCGATCTGCCGGCCGAGCCGCGCGGCCGCGCTCGGGTCGTAGATCGCGCCCTGCTGGATGCCGATCTCCTGGGCGAGCTGGGACTGCCGCTCCTTCGACACGACCTGCACCTCACCGCTGTTCACGAGGGTGGTCTCGAGCGACGAGAGCAGCGTCGCCATCTGGTCCTCGAGGTGCTCGGTGGTCGCGTTCTGGATCGGCCAGATGGCCATCACCGGCTGACCTGATTCGTTCAGCACCTCGTTGTTCCAGAACTTGCTCTCGAAGAGACCATCCAGGTTCTGGTCGACGAGGTAGACGATGTCCTCGCGGTCGAGTCCGGTGCTCATGGCCGGCTGGTCCATGGACGGGTTCTCGGTGCCGTCGCCGCCGCGCATCGCGCGCGGCGCGCAGCCTAGGGCGGTGGCCAGGAGGGCGATGAGCGCAAGCGTGGCGAGTCGCTGGAGCATGGGTTCCCTTTCTCTGTGGGCTCGTTCTCGACGGCAGGAGCCGAGTCGATGAATCGGCCCCTATGTTGGCATCCAATCGGACGTCGCGCCCCCGCCTCGCGTTCGCCCGGAGGCCCCGAAATCGCCACTCAGCGCCACGGCGTGACGCTACGCTGAGGGACGCAGCCCGCCCGGCGCCCCGCGATCGATGCGGGTGACGCCGCCGGCAGCCCGGAGCGCGCGTGCCTGAATCGACCCCTCCTCCCCGCATCGAAGCGCCGCCCGTCCCCGCTCACGGTCACCGCGCCGACTCGCCCCATCTCGTGTGTCGCGACGGGATCGGGTGGCTGACCCTCGACGACGGCGTCGCCAATGCCATCGGCCGCGGACTCTGCGAGCAGCTCGACGAGCGACTCGACCGCATCGAGCAGGAGGACGTCCACGCGGTCGTCCTGCGCGGACGGTCGGGCTTCTTCTCGGGCGGGCTCGACCTGAAGGAGCTGCCCGATCTCGAGCCCGACGCGCTCGGCGACATGATGCAGCGCTTCATGGCGCTGATGCGTCGGCTCTTCCTGTTTCCGAAGCCGATCGTCGCGGCGGCGGACGGCCACGCCATCGCCGGCGGCATGATGCTCTACCTCTGCGCCGACATCCGTCTGGCGGTCGACCGCGGCGACGCGCGCTTCGGCCTGAACGAGGCGATCACGGGCATCCCGCTGCTCGGGGGCACGGCCGGCCTCTGCCAGTGGGGCATCCCGAAGGAGCATCACACGGAGCTGATCCTGCACGGTCGGCTCGTCGACGCGCGCGGCACCTTCGACCGCGGCGTGACGCACGAGCTCGCGAGCGATCCGGCCGAACTCGACGCCCGTGCGGCTGCCCGTGCCGCCGCACTCTCCGATCTCAGCCTCGACGCGTACCGACTGAACAAGCTCATCCTCCGTGAGCCGGCCTGGGACACGGCGAGCGCCACCGCTGAGCGTCTCGCGGATCAGGCCCCGACTCGCAACGTGTTCGCCACCCTCCGTCGCTAATCGCTCCGGATCACGGGGCTCTCTGAGGCTTCGACGGGGGTGTGCGGGGCTGGTTGCTCGGGTCGGGATTTCGGGGTGTCGTCCTCACCTTCCGGGCAGCTGCGGGTCGGTATACGCGACGCCTGCGGCGCGCGCGAGACCTGGCAGGTCTGCAGAGCTGCCCTCCAAGTTCCGGGCGACACCCCGAAATCCCGAATGCAGGCGTCCAGCTTCGCGGTTGACGCGGGAGCAGAGCACCACGATGCCTTCGCTCGAAACATCGACCCTCGGCTTCAGGGCCTCGTGTCGATCTCGGTGCGGGGCTCGGAGTGGGGGCGGTTCCTCTCGGTGAATCGATTCCAGTGGGGCAAGTTCGAATCGAAGCGATGCCCGAGATCGATCTGGACGAGATTAGATTTTCAGAGCGAAGTCAGCTAGTTGGGGCTTGGTTTGCGTATTCGTCGGCGGCGCGGATCAGGGGAGGGCACCGTGGGGGGCAACGGGCTCGAAGGGGCCGATGGCTCGAGCCTCGCTGATCTCGAGGCCGGTCAGCAGGGCGTTGCGGAGATCGCGGGGGTCGATGATCTCGTCGAAGGCCATCGAGTCGGCGATGCCCCAGGGCCCGTCGATCTCGCGCGCGTCGAGGGCCTCCTGGTCCGACTCGCTCGCCTTCGAAGCCGCGCCACCGCCCTTCGCCGGCATGGCGCCCATGCTCGCGTTCGGGAACGCAAGCGAGATCGTCTGTCCGTCGAAGGGGTTCATCGCCATGACCGAGCTGCCGAAGCCGAAGGCCTTTCGCAGGGTGACGTGCAGCTTCGGCACCGTGAGCCGATGCTGGGCAGCGAACATGCGCGCCGCCGCACGCAGCGCGCCCGAGCGCTCGGCCGCGAGTCCGGCCATGACGCCGGGGTTGTCTGCGAGGAACACGACGGGCAGGTGGAAGGCGCCGACGACCTCGATGAAGCGCGCACCCTTCTCGGCGGCCTCGGCATCGAGGGTGCCGGCCTTGTAGCCCGGGTCGTTGGCGACGATGGCAACGCTGCGGCCACCGAGCCGGGCGAGCGCGGTGACGAGCGCGCGACCGTGTCGGGGCTGCACGACCATCAGGCTGTCGCGATCGACGAGGCGCTCGAGCACGCGCGTCATCTTGTAGGGCTTGCGGAGATCTTCGGGCACGAGGTCGAGGATGTCGTCGAGGCGCCGCGAGCCGTCGTCCGCCTCGCGCCGCGGCGGCGCCTGCCAAGCATTCGTCGGGAAGTACGACAGATAGGCACGGGCGGCTTCGAGGGCGCCGCCGTCGTCCGCCGCCACGTCGTGCACCACGCCGCCCTGCCTCACCGACACGTCGGGTCCGCCCAGCTCCTCCTTGGTCACCGACTCGCCCGTCGCGGCGATGACCAGAGGTGGACCGGCCGCGAAGACCGCCGCCGCCTCGCTCATCACCGCGTAGTCCATGAGTGGAGCCGCGAGCGCGCTGTGGCCCGCGGACGCCCCCAGCACGACGCAGACCGTCGGGACGAGGCCGGCGAGATCGACGAGGCCCTGCAGGTCGTTCGGTGTCCGCCCGTGGCCCTTCAGCGCATTGGTCATGCGATGGCCTGCACCGTGCAGAACGAAGACGAGAGGCAGCCGCTCCTGCCGGGCGAGCTGCGTGAGCCGGTAGCGCTTGTCCGCGCCGCCCAGGCCGATGCTGCCGCCCATCACCGTCGGATCCTCGGCGCCCACGAGCACCGGGCGTCCGTCGATGCGGCCGAAGCCGGCGGGGAACGCGTCGGCCGGGGCCGGCGGCTCGCCCTCGGCCGTGTTGCCACCGACGAGGGTGCCGAGCTCGCGGAACGTGCCGGGGTCGAGCAGCGCGTCGATGCGCGCGCGGGCAGAGAGCTCGCCGAGCGCAGCCCGCTTCTCGAGCTTCTCGGTGCCGCCCATGGCGCGCGCGCGGGTGAGCCGGTGCTCGAGCGCATCCAGTCGCGGCTTCCAGGCCCGCTCGCCTTCGCTGGTGGGACCGGCCGCCTCGCGCGGCTCCTCGTCTCGATCACTCGACATCTCGTATCCCGTAGGACCGGTCGCCCGGTCGAATCCGAGGCGGCTCGCTGCAAGCCGCCTCAGGGAGGCGTCGGAACACGGTGTGCCATCGACCTTGCGGCTGCAATGCCGCTGGGCTGAAATCGGAAGGCCGGCCTCATCCGGGCTACGAGGCTCCTCTTCATGATCGTTCGAGCCGTCGAAGCCGTGGAAGACGCGACCGACGAGTGTGCTTCGGCCCCTTCGCTCTGGTGCCGATCTACTCGCCCGCACCGATCGCCGTCCGTCCGGCTGCTCGTCCTTGCCTGGCTCATGTCGCTCGTCGGATTCTGGCCGGCCCTTGCACGAGCGACCGAGAACGAGGGCCCCACCCCTGCGCCCGAATCCACGGTGGAGTCGCCCGAGGAGCAGCGAGGCCGATTCGATCACATCCTGCCCGAGTGGGACTACGCCCCGGACGACGACTGGAGCGCCACGCGCAAGGTGAGCGGCCGCGGCGCGAAGATCGGCTGGGATTTCGTGAACGACACGGTGTCGGACGTCTGGTACACCGCGTCGTCACCGGCCCGCTGGCGCTGGCAGGAGTGGCTGATCGTGGGCGGCGCGGCGGGCTTCACCACCGGTCTCATCTTTCTCGCCGACGAGCCGCTCCGCGATGCCGCTCGAGGGAGCGAACGCTTCTGGGAGTTCGGCGAGAACGTCCGCTGGGTCGGACAGGGTGGGGCGCTGGCGGGCCTGACCGGCGGGTTCTTGATATCGGGCCTCGTCTTCGATCGCCAGAAGGATCTCGACACGGTGAGCTACATGCTCGAGTCGGTGCTCATCGGTCACGGCTACGGCCTCGCGATGAAGTACACGGCGGGGCGGCTTCGCCCGCGCACCGGAGCCGGCGCGCGCACCTTCGAGCCGTTCAGCGGCAACGTGTCGATGCCGTCGGGCGAGGCGCTCAACGTCTTCATCCTCGCCGCCGTCGTGACGGCGCAGTATCCGAGCTGGCCGGTGCAGGTCGTCTCGTACGGCGTGGCGGGCGCAGTGGGTGCAGGGCGGATCGCGCTCGATGCACACTGGGGCAGCGACATCTTCGTGAGCGCCGTGCTCGGCATCGCGGTCGGCAAGACGGTCGTGAAGCTGAACCGCACCCGCGAACGCGACCGCGTCGCGCGCAAGCGCCTCGAGCTGAAGGGTGCGGCGACGCCGAGCCTGCGCCGGCCGAAGGGGCGGCACTACTTCGGTGCGACGGCGCGCTCGTTCCGTTGGACCTACGTATTCTGAAGCCTGGTGCCGCTGGTGCGCCCATTCTGCGTGCGCCCGCGCCGATCCCTGCCGGCTCGAGCGATTGCGCCCGAACCGTGCCGTCGCGCTACGCTGACGCCGACCCGCCGCAGCCGCACTCGAAGGGAAGGGGCGATGGAAGCCCGATTCGCCGAGAAGTGTCGCGACGCATGCAAGGCTCATCAGTGGGAGCTGATCCCGACCGGTGTCCTCGTGCGCTTCGGGGACGGCCGCCGCCAGCTCGTATCACTCGAGTTCTTCGAGTTCGAGCAGGAGGAGCTGGTTCGCCTCTGGTCACCCATCGGGCCCGCCCCCGAGATGAGCCAGCAGGAGCTCCTGACAGCGCTGCGCTCGAACGCGGAGATCGCGCATGGGGCGCTCGCCATCATGGACGAGGATCTCGCCCTCGTGGACACGCTCCTGATCGAAGGCCTCGAGGTCTCGGCGCTCGCCGCCACCATCGAGTTCCTCGCGACGACGGCCGACGAGATGGAACGAGTCGTCTTCCGCACCGACAGCTAGTGACCCCCACCCCAACGGCGCGACGCCACACTGCGCTCCCCGTGCGGCGCGGCGAGGCTCGCACCGCGAAGGTCGATGGCGTCGTCCCCTCGTCTCAGATGATTGGACGCTCGTCTGCGACGTCTCTTCTTCGCAGAGTCCGGTGCTCGCGGGTGGAGTAGGGCGCCTGGCTGCGTCGCGTGTCTGGTTGCTGTGGCGCGGTTTTCGGGGTGTCGTCCTCACCTTCCGCGCGGCTGCAGGTCGGTACACCGGCTTCTCTGATGAGCGCCGGGCTGGCAGGTCGACAAAGCCGCGCTCCAAGTTCCGGGCGACACCCCGAAAACCGCGGGTACACGTGGAGTTACGCGGTGGTTTCTTCGCAGGCTTCTGCCTGGCCCCGCACTTCGTTCTGTGACGGACACGAGGCGCTGAAGCCGAGGGTCCCTCTCCCTTTCTTCGACCTCGTGACACGCGTCGTTGGTTGCTCGGGTCGGGATTTCGGGGTGTCGTCCTCACCTTACGGGCGGCTGCGGGTCGGTACACCGACGTCTCTGACCGTCGCGCTGTTGGCTGCAGCGACAGAGCCGCCCTCCAAGTTCCGGGCGACACCCCGAAATCCCGAGGAGAGCCGCCCAGCCTCGCGCCACGAAGAGAGAATGCGCACACCCAAGAAAAAAAGAAAAAGGACCCTCGGCTTCAGCGGCTCGTGTCCGTCGCAGTGCGGCGGGCGGGGTCGTCGCGTGGCTCAGGGCTGGCGTTCTAGCTGGTAGTCGCCGGCGTCGTCTACTCGGCAGGTCCAGCCGGGGTAGACGACGATCGTGGTGAACGTCTCTTCGATGATGCCGGGGGCTTCGACGAAGTCGCCGGGCGCCAGGTCGGGGCCTTGGTAGATCGGGGTGTCCGCGAAGCCTTCGCCGAGGTTGGCGCGGCGCGTGCCCTTGGGCGTGGCCTGCCTGGGCTTTGCGTCGGTGCCCGCGTGGAACTCCGGTGCCGGGATCGGGGCCGAGATGACGAGGCGTACGCCCGTGATCTCCGGTGCTTCCAGCTCCCGCCGATGTCCGTATTCGGCGTCGTGACGGGCGTGGAACTGCTCGATCATCTCGGCGGGCAGCGAGTCGGTCACGAACGAGAGGTCGCGCGGACCGGCCACCGTGGCGACGTCCACCGAGAGCGACCAGTTCTGGCCGGGGTAGCGGAGGTTCAGCTTGTACTGTGCCTCGACGGTGCTGCGGTCGAAGCCGGCCGCGGAGAAGAAGCCCTCCGCGTGCTCGTCGAGCTCCTGCCAGAGCGCGCGCAGCCGTTGGGCGTCGGCTTCGGCGAGGCCCACGAGATAGGCGCGCTCCTCGTCGATGATCGGCTTCGCCGCGAGCGCCCCCACCGCGGAGAACGTCGGCGACGACTTGGGCACGAGCACGCGGTCGATGCCGAGCTCCTGGGCCTGGATGGCCGCGAAGACCGGGCCGTTGCCGCCGTAGGCGAGCATCGAGAGATCGCGGGGGTCGAGGCCGCGCTCGGCCGTCGTGCGTCGCACGGCCTGGGTCATGTTGGCGTTCACGATGCGCCACGTGTCGAACGCCGCCTCCTCGACCGAGATGCCGAGCGGGCCGGCGACGTGCTCCTGGAACGCCTCGTCGACGCCCTTGCGGGTCAGCCGGAAGCTGCCGCCCGCAAAATCCGACTGGTCTGACAGAAGGCCGAGCACGAGGTTCGCGTCGGTGACCGTGGGTCGCGTGCCGCCGCGGCCGTAGCAGACCGGGCCCGGATCGGCGCCCGCGCTCTCGGGACCGACCTGCAGCTGGCCCCCCGTGAGGTGCGCGATCGATCCACCGCCTGCGCCGAGCGTCTCCACCTTCACCATCGGCGTCGCGACGAGATAGCGGTGATGCCAGTTGAAGCCGGGGTCGGCCGGCGCCTCGCCGTCGACCACGACCGATACGTCGTAGCTCGTGCCGCCCATGTCGACGCAGAGCAGATCCGGTGCGCCCTTCGCGCGGCCGATGTGAGCGCCGCCCACGACGCCACCGGCGGGGCCGCTCGACAGCACGCGCACGGGGCTCCCGCGCAGGTAGTCGCGGGTCATGACGCCGCCGCTCGACTGCATCACGAGCAGGTCGCTCGTATAGCCCGCCTCGGCGAGGCGGCTGGTGAGCCGGTCGAGGTAGCTCGAGACCTTCGGGCCCACGTACGCATTCACGACGGTCGTGCTCGTGCGCTCGAACTCGGGCGCGCGGGGCAGCACCTCGTGCGAGAGCGAGATCGAGGCATCGGGCAGCTCTTCGGCGACGAGCTCGCCGAGGCGCTTCTCGTGCGCCGGGTTCACGAACGAGAAGAGCAGGCAGATCGCCACCGACTCGACGCCCTGCTTGGCGAGCCGACGAATGGCGGCGCGCGCGGCCTCCTCGTCGAGGGGCGTGTGGACCGAGCCATCGAAGCGGATGCGCTCGGGCACGGTGAGCCGCCGCCGTCGCGGTGCGATCGGCTTCGGCGGCTCGAGGCGGACGTCCCAGATGTCTTCCTTGTAGCCGCGGCGCAGCTCGAGCTCGTCGCGGAAGCCCTGGGTCGTGAGCAGCCCCGTCACGGCGCCGTTCATCTCGATCAGCGTGTTGTCCGCGACGGTGGTGCCGTGGATGATTGCATCGAGCTTCGAGACGAACTCGCCAAGACCCAGACCTTCGTGGGCCGCGAGCTTCTCGAGGCCCACCATCACGGCCTCGCTGCGGTCCTCGGGCGTACTGAGGGTCTTCTCGATGACGAGCCCCTCTTCGGCCGCGCCCTTCTGGAGGACGAAGTCGGTGAACGTGCCTCCGATGTCGATCCCGACGCGCCAGCTCACGCTCCGGCCTCCTGGCCGTTCGCGCGTTCTGCGCGCAAGGCCGTGGTCGCGGCGTCGTCCACCGCCAGGTTCCATTCGTCGAGGGTGCCCGTGATCACGACGCCGTAGCGCTCGCGCGCCGCACCGACGCTCACGTACTCGTCGAGCACGTCCTCGAGCACGGCCGCGGGATCACGCAGCAGCGGATCCCCGAAGCCGCCCCCGCCGCCGTACTGATACGCGGTGACGGCGCCATCGGGCAGCGGCGCCTGGATCGCGTTCTCGACCTCGTACTCGTTCTCGGTGCCCTGCTCGTAGACGAGCGAGTAGGGGCTGCCGTCGTCGCCACCGCCGAGCCCGCGCAGCGGGTGCCTTCGCGAGACGATCCAGCTGACGCCGGTCGCCTCGGCGAGCACCTGCTTGACGTTCAGCGTGCCGGGCTGGCCGCGCCACTGGCCGGCGCCGCCGGTATCGGTCGTCATCTCGCGGCTTACGTTCAGCACGGGCAGCCGGCTCTCGGCGTCCTCGGCCTCGGCGAGGTAGAGGTTGCCGAGCCCGCTGCACATCGAGCCCCAGCCGTCGACGCCCTTCGCAGCCGATGCATCGCTCGCGCGCACGTCGACGCCCTGGTCCATCCACATCATGCCGGTGGCGTCGAAGCCGAGCACCGTGTTCGGCATGCCGAGCTTGTAGACCTGGGGCGACGAGCGCTCGGGGAGGATCTCGGAGAGCGCGATGCAGATCGCCTCGCCGATCTCGACCGCCGGATGGAAGGCGCCGAGCGCGGCGGGCTTGTTCGGCGGCGGCTGCAGGATCGAGCCTTCCGGGATCACCATCTGCACCGCGTTGAAGAGGCCTTCGTTCTTCACGATCGACGGATCGACCATCGACGCGAGCTGGGCCATCGCATAGCCCCGGCTGTTGCTGAACGTGTTCCACACGCACACGAGCTCGGGGCGAGCGTCGCTGCCCGTCATGTCGATGGTGAGTGAGTCACCGTCGACGATGCACGCGACGTGCACGTGGATGTCGGGGTTGCCCACCGTGTCGTGGTCGATGTAGACGTCGGCCTCGTACGTGCCGTCGGGCCACCTCGAGACCTCTTCGCGGAACCGCCGCTCGGTCTCGTCGACGTTCCAGTTGATCGCGGCACGCACGACGTCGGCGCCCCATTTCTCGTTCAGCTCGCCGAGCAGCTTCGCCGCGAGCTGTGAGCCCGAGATCATGGCCTGCAGGTCGCCGCTGAACGACGGGAAGCGGTTGTTGCGGACGATCATGTCGATCACGTCCTGCCGCGGCTTTCCGCGGTGGACGAGCTTGATGCGCGGGATCGGCATGCCCTCGGCGAAGAGCTCCATCGCGTCGACCGAGAAGCCGCCCGGATCCTTGCCGCCGGTGTCGCCCTGGTGCGCCTGCAGGGCGCTGATGGTGACGAGCTGCCCGGCGTCGTCGAAGACGGGCGTATAGACGGTGTAGTCGGGCAGGTGTCCGCCGCCGTGATCCGGGTCGTTGCCGACGAAGACGTCGCCCGGCCCCCAGTCGTCCGTGTCGTAGTGCTCGAGCCCCCAGCGCACCGCCAGCGGCGAGATGAAGAGCAGCTGCGGGATGCCCACCGAGAGCCCGGCGAGCCGGCCGTTCGCGTCGATGATCGACGCGTTTCGCTCGTTCGACTGGTTGATGATCGCAGACGAGGCGGCTCGGCCGAGATGGGTCGCGCTCTCGTAGCAGATGGTCTCGAACGCGCCGCGGATGATGCCGGCGGTCACGGCGTCGACGGAGGCCTGCGTGGGCAGGGCGGCGCGGGGGGCGACGAGGCGGCGGTTCACCTCGAAGGGGTCGGCGAGAGACATCACGGCTCCTTCCGAGCGGCGACGGGGCCGGCTCGATGGAATTTGACGGACCGTCAGATCCTATCCGGGCGGGTCTCTTGGCGTCAACGTCGATCGGTTCGCGGGGTTGGTTGCTCGGGTCGGGATTTCGGGGGTGGGCTCCGGAATACGGTGCTCTCTGAGCTGCCGCGGGGCTCGGTCCGCGGGGTTGGTTGCTCGGGTCGGGATTTCGGGGTGTCGTCCTCACCTTACGGGCAGCTGCGGGTCGGTACACCGGCGTCTCCGCACATCGCCGAGTCC
>CAYYSY010000151.1:0-10586 GCA_964474355.1 uncultured Spirochaetaceae bacterium | reverse complement strand
GTCTCTGCGGGCAACGAGGATGCGCTCAAGGCCGAGGTCGCCGAGGAGGCGGCGCGCGTCGACGCCCTGCGCGGCGCCGGCACCGGCCACGAGCAGATCGCCCAGCTGCGGCGCGAGATGAACTCGACGATGGAGGACGGTTGCGGCGTCTACCGGCGCCAGGAGACGATGAACGCCACGGTCGAGACCATCGCTTCGATCAAGAGCCGGCTCGGCGATCTCGAGCTCACCGACAAGAGCAAGGTGTTCAACACCGAGATCATCGCGGCGCTCGAGCTGCACAACATGGTCGAGGTGGCCGAGGCGGTCGCGGTCTCGGCGGCGCATCGCAAGGAGTCGCGGGGCGCGCACACGTGCCGTGACTTCCCGACGCGCGACGACCAGAACTACCTCTATCACACCCTGTGTCATCGCGACGAGGCGGGCGGCAGGCCGCGCCTCGGCAAGAAGGACGTCGCGCTGGGTCACTGGGAGCCCGAGGAGCGGAAGTACTGATGACCGACACGAAGCACATGAAGGTCGCAATCACCCGCTTCGATCCCGATCAGGACGAAGCGCCGCGATTGCAGGAGTACGAGATCCCGGTCACGCCCGGCTGGAAGGTCCTCGACGCGATCAACTACATCAAGGACGAGTGCGATTCGTCGGTCTCGCATCGCTGGTCTTGCCGCATGGCCGTGTGCGGCAGCTGCGGGATGATGGTGAATGGCGAGCCCAAGCTCACCTGCAAGACGTCGCTCGATCAGTACGGCGACCGCATCGTGATCGAGCCGCTCGCAAACTTCCCCATCGTGCGCGACCTCGTCGTCGAGCTCGACGGCTTCATGCACAAGTTCCGCAGCGTGAAGCCGTGGATCATCCGCGCCAAGGAGCAGGCCGAGGACGCCGCGGAGCTGAACGAGAAGGGCACGTTCAGCCAGTCGCCCGAACAGCTCGCCACGTTCAAGCAGTTCAGCATGTGCATCAACTGCCTGCTCTGCTACGCGGCGTGCCCGGTCGTGGCGAACGAGCCCGAGTTCATCGGGCCCGCCGCCATCGCGCTCGGCCACCGCTACGACCTCGACTCGCGCGACGAGGGCGAGGCGACGCGCCTCGAGATCTTCCGCGGTGAGGGCACGGTGTTCAGCTGCTCGTTCGCCAACGAGTGCAGCGAGGTCTGCCCGAAGAACGTCGACCCCGCCGCCGCCGTGAATCAGGCGAAGTTCGCCGCCGTCATCGACTGGGCAAAGAACCTCGTGCTGCCTCGAGGAGGGAACTGACGATGGCCGGACCGGCAAATCCCGAAGCCATGGCGCCGCCGAAGCCGGGGCCGACGCGCACCGCGCCGCCCCAGCAGCCCTCGACCTGGTGGTCGGCGCCGCGCATTCGCAACTACCTGCTCTTCGACGCCACCGGCATCGTCTACCTGCTGGCCGGCCTCGTCGCCCTGCGCCTGGTCTGGGCGCTGGGCAAGGGACCCGAGGCCTGGCAGGCGGCCCTCGCGAGCCTCTCGAATCCGCTCTACCTCGGCTTCCACGTGCTCGCCCTCGTGAGCGTCGTGTTCGTAGCGGTGCGCTTCTTCTCGCTCTTCCCGAAGGCGCAGCCCAAGGCGATCGGCCCGCTCAAGCCGCCGCCGGCGCAGGTGATCCTCATCGGGCTCTACGCAGCCTGGATCGGCGTGACCGCGATCCTCTGCGCGATCATCGGAGGGGTCTTCTGATGAAGAAGCTGCTTCTCACGCTCGAGCCGATCATCTGGCTCATGTTCGGTCAGGGCATCCTGCTCGGGACGATCCTGCTGACGCCGTGGCTGATCATGGTCGGCATCGCCGCTCCGCTCGGCATGGTCGACCTCTCGTACGAGCGCGCGCACGCGCTGGCGTCGGCGTCGTTCATCGGCATTCCGATCGGCCCGCTGGTCGTCGCCGCGATCATCGCGCTGCCGCTCTGGAAGGGCGCGCACCACATCCGCTCGCTGCTTCTCGACTTTGGCGGCGAGGCGCGGGACGGCGCGGTGGGCGGGCTGCTGTATCTGATCGCGAGCATCGGCACGATCGGCGCGATCCTGGCGGTGGTACGGCTCTAGCCGAACCCGCCGGCTCCGCTGCTCCACTCGAGGCGCGTCTCCTTTCGGGAGGCGCGCCTCGCTGCATCCAGCCCACGGATCACCGAAGCTTGGATGCTTCGGCGGGCCATCCGCCCAACGACAGAGGAGAGCCCCATGTCCACCCGCCCTCTCGAAGGATTCCGGATCCTCGACCTGACCCGGGTCGTCGCGGGCCCCTTCGCCACGGCGATCCTCGCCGATCTCGGCGCCGAGGTGATCAAGGTCGAGCGTCCTCGCACCGGCGACGACTATCGCTACGGCCCGTCGCAGAAGGGCGAGCTCTCGCTGTCGTTCCAGAACAACAATCGCGGCAAGCAGTCGATCACCCTCGACGTGCGCACCGAGAAGGGGCGCGAGCTGCTGCTGCGCCTCGTCGACGACGCCGACGCGCTCGTCGAGAACTTCCGAGCGGGCTGGATGGAGAAGCAGGGGCTCGGCCCCGACGTGATCCAGGCGCGCAACCCGCGCTGCGTCGTGGCGTCGCTGTCGGGCTACGGGCAGACGGGGCCGATGGCCGGCCGCGCGTCGTATGACATCGTGGCCCAGGCGGCGAGCGGCTTCATGGCGATGACGGGCTTCCCCGCCGGCCCGCCGGTGCGCGGCGGCGGGGCGCTGGGTGACTTCGTCGGCGGGCTCTATCTCGGCCTCGGCCTCGTGACGGCGCTGCTCGAGCGCGAGCGCAGCGGCCGCGCGCGCGTGCTCGATCTCTCGAATCAGGACGCGATGTTCGCCGTCACCGACTCGGCGCTCACGATCCACGAGGGCATCGGCGCAGTGAGCGAGCGGCTCGGCAACCAGCATCCGTTCACCGCACCCTATGACTGCTACGCCACGAAGGACGGGCACGTCGTGATGGCGAGCGCGAGCAACCGGCTGTTCCGGAAGCTCTGCGAGGGGATCGGCCGTCCCGAGCTCGGCACCGATGAGCGCTTCGCGAATCACCGCGTGCGCGCTGCGAATCGCGTGGAGCTGAACGGCATCTTCGCCGTCTGGTCTGCGGAGCGGACCTGTGAAGAGGTGCTGGCGGCATTGGGCCCCGACGGCGCCGACATCCCGGTGGCGAAGGTCCTCCACCCAGAAGAGCTCGTGGGCGACCCGCAGATGGAGGCGCGCGGGATGATCGAGCGTCATCCGCACCCGCGGATCGGCGAGGTCGTCTTCCACGGCAATCCGCTCAAATTCGACGACTTGCCGCCTCGTGAGCGCGCACTCGCCCCGGAGCTCGGGGAGGACACCGAGTGCATCTACGGGCGGCTCGGCCTGACGAGCGACGAGATCGCGGCCCTCCGGGAAGAAGGCGTGATCTGAGCGCCGCAGGATCCGCGCGTGTCGGCTCGCCGACGAAAAAAGCCTGGGGCGGGTTGACCCACCCCGACGCGTGATCACAAATGCGCGCATCGCCGGTTTGGCCGGGCCGAGATGGGAGGCCCGGGAGCCGATCGGCTTCAGAAGACGCAGGCGTCGAACGAGGCCCGTGTGGCCGAACGCCCGTTTGGAGGAGGAAAAATCATGTCTCTTGGTTTGATTCATCGACGTCCGGTGCATCCGTGGGCCGCGCTGCGCGAGGCCGAGCGGGCCTTCGACCGGCTGAGCCGCCGCACGTCGCCCGCCCGCCGCATGGCCGGCGCAGCCCCGACCTGGAGCCCGCGCCTCGAGGCCATCGAGACCGAAGAGGGCTTCGAGGTCACGGCCGAGATGCCGGGCGTCGCCCGTGAGGATCTCGAGGTGACCGTGCAGGAGGGCGTGCTGACCGTGAAGGGCGTCCGGCGCTTCGGCGCCGCACGCGACGCCGGGGAGGCGAAGGCCGACGAGGTCGAAGATGCTGCGGAGGCCCAGGTGGCCGACGAGAACGTCGTCCGCTTCGAGCGCCGCATCCGCTTCAACGCGGACGTCGACGAGGAGGCCATCGCGGCCCGCTACGCCGACGGCATGCTCGAGGTCCGCATCCCCAAGGCGACGCCGCCCGAGCCCGAGGTGCGGACGATCCCCGTCGAGGTCGCCTGACCCACGAGCCACCGAGCGTTCGCGAGAAACGAGAGCGGCGAGTCGATCCGAATCGGCTCGCCGCTTCTTTTTTCGGGCGCTCGCTCCTAGGAATCGGCGTCGTGGAAGATGAGCCCGAGCGTATGGCGCTCGCCGGCGTGCACGGTGGCGACGCCGTGGCGCATCGTCGCGCGCGCGAAGCCCCGGCTCGAAGGCACCGGCCGCTCGCTCGCCGCGAAGACCAGTCCATCGCCCAGCTCGAGCGACACCGCGTCGACCCGCGTCTGCATGCGCGGGCGATGCTCGCTGACGAGCACCTGTCCCCCGCTGAAGTCGGCGCCGCTCGCGAGCTCGCGAGCCGGCGAGGGCGCCGATAGCAGGCACACCACCTGGAGCGGGAAGACGATCTCGCCGTAACGATCCTGGTGCATGCGGTTGTAGCCGCCCGGTCCGTAGTGGAGCAGCAGCGGCGTCGGCTTCGATTGGCCGGCCTCGGCGCATTGGTCGAGGAACGCCTCGAGCGTCGGCGGATACGCGTCCGAGCCGCCGAGCCGCGCCTCCCACTCGTTGGCAATGTGGGCGAGGGGCGGATAGAGCGCGCGGCGCAGCGCCTCCACGAGCTCGGGGAGGGGCGCCGCGAAGTAGCGGTAGTCACCCGCGCCGTATGCGTGGCGCGCCATGTCGACGTGCTTGCGGAAGAGCGCGGGCCGCTCGAAGTCACGCCGCAGCGCCGCCGCCTCTCGCCTCGTCGCGAGCCCCGGCAGCCGAGCCGAGCCCACCGCGTCGAGCTCGTCGCGGATCCGTGCCCAGTCGTAGCGGTCGACCCGGCGCTTCACGCGCACCGCGTCGCCCGCTGCGCGCGCACTCGGCTTCGTCTCCGCGCTCGGTCGTCCCATCCTCCGATGGAAGCGAAGCGCCCGACGCGGGGCCACGGGCGACGGGATTCGACGGCCGATCGTGGCGCATGACGCCCTCTCGGGGGGCAGTCCGCCCCGGTGGCGATGTGGCTCGGACGGCGCATCGGCGCGCTTCGCCGTGGTAGTCTCGCCGGTCCCATGTCGCTCGACTCGACCGCGGCGCGTCGCCGCCGGGCCCGGGCGCCGATCCGCGCAATGCCGACAGCGAGGAGAACAGGACGCGATGGACGCGAACCACAAGAAGCAGGCACTCCGCATGATTCCCTACGGCCTCTACGTCCTCGCGGCGAAGTCGGGCCCGGGCGAGAACCAGCTGGCGACGTCCACCGTCAACTGGGTCACGCAGGCCTCGTTCGAGCCGCCGCTCGTCGCCGTCGGCGTCAAGAAGGACTCGGTCTCGCATGCGGTCATCAAGGACGCGGGCGCGTTCGCGCTGAACGTGCTCGGCAAGGACCAGCAGGACCTGGCCTTCGCGTTCTTCAAGCACGTCGAGCCCGACGGCGACACGATCGCCGGCCAGCCATTCACGCTGGGCGCCACCACCGGCGCGCCGATCCTCACGAACACGCCGGCGTACATCGAGTGCCAGCTGAAGGAGACCGTCGAGATCGGTGACCACTCGGTCTTCGTCGGCGAGGTCGTGGGCGCGGGCGTCGCGCAGCAGGCGGAGGGTCGCCCCGACGATCACACGCTCGAGCTGCGCGATCTCGGCGAGAAGACCTTCTATGGCGGGTGAGCCCCGGCGGTGGCGGGTGAGCCCCGGCGGCAGCAGATGAGTTCCGGCCGCCCCGCACGGGCGCAGCCAGCGGAGAACGAATCATGAATTTCGGCTTCACCGAAGAGCAGGAGCTGTTGCGCGCCGAGGTGCGCAAGTTCCTCGATCAGAACGCGCCGCTCGAGCAGGTGCGCAAGTTCGTCGAGACGCCCGAGGGCTTCGACCGGGCGCTCTGGAACCGCATGGCGGAGCTCGGCTGGGTCGGTCTCTGTGTGCCCGAGACGTACGGGGGCGTGGGGCTCGATCTCGAGACGCTCATGGTCGTGCTCGAGGAGACGGGGCGCACGCTCTTTCCCTCACCGCTCGTATCGACGGTGCTCGCCAGCCAGGCCATCGCGCGCTTCGGCAGCGAGGCGCAGCAGGCAGCATGGCTGCCAGGGCTGGCCGATGGCACCCGCGTCGGCAGCTTTGCGCTGATCGAGGAGAGCGACGACCTCGCGCCCGAAGGTGTGGCGCTCCGCGGTGAGGCCGACGGCGACGAGATCGTGCTCTCGGGCACGAAGACGCTCGTGCCCGACGGCGCGGTGGCCGACCTGCTCGTGGTGGCGTTTCGCGGTGGGGACGACGCCGAGAGCCTCGGCCTGGCCGTCGTGGAGCGTGGCGCCGCGGGGTTGGGCACGACCGAGCTCACGACGATGGACCTCACGAAGCGCATGGCCCGGCTCGACTTCGAGGGGGTGCGCGTCTCGAAGGACGCCATCCTCGGCGAGGTCGCTGGCGGCTGGGCCGCGATCCAGTGGCTCGTCGATCTCGGCGCCGCCCTGGTGACCGCCGAGAGCGCAGGCGCCGCCGAGAACGCGCTCGCGATCACGACGCAGTTCGCGAAGGAGCGCATCCAGTTCGGTGAGCCCATCGGTCGCTTCCAGGGCGTGAAGCACCCGCTGGCGCAGATGTACGTCGACGTCGAGAACGTGAAGTCGCTGGTCTACTACGCGATCTGGGCCATCGACCAGGACGACCCGGGTGCTCCAGCCGCGGTCTCGCGCGCGAAGGCGCTGGCCAGCGACGTGTTCCCGGGCCAGGGCATCGACGGCGTCCAGCTGCACGGCGGCGTCGGGTACACCTGGGAGTACGACATCCAGCTCTACCTCAAGCGGGGCAAGTGGATGCGCCCCGTCTTCGGCGACGCCGACTATCACTACGAGCGCGTAGCAGCCATGGGAGAACTCTGATGGATTTCAATCTGAGCCCCGAAGAGGAGGCGTTCGGCGACGAGGTGCGCGCGTTCCTCGACGAGCACATGCCCGAGGGCGCAGAGCGCACGCCCGAGCTCATGGCGAACTGGTACGAGCAGGTGCGTACGAAGCGCTGGGTCGGCTTCAACTGGCCGAAGGAGGTGACTGGCGGCGGTGGCAGCGTGATGGAGCAGGTCATCTTGAAGGAGGAGATGGCGAAGCGGAAGGCGCCTCCGCTCGGCACCTGCTTCATGGGCCTGGCCTGGGTCGGCCCCGGCATCATCAAGTACGGCACAGACGAGCAGAAGCAGAAGTGGATCCCCGACATCCTCGACGGCAAGTATCACTGGTGCACCGGGTACAGCGAGCCCGACTCGGGCAGCGACCTCGCGAGCCTCAAGTGCAAGGGCGTGCGCGAGGGCGACGAGTACGTGGTGAACGGCCAGAAGATCTGGACCTCGATCGCCATGTGGTCGAAGATGATGATCCTGCTCGTGCGCACGCAGTTCGACGTCGAGACCAAGCACGATGGCATCACCTGCCTGCTGGTGCCGATGGACTCGAAGGGGCTGGAGGTGCGGCCGATCAAGAATATGGGCGGCGGGGCGATGTTCGCCGAGGTGTTCTTCGACGACGTCCGCGTGCCGGTCGAGAACCGGCTCGGTCCCGAGGGCGGAGGCTGGGACGTGACGGTCTCGGCGCTCGCGAGCGAGCGGTCGAGCATCGCCGAGGTCTACGGGCTCCAGGCGCGCCTCGAGGAGCTGCGTGAGCTCGCGCGCACGTCCGTGCGCGGCGGCAGCAAGGCCAGCGAGATCCCGACGATCAGGCGGCGCCTCGCCCGCGCCGACGTGAAGATCGAGGCCATGCGTCTGAATGGCCAGCGCTTCCTCACCAAGCAGCTGAAGGGCGAGGAGCTCGGCAGCGAGACGTCCATCAACAAGCTGACCCGCGCCGAGCTCGAGGTCGAGTTCGGCGAGCTGGCGATGGAGATCCTCGGCAGCCGCGGACCGCTCATGGAGTGCGACGACGCGCCCGAGGGCAGCAAGTGGGCGAGGTTCGCACTCGGCTGGCCCGAGGTCGTGATCGGCGGCGGCACGCCGAACATCCAGAAGAACATCATCGGCGAGCGCATTCTCGGCCTGCCGAAGGACTGACCCGACGTGGACCGCCCGGAGCCAATGGAAAGACGCGCGCGCATCGAAGCGAAGCTCTCCGACGGGCTCGCCCCCACCCACATCGAGGTGGTCGACGAGAGCCACCTGCACGCCGGCCACGCCGGCGCGCGGGGCGGTGCGGGGCACTATCGCGCGGTGCTCGTCAGCGACCGCTTCGAAGGGCTGTCACGCGTGAAGCGTCAGCAGCTCGTGTACGGGCTGCTGGCCGACGAGATGGGCCCCGAGATCCACGCGCTCTCGATGCAGACGCTCACGCCTTCGGAGTGGGCGAGCCAGGACTGAGCGGGGGCTGAACCCGGGGCGCGAGCCGGGACTGAGCGCCGAGCGCCTGCCGGCGCGTCAGCGCTGGCGCGTCGCCCACCACGCCTCGAGCCCAGCGAGGTCGATGACACGCGCGCCGTCGTGCATGCCCGCCACCGACTCTGCGTGCGAATGCTCGGCATAGGCGAGCACCGGCGGACCCATGATGCCGCGGCGCTCGACGCCGACCACGTAGAACGCGTCGCTCGCCGCGATCCAGCGGTGCGCGTGGGTCGCACGCTCGGCGGGACTCTCGGTGGGCTCCATCACCTCGACCCAGACGTCATCGGCCCGGCCGTGGGGCGAGGGCGCGGAGAGGTGGACCAACAGATCGCCGAGCGAGCAGGTGAAGGCCTTCGTGCCGTCGTGGTGGACGACCTGGGCCCGCGGCGCGGGCTGATCGCGCACCAGCATGCCGCAGACCGAGCACGCCTGATCCTCGACCGCAGTCGCGGTGCTCCCGGGCGACCCGGTCGCGCCGCCACTCTCGCCGCAGCCGAGTGCGGCGAAAGTGCCGAGCACGATGCCCGCGCAACCCAGGAGCAGCGCCGCCGAACGAGCCAGTCGTCCCGACGCTGCGGCGCACGCGGCCGTCATGCCACCTTCCTCCACTTCAGCAGCAGGCCGCTCAGCAGCGGCGGCAGCATGAGCCAGCCGAGCCAGATCGAAGCGATGATGCGCCCCGAC
Organism: uncultured Spirochaetaceae bacterium; assembly: GCA_964474355.1. GTDB lineage: Bacteria > Myxococcota_A > UBA9160 > UBA9160 > UBA4427 > CAYYSY01. The sequence goes on along the minus strand of CAYYSY010000151.1, from coordinate 1,489 downwards.
GGCAGGCTGGTCGCGAGGCCGAGCTCGCGCAGCGCGTCGGGTCCCGCGTATGCGTACATCATCTGCACTCGGTACAGACCCGCCGGGTTGCCGACGACCAGCGCCGTCACGACGTCCTGGGGCAGGCTGCCGTCGGTGACGACGAGCAGCCCGATCAGCGCGAGGTCGTAGAAGAAGACCAGCCCGAACCAGACGATCACGACCGCGCTCGCCGCCGTGACCTGGCGGCGGACGAACGACGAGATCAGCAGGCCGATCGAGAGGAAGGCGAGCCCGAGCAGCAGGGTCGGCCCCGCGAGCGCCAGGAGGGAGGCGGCCTCCTCGCCCGGGCTGACCACGACTGCAGCTCCGAGCCCGACGACGACGGCGAGGACGAGCGCCACGCTGCGCCCGACGAGCTTCGCGATCACGACCTCGAAGCGGCCGACGGGCAGCGAGAGCAGCAGGCCGAGGGTATTGCGCTCGCGCTCGCCGACGATCGCGTCGTGCGCGAGGACGAGCGCGACCAGCGGGACGAGCAGGGTCGCCAGGGTGACGAGGCTCGGGCCGGTCAGCTTCGCGACCTCCGCCTCGGCGCTGCGGCCGTAGACGCCGACGGCTGAGGCGAGCAGGGCGAAGAGCACGCTGATCACGAGCACCCAGCGGTCGCGCAGCCGCTCCTGCAGCTCGTGCCATGCGAGGGCGATGCCGACGCGTCCGATCACGGGCGCTCCGATCGATCGTCACGCGGCCGCATCTGAGGCGCCCATGCGAGGGCGATGCCGACGCGTCCCATCAGGCGTTCTCCAGCAGGTGGTCGTACACGATGTCGAGGGTCGGCTCCTCGACGCGCAGGCTCCTCACAGTGCCGGGAAATCGTCCCTGCGTCTCGACGAGCTCGAGCATCGCGTCGTGCTGCACCTCGCAGATCAGCCGGTCGTCGAGCGCCTCGACGCGCGCGCTGGCGAGCCCCTCGATCGCCTCGGTGAGCCCCTTCGCGGCCGCGCCGCTCGGGTCGCGCAGCGTGAGCGTGATCCGGTGGGGCAGGGCGGCCGCGTCGCGAAGTCCGTCGGCGGTGCCGCTCGCGACGACCTTGCCGGCGCGCAGCACCCACACGTCGTCGATGCGGCGCTCCAGCAGCGCGAGGTCGTGGCTCGAGATGAGAACCAGCCGCCCGGCGCTCCGCCAGTCGTCGAGGATCGACCACAGGACACCGAGCCCCTCCTGATCGAGGCCCGCGGTGGGCTCGTCGAGGATCAGCAGCTCCGGCTCGGACAGGATCGCCACCGCGAGGCCGAGGCGTTGGCGCATGCCTCGCGAGTAGCCGCGGATGTGTCTGCGGGCAGCCACCGCGAGACCCACGCGCCCGAGCACCGCGTCTACGCGCGCATGCGAGACCCCTCGTGCATTCGCGAAGAAGCGGAGCAGCTGCCTGCCCGAGAGGTTCTCCGAGAACGCGACAGACTCGGGCAGGTAGCCGATGTGCGCCTTCCACGCGTTGTCGATGGAG
>CAYYSY010000150.1:0-2694 GCA_964474355.1 uncultured Spirochaetaceae bacterium | reverse complement strand
TCCTCGGTGGCCTGGATGTGCAGGAGGAACTCGTCGCGGATCGGTGAGGCTTGCTGTCTCGCGGCGAGGCCGCAAACAGCACGCGCTGCTCACATGATCGAGCCGGGGCCGCGTGAGCCTGAGGGGCAGATCCGCTTTGGTGGAGGCGGCGGGAATCGAACCCGCGCCCGCTAAGACGCTTCGTCCGGCGTCAGCCTGACGAGGATCTCTTCGAGCTCGGCCAAAACCTCGAGATCCTTCGGACGACCTGCCGCTCGCTTGACGTCGATCAGCTTCCTGAGACCGAGGCAGAGACAACGGGCTCCGAAGAGCTCGATCTCGATGGATTCGTCGACGAGGTCGTCGAAGCCGCCCCCGCCTGCGATCTCACCGAGCAGATCGAGATCACCGAGCTTCGAGACGAGCGTGAAGTTGAGTCCGCGGCGCAGCGTCTCTTCGTCGAGAACGAATGGAAGACCGGGCGGGGCCCCCCGGAGATAGGGATCGAAGGGTGACAGACACTCGGCAAGACGGCGAAGATTCTCAGAGTCGCGCGCGTAGACGACGTCGAGGTCCTGCGTCAATCTGGCGGAGCCGTGAGCGGTCGCGGCGGCGCCGCCGACGATGATGAAGCGTACGCCGGCGTCCGTGAGAGCTCGCAGGACGGCGGCGAAGTCGATCACCCGCGTCGCTCCGGCGCGTTCGACTTGCGGAGCTCTTCGGCGAATCGCTGGAGCTCGATCAGCTGGAGGAACCGCTCCTCGACCGAGAGCTCGAGATTGCGCTCGATCAGCGACCCATCGACGTCGCGGCGATACAGCTCCACGACGGGGTCGCGTTCTCGGCGATCGTTGATCTCATGCTCGTTGGCCATGCCACGGTTCCGGCTGTGCTTGGTGGAGGCGGCGGGAATCGAACCCGCGTCCGAATGGCGTCCAATCGACGCGTCTACGTGCGTAGTCCTCGCCCGATTTCGGGGTGAAGCAGTCGCGAGGTCCCGGAGAACCTCACCCCTATCTCGACATGGATCTCGTCTCCGGATACGGCCGAGAAGCGCTCGGAGACCAGCCTTCTTATGACTCCGGCGACCCGCTAGAAGACATCACGGACCGGAGCCCGCTTACCTAATTTTGTTAGGCAGCGAGAGCGTAGTTGTCATCGGCATTTGAAAAATACCAAGACTGCCGTCTGATTAACGAGAGCACGACCATCTCGGCACGCAGCGTCCACCTTCGACCACCCGTCGAAGCCAGATCGCCCCCATGCCCGACGCATCGGTCGGGAGTCGCGGGAATGTAAGCCGGGCGCCGCTCGGGTCAAGGCGGCCTTCCCCGGGGAGGGCCCGGAGATGGCCTACCGCGGCCCTCACGCTCCCTCCAGGCCAGGCGTTGCAGAGCGTCTGCCTACTCGAGATATCCCACGGCCCTCAACCGCTCCGCCACCGCCGGGTCGATCCGCACGTTCCCGCGGCTGACGCCGGGCCTCGGCTCGGCGCTGAGGTGCGCGTCGAGCACGGCCCGCATGCGCGCGGCCGCAGCGGGCTCGAACTCGACGATGTTCGCGTCCTCGCGGCGATCCCACTCGAGGTCGAAGAGACGCTCTTCGCCGCCCTCCCCGATGTCACGCACGAAGGTCCAGCTGCCATCGTTCACCGCGTCCTGCAAGGTCGACGTCCGCATGATGTTGAAGGGCAAGGATGCAAAGCTCGGGCGGTCGACGGCCGGCGCAGCCCCGCTGAAGAGCGGCGCCAGGCTCTCGCCCTCGAAGTCGCCGGGCACGGGCAAGCCGGCCAGGTCGAGCAGGGTCGGCGCGATGTCGATGTTGCGAACCTGCGTGGGTACCCGTCGGGCGGGCACGTCGAAGGGCAGCTGGAAGATGAGCGGCACGTGCAGCACCGAGCTGTACACGTTGAATGCATGGCCATGGCTCTGGTTCTCACCGAAGGTCTCACCGTGATCGCTGGCGAGCACGATCACCGCGTTCTCGAGCATGCCACGGTCTTCGAGCAGCGCGTGGACGCGCTGCAGCGTCTCGTCCACCCAGCGAATCGACGCGAGATAGAACCCCTTCTGGTCGCCGCCGAACGTGCGCAGCGAAGCCGGCGCAGCGTACTCGTGGACGTCCATGAAGTGCAGGTAGAGGAAGAGCGGCTTCGCAGAGTCGCGCCCGTCGACCAGCCGGCGCGCCTCCTCGAGGATGCGGTCGCCGTGGGGCCAGATCGACGAGGCCCAGAGCTCGCGCGCCGCGCCCTCCGATCGCGGGAACACGTAGTGATCGAAGCCCTGCTGAAAGCCGAAGCTCTGTTCGAGCCAGCCGTTGCTCTGCACCGCGGCGGTCGCGTAGCCCGCGTCTCGCAGCAGCTCGGCCACCGAGACCGCCCCCTCTCCGAGCCCGTCCGTGGGCGCGACGACGCTATGGGTGCGCGGCCAGAGCGAGGTCAGCATCGAAGCCATCGACACCTTCGTCCAGGACGATTGCGCGAGTGCCCGCTCGAACGTGATGCCACGATCGGCCCAGCGCTGCAGCTCGGGCGACGTCGGCTGATCGAAGCCGTAGGGCTCGAGCCAGTCGGCGCGCAGGGTGTCGACCACGATCAGCAACACGTTCGGCTGCGCCTGGCCCGAGCAGCCAGGGGCGGCAGCGCCGACCAGCGCCACCAGCAGTAGCGCCGCGCTCCGGAGGCTCACGACAGGCAAATCGCTCGGTGGTCGAAAA
>CAYYSY010000149.1:0-3074 GCA_964474355.1 uncultured Spirochaetaceae bacterium | reverse complement strand
CGCGGACCACGGCGGCGTCTACGGCGGGCCGGTGCCGACGCCGGCGCTCGACGCGCTCGCCCGCGATGGCATCTGGGTCGAGCGCGCGTTCACGCCGACGCCCACCACTGGTCCCGCACACGCCTCGCTCTTCACCGGGCTCCATCCGTGGCGACACGGCGTGCTCGACAACGCCGTCGCGCTGCCCGGGCAGCTGCCCACGCTCGCGGAAGGCGCCCGCGACGCAGGCTTCACGACTGCCGCCTTCGTGTCGAGCTACATCCTCGACCCGCGCTTCGACTTCGATCGCGGCTTCGACACCTACGTCTTCGAGCCCGACCAGGCGTTCCGCTACAAGGGGACGCTCAACGAGGCCTTCTACGCGCACGGTGGCGCCACCACCGATCGCGTGATCGGCTGGCTGCGCGAGCTTGCCGATGCCCCCTTCTTCGTCTTCGTCCACTACTTCGACCCGCACGCGCCCTATGCCCCGCCAACCGAGTTCACGCGAGACGAGGCCGAGCCGATCGACTTGAGCGGCAAGCGCGTGCCCTCGGTGCTCAACGACGCGGACGAGCTCGCGAGCGCGATCCGCAGCTATCGCGGCGAGGTCGCCTACGTCGACCACGAGGTTGGCCGCCTCGTCGCCGAGCTCCGCCGACTCGATCGGCTGGAGCGCACGGCCATCGTCGTCACGTCCGATCACGGTGAAGGCCTGGGCGACCACGGACATCTGGCGCACGGCGCCAACCTGTACGACGAGCTGGTCCGTGTGCCGCTCATCGCGCGGGGGCCTGGCGTGACGGGTGGACGCCGGCTCGAAGGCGAGGCGCAGCTCGAAGATCTCCGCCCGACCTTGCTCTCGTGGCTGGGCGGTGCAGCGGCCGGGGAGATCGACGGCGTCGACCTGCTGCCCTGGTGGCGCGGCGAGCGGGACGACTCGCCGCGCAATGAAGCGATGGGACGCCGGCAGATCTATCGCGGCTTGCGGCACCTCTTCTTTCTCGCGCGCGGTGACGAGCGATGGATCGGCGGGCGTGGAGGCGCGGGCAAGCGCTTCGATCTCGCGACGGACCGGTCCGCGTCGACCGGCGAGGCGTCGACCGGATTGCCGCGCGCGCTGGGTGAGAGCCTCGACGCCGCCGCCCTCGCCGAGGAACAGCGGCGCCCCGACGACCTGAGCGACGAGACGCGCGCCGCGCTCGAGGCGCTGGGGTACGCCGAGTAGCCGAGCGGGTCTCGCTGGAGCCGCGAGCGCCTTCGACCGCCAGCTGCCCCGGGCGGCCCATCGCCTGACCTATCGTCACGCGCCTTCCCACAGACCGAGAGGCACATCGACCATGACAGCCGACTCACTCGCCATCCTCGCCGCCGGCACGTTCTTCCTGACCGCGCTCCTGACCGGGATCTGGAAATACCTCGAGATCGCCGCCAGCGACGACGGTCAGGCGCACCCCTACGTCGACGTCTGCCACCGCGCGGCGCTCCTCTACGCATTCGCGGCGATGCTGCTCGCAGAGTTCGCCCGCATCAGCCAGCTGCCTCGAGGGGTCGAGCTCGTAGCGACGGCCCTCGTCCTCTTCTACTTCGCGACCGCGATCATCACCTACGCCCTGCACGGCTGGCTGAAGGACACCGAGAACCAGCTGAAGCCGCCCTTCGTGCTCGGCGGCCGGTCGCTGTCGGGCGGGGCGGTCGCGACGCAGATGTGGATGCTGATCGCCGGCGAGGTGGGCGGCTTCGCCGTGCTCTTCTACGGCGTGGTGATCGAGCTGGTCTGAGCCGAACCGAGCCGAGCGCGGGCCTGATAGAATGGACCCGTCCGATCGAGCTCGCCGTTCAGGCCAGCGAGCGTGAGGCCGAGCGTACCGGGCACCGAGCACAGGAGATCGCACCCGTGTCCTCGCCCCCCGCAGCACAGTCATCCGTCTCCTGGCCCGTCGTGACCCGACACCTGCTCCTCCACCAGCTCTCGTTCGTGTCGCCCGGCCTCGCCTTCCTCTTCGTCGTGACCGGTCCCCACGTGTGGTGGCAGGGGCTGCTCTTCCTCGTGCCGATGGCGCTCTTCGAGATCGCCGACACCTACGCGCCCGAAGAGACGCGCCAGCCGCCCGAGGACATGCCCCGCCTGCCCTTCGACGCGATGCTCTACGTGCTCTTCGCGATGCAGGTCGTGACCATCGTGCTCGCGGCGCGCCTGATCTCGCAGGTCGGCTTCTTCTCGCTCGACGGTCTGCTCCTGCTCCTCATCGTCCCCGGCAGCTCGGGGTTCAGCATCATCACCGCGCACGAGCTGATCCATCGCCGCGAGGCGCACTTCCGCATGATGGGCCGCATCATGATGGGCCTCGTGCTCTACGAGCACTTCTACACCGAGCACGTGCGCGGCCATCACTTGCGCGTCGGCACGCCCGAAGATCCCGCCACGGCCCGCTTCGGCGAGAGCTTCGGCGCGTTCTTCAAGCGCACGGTGCCCGCGCAATTGCGCAGCGCCTGGCGACTCGAGACGAAGCGCCTCGGCGACGTCGACATGGGGCTCTTCGACCGGCGCATCATCGGGAGCCGCGTGCTGCGCGGGCTCGTCGCCGAGTGGGCCTTCGCGTTCGTGCTCTTCGCGGCCTTCGGCTGGCAGGCCTTCGTCTTCCACCTGATCCAGGCGATCGGCGCCTTCGCGTCGCTCGAGGTCGTGAACTACTTCGAGCACTGGGGGCTTCAGCGCACGCCGGGCCTGCGCGTACAGCCCGTCGACTCGTGGGACACGACCAACAAGTTCACGCTCTACGGGCTCGTCGGCCTCTCGCGCCACGCCGACCACCACGCTTTCGCGAGCCGCCCCTTCCAGCAGCTACGCCACTGGGAGGAGAGCCCCAAGCTGCCGCGCGGCTACCCGGGCATGATTCGGCTCGCGCTCTTCGACAACCGCGGGTTCCGCGAGCAGATGACCGAGGCGCTGCGGCACGCGAAGCTCGGGCCGTTCCGCGAGGAGGCCGAGTCCGTCTCGGCGTGAGATTCCTTCCACGCAGCCGTTGCTGCGGTCGCTCGCGTGCACATGATGGCTGGGCGTTCGCGGGGGGGGGGGGGGGGGGGGGCCCCCC
>CAYYSY010000148.1:0-6376 GCA_964474355.1 uncultured Spirochaetaceae bacterium | reverse complement strand
GCACCTCGATGTGGAGGCTCTCCGCGCGGCGGCCGCCCCCGACCGCGCGCACGCGGATCTCGACGGGGGCGAAGTGGCCTACGGCGAGGAAATGACACTGGAAGCTGGCAGGGCGATCGAAGCGGCTGCAGGCGAGCCCGGCGCGCAGGGCCTTCGCGGCGAGGTGACCACCATTGGGACCCCACACCGACCAGCGCTCGGTCAGGCTACCGTGGACGAGCCCGGGATCGTGCTCGTCTCTGTGGACGGCGGTGTCGGCAACGAAGTCGGCCACCCTGTCCTCCATCCTCGGCCGGGGGCATGGCGAGGAGGCCCCCAGACCATACTCCACGCGGCCGCGATCCGGTTGACCGGAGCCGGAGCATCCGGCTATACGGGGGCATGGCCCCCTCCCCCCCCGATCGGCTGCCCGACGCGTCGCGGACCGATCGACGGACCACCGAGACGCGCGAGCGCATCCTCGTCGCCGCCGAGGAGCTGATCGCGGCGCACGGCGTCGAGGGGTTCCAGATCAAGGAGGTCGCCGCGGCCGTCGGCATCCGACCGCCGTCTGTCTTCGCCCACTTCAAGGGACGCGAGGCCATCGCCGACGAGGTGGCGGTCCGCATCGTCGCCGAGATCGGCCGGCTGCTGGGCAAGGCGATCGCGGGCGAGCCGGACCCGATGTCCGCGATTCGCGCGGCCGTGCGCGCTCTGGTCGCGCATCTCTACGATCACCCGGCTCACGTCCGGCTGCTGCTGCGCGACCTCGCCCAGGCGGGCGCCGGCGACGGCTTTCACGGCATCGGCGAGGTGATCGAGCGAATCGACGACCAGCTCCGGCCGCTGCTCGAGTGGGGGCGGGCCGAGGGTGTCTTCCGCGACGTGGCGCCGCGGCCGCTGCTCCCGATGATCCAGGGCGCGATCCTGACCCGGCTCGCGTGGTCGGGCTTCGACGCCGAGGGACGGCCCCGGGTCGCGGCCGGGGTCGAGGAGCTGCAGCGCGAGGCCGAGGACCTCATCGTGGCGTACGTGCGCGGCCCGAATCTCCACGAGGGCCGATCGGATCCATGACCGAAGCAGGGCCGAAGCCCACGGAATTTCTTGCGTTTTGCGCGGTGTTCCCGTTGAATTGCGTACTCGTCGTTGGCTAGATTGTTGACCTATTCGGATTAGTCTATCTAGAGACACTTGGCCCGCCCGCCATCGGCGGATCGAGCCCCGCCCTCCGCTCCCAGTCCCACGCGCCCGACCGGTCCGCCGACCTGGATGGATGCCGAGCGCGCACTGCCCCGTCGTGGGGCACCCAGAAAGGACCGCACCTACATGACCTTCTCGATGAAGCGGACGCGCCCCGCCTCGCAGCTCGCCCTGCTCGGCGCCGCCCTCCTGACGGCCCTGACCGGCTTCGGCTGCAGCGAGGAGGAGGAGGAGGAGATCCATCCGCAGCTCGCCTATCGGCAGCAGCTGCTCGCCGAGTCGCTCGCGTACCAGTTCGCGAACCCGCCGGAGACGGTGGCCTGGGACTGCACGACGACCCTGATGCCCGGCACCGATCCGAACGGCGACGACGCGATGCTCCGCACCGCAGTCCTGAACGCCGAGTCGTGGGACGTCATCTGCCTCGAGGCCGGCACCTACGAGATGGGCATGAACGGCGGGAACCCCTCCCCCGGCACCGTCACCATCACCAGCACGGCCAACCTGACGATCAAGGGCATCGGTGAGTCGGTCGAGGACATGATCCTAGACTTCGACGGTCAGGTGAACCCCAAGGGCTTCAACGTCTCCGCACCCGGGTTCTGGATCGAGAACCTCTGGATCAAGAACACCAAGAACAACGGCGTCGAGGTCAAGGCGACCAACGCCGAAGAGAATCCGAACGTGTTCCGCAAGCTCAAGGTGACCTGGGACGCCGGGTCGGTCACCGAGAACGGCGCCTACTCGATCTACCCGACGAGGAGCACGTACATCATCGCCGAGTTCAGCGAGGTCGTGGGCGCGTCGGACGCAGGCCTCTACATCGGCCAGGTCGAGCACGGCATCGTCCGTTACAACTACGTGCACGGCAACGTGGCGGGGCTCGAGGTCGAGAACTCGTATGACGTCGAGGTCATCGGCAATGCGGTCACCGACAACACCGGTGGCATCCTCGCGCTGCAGGAGCCCGGGCTCGCGCGCCTCGATAACGAGAAGGTGCTGATCCGATACAACGAGGTCTGGGCGAACAACCGTCAGAACTTCGCCGTGCCCGGCACTGCGGTCTCGAACGTGCCGGCGGGTACGGGCCTGATGGCCTTCGCCGGCACCAACATCGAGTTCCGCGACAACGACGTCCATGACAACGAGACGACCGGCCTTCTGATCGTGAGCAACGTGCTGCTCGACGATCTCGATGGGGGCACCTCGCCCTACACGTACCCGGACGGCTACAACCCGTACCCGGGGATGATCTACAGCAACCAGAACACGTACGAGGACAACGGGACGGACCCCGACCCGCTGCTCCTGCTCGCCCTGGGCTTCCCACCCCTGCCCATCGAGCCGATCATCTGGGATGGCTACATCTCGGACGGGGTCGAGGCAGTCGGCGTCCCGCCGGTCGATGATCCCCAGATCTGTCTCGGCACCCCCACGCCCGACTTGGCGATCGTGCGATACGACCCCAAGCAGGACGATCTCGACTTCGGATGCGACCTGCCCGAGCTGCCGACGACCGTGTTCCCCTCGAGCAGCGTCCCGATCCCCTGATGCCGCAACGCCGGTCTTCGACCGGGTCCCCGAATCCGAAAGTCACGAGATGAATCCGTCCCCCATGATGCTCCGACTCCTGCTGCTCGCGGGCGTGCTGCTCCTCGCCACCGCCTGCGGCGAGGAGGGCGGCTCGTGCCCGGGCGCGCCCGCCCCGGGCGCCAACCCCGACCCGAACCTGGCGTATCCGCCGGTGGGCTCGGCGCCCGATACGCTCGACGAGTGGGACCTCTTCAAGGATGCGGCGGCGCAGACGCCCAAGGACGACGTGATCGCCTACGAGGTGAGCTCGCCGCTCTTCACCGACTACGCCCTGAAGCACCGCTTCATGTACGTGCCGCCCGGTGAGGGCTGTGAGGTCGGCTACGACGCGATGGACAAGTGGTCGTTTCCGAAGGGCACGGTGCTCGTGAAGACCTTCGCCTACCCGGTGGACGAGCGAGACCCCGGGCTCGGGGAGCAGCTGATCGAGACCCGGCTGCTCGTCAACGAAGGTCGCTCCGGGTGGCGCCCGCTCGTCTACAAGTGGAACACGGAGGGCACGGCGGCGGACTTGTTCCTCGTCGGCGCCATCGTGTCCGTCTCGTACATCCTCGAGGACGGGAGCCCGCGCGACATCCCGACCTACCTGATCCCGGCGGCCGAGGACTGCAAGGGCTGCCACGACGTATCGGGGTCGATCAACCCGATCGGTCCGGCGACGCCGATGCTCAACGTCGACAACGACTACGGTCTCGGCCCCGAGAACCAGATCGACTTCATGCACGAGGAGTTCGGGCTCTTCGATCGCACGCCCGAGCCGGTGGACTCGCGCTTCGTCTACCCCGACCCTTTCGACGATGGCGACCCGAGCTCCGACACGGACAAGGCGCGGGCCTACATGCACTCGAATTGCGCTCACTGCCACTCGGAGCTCGGCCCGGTCGACGACAAGGAGCTCTTCCTCGACTGGGAGAGCACCGACCCCGACGGCGACACCGACCCGCTGCACTGGGGCGTGTGCAAGACCCCCACATCGTCAGGCAATGCCGACGACTGTGCGGGCCTCGACCTGGACGTGGTGCCCGGCGCCGCCGACGAGTCGCTCCTCGCGTGCCGTGTCGAGATCACGACCGATGGGCTCATGCCGCCGATCGCCCGATCCCTGCAGCACACCGAGGGGCTCGAGCTCGTCGAGGCGTGGATCAACGACATGAACCTGCCGCCGTGCAACTGAGTGCGCGCGCCAGATGGGCGGGCGCCTCGGCGCCCCTCTTCGGCGCCGCGCTCGGCGCGTCGTTCATGCTCGTGTGCGTACTCGTCGGCTGCGGGCCCGAGGCGACGGGGCGCACGCCGTGGCCCGTCGCGGAGTTCCCCCAAGCGCCACAGCCGTCAGCCGCGTCGGTCGACCTCGGCCGCATCCTCTTCTACGACCCGATCCTCTCGGCCGACGGTCATACCGCCTGCGGCACCTGCCACAGCGAGTTCTGGGGCATGAGCGATGCGCTCGAGCGCTCGGTGGGCCAGGGAGCGGGCCTGCTCGCCGGGCCGGGACGCGAGGGCCCCCACGTCGTGCGCCGCAACTCCCAGGCGCTGTGGAACCTCGCCTTCCGCGAAGACTTCTTCTGGGACGGCCGTTCGGGCAGCCTCGAGGAGCAGGCGCTGGTGCCGATCCTCGAGAATGACGAGCTCGGCCGCGACCCGGCCGAGCTGATCGCGGACCTCGCCGACATCCCCGAGTACCAGGCGCTCTTCGCCCTCGCGTTCCCCGACGATCCGACGGTGAGCGCCGAGCACATGCAGCAGGCGCTCGCCGACTTCCAGCGCACGTTCGTCTCGAACCGATCGCTCTACGACGGCTATGTCGCGGGCGACGACTACGCGCTGAGCGACGACATGCGCCGCGGCATGTTCCGCTTCGCGCGGTTCGGCTGCGACGGCTGCCACGCGCCGCCGCTCTTCGAGAAGGCCGGCTTCTTCGATCGCGGCGCGCCCCCGGTCGACGGCGTGCTCGACGAGGGCCGCTACGAGGCAACGGGCATCGTCGACGACATCGGCCGCTTCCGCGTCCCCACCTTGCGAAACGCCGCCTTCACCGAACCCTACTTCCACAACGGCTCCGTGGCGAAGCTCGAGGACGCCGTCCGCCACGAGCTCGCGCAGAGCGGCCGCGGCTTTCGCGAAGAGGACGTTCGGCTGATCACGATCTTCGTGAGCGAAGCGCTCCGCGACGAGAGCCGGGAGCCCCACCGCCCGGACGAGGTACCCAGCGGATTCGTGATGCCGATCGACGGCTCGCAGGTGGAACGCTGACGCCAAGGGGGGTGCGTGTCGCTCGCCGTCGACATCATCGTGCACCTCGTCGCGATCCCGGTGATCTTTCTCGCCTCGACGATCGCGTTCGACGTCGTGCACCGGCTGCTGCATCTCGCGCACGGCTCGCGCTTCGCGCTGCTCGACTGGGCCGGCGGTCTGCACGCGACGCACCACGACTTCCTCGACACCGAGCTGCGCGTCCACGACGAGCTGATCGGCGCGAACATCCGGCGGCACGTGATCCCCGAGTTCGTGACCCAGGCCGCCTTCGGCGCCATCGTGCTCGTGCTGCTCTACTACGTGCCGATCCTGCCCTGGACCGCCGTCGTCGGCGCGTTCGCGATCCAGGTCGCGGTCTTCGCGCTCATCATGAGAGAGCGTGGACTCGACATCAATCATCGCGGTCACGAGAAGCTCGACGCGTTCCGCGACACGTTCTTCTGCATGCCCGAGTACCACGCGCTGCACCACGTCCACCCCGACGCCCACTTCAGCTCGTGGATCAAGGCGCTCGACTACGCGCTCGGGTCGGGGCTCTGGCTCGAGGGACGGCGCATTGCGTGGATCGGCGATGCGAGCGATGCGGTCGCGGCGCTTCGAACACGGCTCGAGGCGGCCGGCGTCGAGGAGGTCGGACTCGATGCCGCGAGCGCGGAGCGGGCCGAGATCCTGGTCGTGTCGGGGGATCTCGAGGCGGAGCCGATCGCGAGCACGGTGGCGCGCTTCATCGAGCGCGCCGATGCATCGCGCTTCCCCAGCGAGATCTGGTGGGTCCGCGAGCCCGGCGAGGCGCACCGCCTGCCAGAGCTGACGAAGCGGATCCAGCTGCGCCGGCTCGCGGCGAAGCCGGGCGCCGACACCGATGGTCAGGCCCGCCGCTGGATGGCGGGGCTGCGCCGGGGGCAGTGCCGGATCTGACGAGCCGGTCGGCGACGACTCGGATCTTCGAGGCCCCCCCGCGGGCGAGTCGATTCATCAGCTGTCCGGAATCGAAATTGGAGATAGACTCCAATTCCATGGCTGCAGAATCGATCGCGACTCACGCACCCGATCGCTCCGCCTCCGGGCCGCCGCGCCTTCGCAAGGTCCAGCGCACGCGGCTTCGTCTGATCGAGGCGGTGCGCGCGGAGATCGAGCAGGGCGGCGGCTTCACCGCCGAGCACGTCGCGCGCCGGGCCGAGACCTCGTCGGCGACCTTCTACAACCACTTCGCCAACAAGGACGACGCGCTCGCCGCAGCCTTCGACGCAGTGATGGACGACCTCGTCGTCCACGTCGACGCGCACCTGCGGATCGACCGCCTGCTCGAGGCCGGGCTCGATGGCTTCGCCCGCGACTGGGTGCTCGCGTG
>CAYYSY010000147.1:0-5610 GCA_964474355.1 uncultured Spirochaetaceae bacterium | reverse complement strand
CACCTCGACGCTCAGCTCCACCGGGCCCGGCGACCAGTTGCGGCTCACCATGAAGGGGCCGACCAGGCCGGTCATCGCGATCCCCACGCCGGTGGCCTGGACGACGCCCAGCAGGAAGAGACCCCGCGCGCGGCGAAATGCGAGGTCGGGCTTGCCGAGCCTTCGCTGCACCTCGACGTAGATGTAGAGGAGCGTGACGAGGCCGATGCTCGCCACGAGCGCCGTCAGCGAGACCACCGACCGGCTCGCGAGATCCCAGACCTCGTCGATCAGGAAGACCGGCAGGTAGCCGACGATGATGCCGGCGGCGACCCGCGGCACGGAGGCGTGGAAGAACGACAGGTCGCGCTTCAAGCAGAACCGGTAGACCAGGAACCACACGGCCAGCGCGTTCACCATCAACACCTCGGCCGAGAAGAGCAGGTCGAAGAAGCGCGGGGCGCGGTCGTACACGAAGGTCGCGCCGACGAAGGGGGCCGCGAGCAGCGCGAGCACGATCAGGTGGATGCGGGGCGTATGCCAGGTGAGCGTCGCCTGACCGTCGTCGATCCCCTCGTCGAGATACGACGCGTGGTGGATCATCGCCGAGGCGTTGGGGATGTCGTATTGGCGCAGGAACCAGCGCTCGAGCCGACCCAGCATGCGCACCGAGTCGCGGTCGTGCCGGCGCAGGAAGGGGACGAGATCGTCACCCCGGCGGATCCCCTCCCCGGGCTCGACGCGGATCGTGCGGAGCACCTCGACCTCGCGGTCGTCGAAGGGCGAGCCCTCCTTCTCGAACGCCTGATTGTCCTCGTCGAGGCACACACCGACCCACACGTAGAAGGCGCGCTCGGTCATCCGCACGAGCATGCGATTCACGGCGCCCTGCTCGCCGGCCTCGACGACGTGGAAGAACCCGCTCTCGCTGGGGTCATCGGCCGGGTCGATCGGGTCGACCTCGCTCCGCACGTAGGCCTCGAGATAGTCCGGGTCGACACGATCCTTCAACACCACGCTCAGCGACATCAGCTGGCGTCGCGCCAGCACCCAGCCAGAGACGCGCAGCCGGCGATGGTCCGGCAGATCGTGGGTCTCGATGAAGCGACGGAGGATCTGCGAGAGCAGCGCGACGTCGAGGTGCACCCGACTCCGCGACGTCTCCTGCAGCCGTCCCGATGCCTCGAGCCCCTCGATCATGTGGTCGAGGTAGAGCGGCGCCTCGGCGAGGAGGCGCACGACGAGCTGGTGGGCGTCGCGCTTGTTGGCGCGGCGGTCGATCAGCTGCGGCTTCGAGATCAGATCCTCGAGCTGCAGCAGCAGCTCGGTGGGATCGTGACGATGCACGTGGAAGGAGAACGTCTCGGGGAAGACGCGCTCGAAGCCGTCGCCTCCGTCCCGCTCGAAGCGCACCTCCCGTGCATGGAACGCGAAGGTGAACCGGAACGTCACCTTCAGCCGCTCGATGCGCAGCTCGAGGCGATCGAGACCGGGGCCGGATGCGCTGGTCCCGACGGCTTCTTCCATCAGAGCACCCGCTGCCGCGGGTTCTCCCCACTCTCGTAGTAGGCCTCGACGCGGCGCCCGAGCTCGCGAATGGGGACGGGCAGCTCGCCGGAGTACGGCCAGCGCTGGGTCGCAACCCGCATGCGGTCGATCAGCAGCTGGGCATCGGGGAAGTCGTTGTTCGCGAGGGCCTCGTCGACGTCGAGCCAGTTCTGGATCGCCGTCTGGCTGCGCGACACGCGCTCGGAGAGCGTCGACATGCCGATCGAGTCGATGCCGCTCCCCTTCACCTCGGCGCCGAGCTCGCGCAGCTGCTCGAGCGCCGTCTCGAGCTGGTCGCGCGTGAGCTCGCCGTCGCCCTTGACGATGCCGGCCACGAGCTCCTCGACCCGGCGCCGCAGCGGCTCGTGCGAGATCTCCTTGAAGAGGATGACGCGCCCGAGCGAGCCACCGTCCTCGCCCGGCAGGTTCTCGCTGCTGATGCGAATCTGATGCCCCTTGCCATCGATGCGCAGATCCATGTCCTCGAAGCTGCCGTGCTCCTCCTCGAGGTTTCGCACGGTGGCGCCGAGCTCGGCGAGACCGACCGACTCGAGCAGCTCGTCGATCGGGCGCCCGCGCGGGTCGGCGGCGTCACAGCGCAGCAGCGAGAGCGCCGGCTTGTTCGCTGCCTGCACGACGTGGTCTCGATCGATCGCGAGGGCGCCCATCTCGAGGCGGTCCATCGCCGCCTGCATGATCGATACGGCACCCTCGAGGTCGGCCACGAGGCGGCGATTCTCCGCCGCGAGCTTCGAGTGCTCGGTCGCGCGGCGCACGACCTGCTTCAGCTCATCGGGCTCCCAGGGCTTGCTGATGTATGCGTAGACGTGGCCTTCGTTGATCGCCTTGAGCGTCGCGTCGCCGTCGGCGAAGCCCGTCAGCATGACCCGCATCGTCTCGGGATACCGCTCGTAGACGATCTTCAGCAGCTCGACGCCCGTCATGCCCGGCATGCGCTGATCGGTGATCACCACGTGGACCGGCTGATTCTCACCGACCAGCCGCAGGGCCTCGTGGGCGTCGGTGGTCGTGAGGACGTCGTAGTCGTCCATGAAGGTGAACGACATCGTCTCGAGGATCGCTTCCTCGTCGTCCACCACCACGATGCGGGGGAGATCCGATCCCGACATTTCGCAGAGTGCCCCTCACTGGGCTCGAGCGCGGCCCTTCCTCCGAGCGCGCCCGGTCCGGAGAGATCCTAGAGGATCCCGGCGCCCTTCTCCGCGTCCGCAGCCTGCTTTCGGTCGACCTCTTCGCGCAGCTTCTTGCGCCGCACCTCGAGGCGGGCGGGCAGCCGCGCGCTGGCGACGTTGGTCCACGGGCGCTGCTCGGCGCCCTGCTCGAAGCGCCGAAACTTGCGAAAGGCCGCGAGCTCGTGCTTGAACTCCATCTCGACGATCTTGATCATGATCGCGTCGTCGAGGAAGCCGAGCACCGGGATCTCGTCGGGGATGAGATCGTCGGGATTCGCGAAATAGGCGAGGGCGGCGATCACCTTGTTCACCACCGCCTTCGGCGCCTTGTAGTACTGATCCTCGATCAGCTCCACGAGATCCTCGATCGCCGTCACCGACTCGCGCACGAAGTGCGGGGCCTTCTTGGTCGCGCGCACGGTCGACACGAGACTGCGTGCCTGGGCGATGACGTCGGCCTCGTCCTGGCCGCGCGCCACCCGCTTCGCCTTGCGGAAGCGCGAGCGAAAGTAGGCGATGTCCTGATCGTCGAGCGCGAAGCTCACCTTCATGGGTCGGCTGGCCATTGGGCTCCTCGGGGTGGGGCCCGGAGACTATCAGTATCTCGCGTACTCGATCAACCGGCGCACGTCGCCGGCCCACTCGCCCCGCCACAGGTCGAGCATCTCCCGGCCGGTGCTGCGGCCGTCCTCGACGATCGCCCGGAGCGGCGCGAGGAAGACGTCCTCGGCCTCCTCCGCCAGGCCGGTCGCCACCAGCCGCTCGAGACCACCGGCTGAGATCTCCACCAGCGCCCGGGCGCGCTCGAGGATCGGCTCGCCGGCCACGCGCGCCTCGAGCCCGTCGAGGGCGACACGCTCCAGCGCCTCCGTGCGCTCGTCCGCGCCCCAGTCCGAGACCAGATCGGTCGCCTCGACCCGCGCCCGGTCGTCGTAGAAGAGCCCCTTGTAGAGCGCCGGCAGCGCGCAGATCAGGTCGCGAGGCACGCTGTCGGCGCCGCGCACCTCGATGATCTGCTTGAGGCGGACCTCGGGAAAGAGCGTCGTCAGGTGCAGGTCCCAGTCGGCGATCGTCGCGCGCTCACCGTGGAAGCCCGACTCCATGAACTGTCGGAATGTGACCTCGTGCGCCGCGCGGTACTGGCCATCGCGCACGATGAAGTACATCGGGACGTCGAGCGCCCACTCGAGATAGTCGCGATAGCCGAAGCCGGCGTCGAAGACGAACTCGAGCATCCCGCAGCGATCGGGGTCGGTGTCGCGCCACACGTGCACGCGCTTCGAGACGAAGCCCGTCTCTTCACCCGCCGCGATCGGCGAGTTCGCGAAGAGCGCCGAGGCGATCGGCCCGATGCCCATGGCCATCCGCAACTTCTCGGCCATGTCCGACTCGTTGGCGTAGTCGAAGTTGGCCTGCACCGTCGCGGTCGCCATCATCATGTCGAGGCCCTGCTTGCCTCGCGTCGGCATGTACGCGCGCATGATGTCGTAGCGCGCCTTCGGCATCACCGGGATCTCGGGCACGGCATGAACGGGGTCGGCGCCGATCCCGAGCCACACGATGCCGAACGCCTCGCTCACCTCGATCAACATGTCGACGTGGGCGTTGAACTCGCGGCAGGTCTCCCGTGCCGTGCGGAGCGGCGCGCCCGAGAGCTCGATTTGACCGCCGGGCTCGAGGGTGATCGACGCACCCCCCTGCTTCAGCCCGATGATGTGCTCGCCTTCCATCATCGGTGCCCAGCCGACCTTCTTCTGCACCGCTTCGAGCAGGGCGCCGATGCCGCGCTCACCCTCGTAGGGGACGCGCTCGAGCGTGTCGGTGTAGAGGCCGATCTTCTCGTGCTCGGTGCCCACGCGCCATGCCTCGAGCGGCGTCTCGCCCGCCCGAAACCACGCGAGCAGGTCGTCGACGCTCTCGATGGGAGCGCTCCCGTCTTCAGGCATCGAGCGCCCTTCCGCCAGCATCCGCCACACGATCATGTGTCGGCGCCACCTCGTCATAGAGCCCGGGATGGAGAAATCGCACCAGCGCGCAGATCACCGCGTGGCGTCCGTACTCCGCGCGGGTCAGGACACCGAGGGTGAGGCGACCGACGTTGCCCTGGCCGACGGCGCTCGGCGCTTCGCCCTCGCCCGCTCCCATGAGCTCGTCGAAGAGGCCGCCGACCGGCTCGCGCTCTTCGACCGCACGCCGCGAGCAGCCGGGCGGATACGCGAAGCCCGAGGAGAGCCCGACCGAGCAACGCTCGCCATCGGTCACCGCCGCGGCGCCCACGTTGAGTGCGTCTTCTCCGAGCGCGGGGATGACGACGAGTCCGTCCTCGATGCCCACCGCGAGATCGCACGGCGCCTGCGCGAACGTCGCGCGCGCACGCTCCCGAGCGCCGGCCACGATCTCGTCGAAGCCCACGGGCTGATCGGGCACGCCACTCGCGACGGCCACACCTTCGACCGAGACGCCCGGTGCATACGCGGCGAACGCGGCCTCGACGGCGGCGAGCTTCGGCGGGTTCAACGTCCCCACACAGACCTTCCTCACGCGCTCGAGCGGGCTCGCCGGGCAGCGGGGATGCGGGGCGCTGGTCATCAGGGTGCGGTCGCCTCTTCGAGGAACGCTTCGAGCAGATCACCGAGCGCGTCGCTCAGCTCGTCCGAGACGGAGCCGCCTTGGGCGAGGGGAACGCGGCGGCAGGGGCCCTCGTCCTTGCCGATGTGGAAGGGCCCGACGAGCGTCGCCTCGCCCCGGCTCTTCACGACGACGATGGCGCGATGGCGGCCGCGTCCCGTGCGCCTGGTCCGCTGGCGTGCGCGACATGGGTGAGGCGCGAACCAGCTCGCGCCCCGGAGCGCCGACCTACAGGTAGATACCCCCATTCGGCGACAACACC
>CAYYSY010000146.1:0-4733 GCA_964474355.1 uncultured Spirochaetaceae bacterium | reverse complement strand
CGCGCGCAGGGCGGTGAGCGCGGCGATGACGCGCTCCGCGACGGCGGCCTCCTCGTCTGCATCGGCGGCGCGGAAGTAGACCTGGCGCACGCGCAGGCGGCCGGGCTGCGTGAAGAACTCGGCGTTCTCTTCGAAGAAGGTCTCGAGCTCGGCGCGCGTCGGCTCGGTGTCCTCGGCGCTCGACACGACCGACTCGATCAGGTTCGACGTGAGGTCGGCGCGCACGCGGCGGTCGACCTCGACCAGTCCGAGCTCGACGGCGCGCTGCACGAGCAGCTCCTCGTCGATCATGCGGTCGAGTACGTGGCGTCGGGTCTCGTCGTCGATCGGGTTGCGCGAGTCAGCGGCGAGGCCAGCGAGCAGGCGCTCGTAGTCGATGCGGCGGATCAGCGCGCCGTTCACGCTCGCGACGGCCTCGTCGGGCAGGGCGTCGCTGGGGCGTGAGCCCGGCTCCATGAGGCCGAACGCGGCTGCGCCCAGGCCCGCGGCCGCGCCGAGCGCCAGCAGCCACTGGGCGCGCTTCGACGACGGGGCGGGCTCTGCGTGCGTGGCGTCTTCCATCGGCTCCTCGCCCATCGGCTCCTCGCTTGGCTTCGCGCCGGTTTCGCGCCGGGATGCGGGCGCGCGAGCATACCCGAACGCGGCGCCTGCGGGCGTTCGCGGCGCCCCGGGCCGGGCGGTACCGTTCGAGGTCGCGGCGGCTAGAGGGCGTGGGTTCGAGACCGCGCCGGCCCGCCGCGACCCGACTCGAAGGAGCGCCCCCATGAGCCTCAACCTCGGCACCATCCTGCAGGCGAGCGCCGCCGACTACCCCGACGACGTGGTGATCCGCCTGGGCGACCTCGCGATGACCTACGCCGAGCTCGACCGCGCCGCGCGCGGCGTCGCGACCTCGCTGCGAGACAGAGGCATCCAGCCGGGCGACACGGTCGCGCTGCTCATCCCGAACGTGCCCGAGTTCACGATCGCCTACTTCGGCATCCTCTACGCCGGCGCGGCGGTGGTGCCGGTCAACGTCCTCGCTGCGGCGCCCGAGGTCGAGTACTTCATCGACGACTCGAAGGCGAAGCTGCTCATCGCGCACGCGCTCTTCGAGGCGCCCGGTCGCGGCGGTGCCGAGGCCGCGGGCGTGCCGCTCGTGATCGCGGGCGGCGAGGGGCCCGACACCGTGGCGGGGATGGCGGCGGCCGATCCCATCGACTTCCCCCACCCGACGAGCGCCGAGGACACGGCGGTCATCCTCTACACGTCGGGCACGACCGGCAAGCCGAAGGGCGCCGAGCTCACGCACACGAACCTGTTCGTGAACTGCGCGAAGGTGGTCCCCGGGCTCATCCCGCCGATGGATCGCGCCGACTACCGGGCGCTCGCGACCCTGCCGCTCTTCCACTCGTTCGGTCAGACCTGCATCCAGAACGCGACGATCGCGGCGGGCGGTACCTTCACCTTGCTGCCGCGCTTCGACCCGACCGAGGCGTTCGAGCTGATCCAGCGCGATCAGATCACGATCTTCGCGGGCGTACCGACCATGTACTTCGCGCTGCTGCACCACGAGCAGGCCGACAGCTTCGACGTCTCGTGCCTGCGCGTGTGTCTCACCGGCGGCGCGCCGATGCCGCTCGAGGTGATGAACGCGTTCGAGGCGAAGTTCGACGTCGCGATCCTCGAAGGGTTCGGTCTCTCCGAGACCTCGCCCGTCGCGAGCTTCGCGGTCATGCACCGCCCGCGGAAGGCCGGCTCGATCGGCTACCCGGTGTGGGGCGTCGACATGTGCATCATGGACGAGTCGGGCAAGCAGCTGCCCGACGACGAGCGCGGTGAAATCTGCATTCGCGGCCACAACATCATGAAGGGCTACCTCGGCCGCCCCGACGCGACCAAGGAGGCCATGCAGTACGGCTGGTTCCACTCCGGCGACATCGGGTACCGCGACGGCGATGGCTGCTACTGGATCGTCGACCGCAAGAAGGACATGATCCTGCGCGGCGGCTTCAACGTGTATCCGCGCGAGGTCGAAGAGGTGCTCTACGAGCACGAGGCCATCGTCGAGGCCGCCGTCATCGGCGTGCCGCACGACAGCCACGGTGAAGAGGTGAAGGCCGTGGTCGCGCTCGGCGCGGGCAAGTCTGTGAGCGCCGACGAGATCATCGCCTACACCAAGGAGAAGCTCGCCGCGTACAAGTACCCGCGCATCGTCGAGATCGTAGACGAGCTGCCGAAGGGCCCGACGGGCAAGATTCTCAAGCGCGAGCTCCGCGACGACTGAGTCGCCAAGCCGCCGCTACGGCGTGATCACGATCTCGTCCGCCGCCGCCTCGATCAGCGGCGCGTCGTCTTCGAGGATGAACCCCGCCTCGACCGCGGCGTCGAGCGACGCCTGCACCTGGGCGCGGTAGTCCGCCGTGTCCGCATAGAGTGCCGACAGCTCGGCCGCGTCGAAGAGACGTGTCGTGCCGAACAGGAAGCAGAGCCCGACGTTGCCGTCGCCCGAGAGCTCGGCGATGGGCGCGTCGACGTAGGGCGTGCGGATGCCGCCCGTCACGTTGCCCACGGCGTCGCGCTCGAAGGCTGGCGGCGCGCCCGACACGTCGAGGCGTGCGGCCGGGGGCGGCGCGACACCGCACTCGACCCACTCATTCGCCGCGCGCACCGCCGCCTTGTAGACGAAGTGATGTGCCGGGTTCGAGTTCACCGGCAGGTCGCACTCGATGATGCCGGGGATCGGCCTGTCGTTCTCGAGCACCCGCGCCGTGTTCACGTCGCCGCCGACGTCCGCGAAGCCGATCCGGAGCGTGTAGAGGTCGGCGTGGGCGGTGCCCGCGATCTCCCAGAGCCGATAGCCCGGGCCGTCCGCCCGCCGCGCGTTGACCGACCCGAGGGCGACGACGTCGGTCTCGGTCTGCACGACGAAGACCGGCACCCGCGCGTCGGTGCGGATCCGGGTGCCGGCGGGCGTCGCGATCGGCGGCTCGGGGTCCTGGCTGAGCGGCACCGTCGAGCCGAGCCGGCTGTGGATCAGGAACGCGTCGTACACGCGCGCGAGCGGATCGACGCCGTTCACGTACGTCACCATCCGCATGGCCGACTGCGACTCGCCCGTCGCGATGACGCGTTCGGGCACGAGCCCGCCGAGCGGATCGATGTCTGCCGGAAGGCGCACGGCCTGGCCCGCCTGGCTGAAAATGTCGTACGAGAAGCTGTCGGTGGGATGCGAGAGCGTGCCGTAGCGCGCGGGGTTCGCGGCCTTCAAGCTCAGGTCGAGGCCGGGGATGAGCCCGCCGCCACCCTCGATGCCGACGAGCTGCGCCGACACGCCGACCCACACGTGACCCCGGCGGATCATCTCGACGTGTCCCTGTCCCCAGTCGGGCGCGGCGTCGAGCCCGCCCGACACGTTCAGCCACTCGACGATGACGGTGCCGCTGAAGTCGGCCGGGTCGATCGGGCGCATGACCACCATCCGCGACTTGTACGGGGCCGATACGTCCGAGTAGCGCGTGGTCCACGCGCCCTCGACGTCGAGCGGCTCGTCGCTCGTCACGGCGAGCGCGTCGCCCGAGAGGAAGAACTCCTCGAGCACGTAGCCGACGCTGGCGGGGTCGAAGGTCGTCCCCTGGAAGAACGGATTGCCCGTGTCGTCGGGCGGCAGCTCGAGCGTCGGCGAAGGGGTGGCGTCGCTTCCGCCGTTGGTCTCGAGCGGCGCGCACCGCAGCGGCAGCTCACCGAACATCCGGGCGAGGGGATCCTCTCCGTTGCCGAGACTGAGCTCGCAGCCGCTGAGCGCGAAGGGGAGCAAGAAGGCGAGAGAGAAAGAGAAGAGGAGGAGGAACGTCCTCTGCGGCGCGGTCTCGGTGTGGCGGCGCATGGTGGGGGGACCTCTTAGAGCTGTCGTGGCGGCGGGTCCGGCAGGCCGGCGATGCGCTCGCGGGTCGCCGTCACGAGAGCTTCATCATACGGGCATGGGGCGCCGGAGTGGGGCGGATTCCGGGGGGTTCACCCCTCTGCCGGGGGAGGTGGCACGGGGCCGCCCCTCATGGCGCGAGAACCGTGCAATTCCGAGGGGATCTGCGGCTCTCGGGCAGCGTACACGCAGCGCCGCGCGCCCGGGGACGCAGCGAATGACACGGATCGAAGAAGTTGCGTGGAATTCGCGATCCGGCCCCTCCGCGTGACCGGATGCGTCACGCACAATGCTGATGATCTCCGACGTCGGGCGAGGCCAGACCGAGGAGGATCGAAGTGCACCGCGAAGACGGACGAGAAGTAGAAGAAAGAGGAAGAGAGAGAGAAAGAGGCACAGGAAGAGCAGGACGCAGGATTCACGCAGTCGCGCCCCAGACCCCCCAGGCCCGAAGCCGACCGCGGCAGACGGCGAGGGCCACGGCCGAGAGGCCGCGCACCGGAGGACGACCCCCCATGCAATCCCATCGATCCGCGATCCAGATCCAGCTTCGACACACTTCCCCCGGCACCGCCCCGGCACACGCAGACTCGTCCCGCCGGACGCAGACGGCGCTCGACCCCGCTTCACGCGGCAGCTTCACTGCGCGGCCGGCCTCGCGGCCCATCTCGCCGTCGGCGCGGTGCTCGACGCCGTGCCCGGTGTGCCGGTGCACGTCGGTGATGCTCGACGAGGTCGATGCGGGCGGCCTGCTCCATCTCGCCGAGTGCCCGCGGTGCGAGCACCGTTGGACGGCGCACACCGCCATCGGGCGCACGCCGGCGAGGCGGGG
>CAYYSY010000145.1:0-11502 GCA_964474355.1 uncultured Spirochaetaceae bacterium | reverse complement strand
CCCGCCATGCGGCCACCATGGAAGGCGGGCACATCGAGGTGCGGCGCCACGTCGCCGCGCAGCTGCGAATAGAAGCGCACCTCGTTCGGCGCGAGATCCATCAGCTTGACGAAGAGGCGGGTCGGCAGATCGGTCGGCGCGAGCTTCGCGAAGAGTGTCTCGGGCAGCGCCGCCGCGCCGGCGCCCTCGACGTCGTGCAGCCGGATGCGCGCGCGGCTCGTCGTACCGGCGTGCCGATCGAGCGTCTCGATGCGGCCGACACGCACGTCCCGGTCGCCCTCGCGGAGCAGCGCCGTCAGCACGGCGGGTGTCAGCTCGTCGACGCTCGCCGGCACGCCGTCGCCCGCCATGCGGCGCACGACGAGGTCGTCCCAGACCTTGCCGGCGACGTGGGGCGCGAGGGCGCTCGTGAGACGGAGGACGTCCAGCACGCCCCGAGCGTGCCACGGCGGGGCGCGCACCACCACGGCGCCACATTTCGCTCGCAACCGCCCCGCTCGCGTTGATACGATGCGTCGGATCGATTGCGGGCGCGCCGGCCGACGGGCCGGCTCCGGCGCCTGCGCCGCCGCACCGTCCCGGCCCGCTCCAGGGACCGGCTGACACACGAGGACGCCCCGCGCTTTGAGCCCCCGGATCCGGCGTCTCCTCTTCTCTTGCTTCCTTCTATCGGGCTTCGCAGGTCTCGTCGACCAGATCGTCTGGGTTCGCACCGCCCTGGCGTCGTTCGGCGTCATCACGCCCTTCGCGTCGGTCGTGGTCTCCGTGTTCATGCTGGGGCTGGCGATCGGCACCTGGCTCGGCGGCAAGCACACCCAGCACGTAGCCGACCGCCTCGGCCGTTCGCCCCTCGAGCTCTACGGTTGGATCGAGGCTTTGATCGGGTGTTCGGCCTTCGTGCTGCCCTCGCTCTTCGCGCTGGGCCGCGCGGCGCTGCTGCCGATCGGCGGCATGAACGAGGGCGGCTACCTGCTCGTCTCGTCGTTGCTGATCAGCCTGATGATCCTGCCCTTCTGCATCTGCATGGGGCTCACGTTCCCGGCGATGATGAGCTTCATCGAGCGCGAGGACCCCGAGCACAGCGGTAGCTTCAGCTTCCTCTATCTGGCCAACGTGATCGGCGCCTTCGTGGGCGCGGTCGCCACGCCGCTCGTGCTGATCGAGCTGCTCGGGTTCCGGGCGAGCCTCTACGTCGCCGCCGCGCTCAACTTCGCCGTGGCCGCGGCCTGCATCGTGACCGCGCGGCGCGGCGAGTGGAGGAGCGCCAGCGAGCCACGGCCCGTCGCGCCTGCGCCGCCGAGCGTCTTCCCCTCCGACATCGGCAAGCGCGAGACCGAGGCGGTGCTCTTCATCACGGGCTTCACGTCGATGGCCCTCGAGATCGTGTGGATGCGTGCGTTCACACCGATCCTGGGGACCCTCGTCTATGCGTTCTCGGGCCTGCTCGCTGTCTACCTGCTCTCGACGTTCATCGGCTCGGCCACGTACCGCCGACATCGCGCGCGCGGCCGGGTGCTGACCGTACGGCCGCTGCTGGTGCTGGCGCCCATCACACTCATGCTGCCGATCGTCGTGGTGATCCCCGAGCTGCTGGCCACGTGCGGGCGGGCGCTGCTCGGCTTCTTCTCGACCTTCGTCGACGCGCCGCCTGTCTGGGTCGCCACCGTGCCGCTCGCGCTCGTCTCGATCGCGCCCTTCTGCGCGCTCCTCGGCTACCTCACGCCGATGCTCGTCGACCACCGCTCGCACGGCGAGCCCGAGCGCGCCGGTCGCGCCTACGCGATCAACATCACGGGCTCGATTCTCGGCCCGCTGATGGCGGCCTACCTCTTCCTGCCACTCTTCGGCGCGCGCGTGTCGATGTGGGTACTCGCCCTGCCCTTCGTCGTGCTCTTCGCCGTGCACGCGCTGCGCACGACCCGCACGGTGTCGCGCGTCGTTGCGGTCGCAGTGGCGGTGCTGACGCTCGCGGGTTTCGTAGGGACGGGCGTGCGCGGGCGCAGCTTCGAAGAGGGAAGCCATATCCGCGAGGCCATCGTGCGCCGCGATCACACGGCGACGGTCATCTCCTACGGCCAGGGCAAGGGGCGCCACCTGCTCGTGAACGGCTATGGCATGACGGTGCTCACGACACTCACGAAGGTGATGGCGCATTTCCCGCTCGGCCTGCTCGACCACGAGCCGAAGCGCGCGCTCGTGATCGCGTTCGGGATGGGCACTACGTTCCGCTCGCTGCTCTCGTGGGACATCGAGGCGACGGCGGTCGAGCTCGTCCCCAGCGTGGTCGACGCGTTCCCCTACTACCACGACGATGCCGAGGCCGTGCTCGCGAACCCGCGCGGTCATGTGGTGGTGGACGATGGCCGGCGCTTTCTCGCGCGCACCGACGAGCGGTTCGACGTCATCACCATCGACCCGCCGCCGCCCGTCGAGACCGCGGGCTCGAGCCTGCTCTACGCCCTCGAGTTCCACGAGCTCGCGAAGCGGCGGCTCGCGCCGGGAGGCATCGTCCATCACTGGTTCCCCGACGGCATCCGCGTCGAGCCCGCGATCCGCCGCGCCGTGCTGCGAAGCGCGGTCGCTTCGTTCGAGCACGTCCGCATCTTCCAGTCGCATCACGGCTTCGGGCTCCACATCATCTGCAGCCGCGAGCCGATCGTGATCCCCGAGCCCGAGGCGTTCGTCGCGCGCATGCCGGCGAGCGCGGTGGCCGACCTGATGGAGTGGGCGCCCCGGGGTGCGCGCCCCGCCGCATTCATGAACGAGCAGATTCTCAGCCGCGAGCTCGAGCTCACCTCGCTGCTCGAGGAGCCGACGGGTCCCGTCATCACCGACGACCGCCCCTACAACGAATATTTCGCGCTTCGGCGATCGCTCTCGCCCGAAGCGGGGGGCGCCGACCCCAGACCCGCGCATCGTTGATCGCGATCCACATCGTACCTGTACGCTGAATTCGGGCGATCCACTATTCGCGGCGGCACGCCTCGGTGTAGCCTGCGCCCGTGACCACTCCCACGATCGACCCCGAACGCGCCACGCTCCTCGCCGATCATCTGCGAGCCCAGGCAGCGTCGTGCCACGACGACGGCTCGCCACTCAATGCGGCGCTGCTCGAGCTCGCGATGCGCGACTTCGAGAATGGAGGCGTGACGGCGCGGCTGCTCGCGGACTGGGAGGGGCACCCGATGCTCTCCGCGATGTCGATGCGGCTGCTCGGTGCGCTGCACGGTCTCGTGCTCGCGGGCCAGGCGCCGCTGCTCGCCGCGCACTACCCCAGTGCCGGCGGCCGCCCCAACGAAGCGACCCTCGAGCGTGATCTGCTCGACACGCTCGAGGCCCACCGCGACACGATTCGCGCGCGCCTCGACGAGCAGGTGCAGACCAACGAGGTGCGCCGCTCGGTGGCGCTGCTCGGCGGCTTCCTACACGTCGCCTCTGCTACGGGGCTCCCGATCGCGCTCCACGAGATCGGCGCCAGCGCAGGGCTCAATCAACACTTCGATCGGCACCGCTACGCGCTCGGCGCGCACCGCTTCGGCGATGCCGATGCCGAGCTCGCGCTCGAGACCGACTGGAGCGGCCAGCCGCCGGCCCTCGACGCCACGCTCGAGATCGCCCAGCGAGGCGGGTGCGACCTCGCCCCGATCGACCTCGAAGACGCCGCGAGCCGCGCGCGGCTCGAGAGCTTCATCTGGGGCGACCAGCCCGAACGTCTCGAGCGTCTGCGCACGGCGATCGCCGTCGCGCGCCGGCACGGCACGCACGTCGAGCGCGCGCGCGCGCTCCCGTGGCTCGAGTCACGACTGCCGGGGCGCGCCCCCGGCCACGCGCACGTCGTCTTCCACTCGACCGTCTGGTGGTATCTGCCCGAGACGGAGCGCGCCGCCGTCACCGAGCTGATGGAGTCGACCGGCGCCGCCGCCACGCCCGAGCGACCGCTCGCGTGGCTCCGCATGGAAGGCAGCAACCTCGAGTGGGCCGACGTGCGGGTCCGGCTCTGGCCGGGCGGCGAGGACGTCCGGCTCGGCCGCACCCGCTACCACGGCCAGGCCGTCGAGTGGCGCGGCGCACCGGCTGCGCCTGCGGCCTGAAGAGCGACCGCTGCCTGAAGAGCGCCTGCGGCCCGAAGAGCGCCCACGGCCCAAAGAGCGCCCGCGGCCTGAGGAGCGCCCACGGCCCGAAGAGCGCCCGCGGCCTGAGGAGAGCCTGCGGCCCAAAGCGCGCCGCGTGGCCCACGCGTGTCTTCGAGCGCACGCCTGTACACACGAGTGCACGCACCCGGGCCGCAGCTCCGGCGCAAGTGTGCAGCCTTCCGTGGCATTCCTGACGAGGTGTCAGAACGGCCTCACCTTTTTTTTAGAGCAGCCGATAGCGGGGTGCGCCCAAATTCGAAGGGAAGACCCCAATGTCCATCGCTCGACCCGACACGAGTCGGCGCCGGGAGCCTCAGTGCCCTGGACGCCGCTTCGGGACCAGCGCCACGCACACCACCGCGACGAGCTCGCGCGCGCTCTTCGGCGCGCTCGTGGCCACCGCGCTGCTCGCCGGCCCCGCCGCCCAGGTCCACGCAGATGAAGACGGCCCGATCGTGCTCTCGAACGCCGACGTCGAGCGCCTGCACGCCAAGGAGGCGAAGGCGAGCGACAAGACGGGCGCGCAGCCCGCGGCTGCGACCCAGCCCAAGGCCGAGGCCGATCCGCAGCCCAGCGAAGCCGACCTGGCCGCCATGCGCGCCATGGAAGCCGATCTGAAGCGCCGGCTCGACCGCATCTCGCAGCAGTCGATGGGCAACGTGACCCGGACGCTCGACGCGCGCGCGCTCGGCGAGGCGCCGGCCACCATGCCGCCCATCTCCGCGGGGCCCGATGTCGACACGACCCAGGCGGTACCGGCGGCGCCGGCGCCCGGCGGTGCGGTGGGCGAAGAAGAAGACGACGAGCCTCAGGCCAGCCTGAAGCGCGCCATCGAGCCCGAGTCGGCCTGCATGTATGGCCCGCGCGGCCGTCTCCTGCACGAGCCTACCGGGCGCGAGTGCGCGGCGATCCGCGTGAGCGCACCGTCGCAGCAATTCGACACCGATCGGGAGCTCGAGGCGCGCACGTCCACCAAACGCAAGAGCCAGGTGGGCTGCGTCTACGGCTCGCGTGGACAGCTGCTCTACTCGTCCCCCGGCCTGGAGTGTGCCGGCTGACCTGAACGGTCGTCTTCGTTTTCAGGGATGGCAGCCCGACGGCCGCCCTGCGCTCAGTGCAGCACGCGCGGCGCGAAGATCTCGGTCAGCACGTCCTTCACCCGCGGCCGCTCACCGCCCGGCTTCACCTCGAACTGCCGCTTCCCGAACTCGAGCTTGGAGAGGCTCGGGAACTCGCTCAGGAACTGGCTCTCGAGCCGGTCGAGGATCTTGTTCGCCTGCTCCTTCGAGCAGTCGGCGAGGTGCACGACCGCGCGCTCGCGCGTCATGCGGAAGATGGCGTCCTCGACGCGAAGCGAGCCCTGCAGGAAGTCGACGTACTCGGGAAACCGGCCGTCGCCCTGATCGGCGACCAGCCCGACCATCACCGACGTGACCTCATGGCTCTCGGCCAGATCGCCGGCGCGGGCGATCATCGCGGAGAGCTTTCGGGGGTCGTCGTTCAGCTGATCGGGCATAGGGGTTTCAACCATAACACCCCCCTTTTCGGCTCACTGGAGGTCGATCTGAAGCGGGATGGGCCCGTGCGGGACGCAACGCGCGGGGGCAGGCGATGCGCAGCTTCGTTTGGCTAGATTTCGGCCCCTCGCGCGATCCGGCGAGCTCCCTGGGTACCTTGCCGCCGACGTGGCTGAGACACGCCCCTCCCAGGATCCCGCCGCCGGACTCGGAGTCAGCTTGAGCGCCGCCACCGACCACAGCCCGACGACGAGCGCCCCCGCCGCGGCTGGTGGCCTGCGGCGCCTGGCCCTGCTCTTCGCCGCACTCGCCGCCGTGACCTATGCGCTCGTCGTGCTCGGCGCGCTCGTGCGCGCGAACCACGCGGGGCTCGCGTGCCCCGACTGGCCGCTCTGCTTCGGGCAGCTCGTCCCCGAGATCGACGTGCGCGTGGGCTTCGAGTTCGGGCACCGGGTGCTCGCCGGGCTCGTGAGCCTGGGCTTCGTCGCGGGCGCCGTGGGCGTGTTCCGCAGCCCCGCGGCGCGCGCGCGGGTCGGCGCGTGGATCGCCGTGGCCGCGGTGCTGCTCGCCGTGCAGATCGTGCTCGGCGGCCTCACCGTGCTCGAGCTGCTCGCGTCGTGGACCGTCACGTCACACCTGCTGACCGGCAACGCGTTCGCGCTGGCGGTGGCGCTGATCGCGCATCGGCTCATGAGCGCCGATCGGGCGACGGCGACCGAGCCGGCCGTGCCCAGCGGGCTGCGCGCGCTGGCCTCCGCAACCGGCGCCGTGCTCGTGCTGCAGATCGCGCTCGGCGGCCTCGTCTCGTCCACGTATTCCGGTCTCGTCTGCCCCGACTGGCCGACCTGCGACGGCGGCGTGTGGGTGCCGACCTGGAGCGGCCCCATCGGCCTGCAGGTGATCCACCGGCTGAACGCGTACCTGCTGATCACGCTCGTCGCCGCTTCGCTCTGGCTCGCGCACGCGAGCGGCGCAGTGGGCGCGCGGCGAATGCTCGCACTGGCGCTCGGCCTGGGCCTCGCGCAGATCGCGGTGGGTGTCGCGAACGTGTGGCTGCGGCTGCCGGTCGAGGTGACCGGCGCGCACTCGGCGCTCGCCGCCGCGCTCTGCCTCGTGCTGGGGCTCACGCTCCACGACCTCTGGCTGAGGAAGCCCGCGGCCGGCACCTGAGCGCCCGATCGGGCGCGGTGCTACATCCCGTCACCACACGCACCGCTCGCAGTCTGACCACAGAGCCGAGGACACCCCATGCGCCCGCACCAGATCTTCGCCGCCATGCCGCCCGAGCACGCCGAGTCGTTCTTCGAGCTGCTCTCCGACAAGGCCGCCGGCATGTGGATGCAGTGCGTCCAGGCCGCCGCGGTCAACATGAAGGCGCGCCCGCAGTACATGATGAAGCAGCCGAAGGCGAAGCAGGCGCAGGCGGTACGCCGCGCACTCGCGCGCGTGAACGCGAACATCCTCGCCGAGGAGATCCTCGCGATCTACTTCCTCGAGTGCCGCACCGAGCTGCTCGCCGAGTGGCTCGACCTCGTCGGCATCGAGCACGAAGACGGCGTGTTGCAGTCGGACGAGCTGCCCCAGCCCGACCCGGCCGACCTCGCCAAGCACGTCGCCGCGCTGCGAGAGAAGGAAGACGACCCCGACCGCACGCTCCTGCTGCGCGCGTTCGCGGCGCAGACGGCGGTCGACTGGCCGGCGCTGGACGAGCTGCTCGCGGCCGAGGCAGGCTGAGCCCAGAGCCCATGCCCTGAAACGACTCGAGGGGAGCCCCGCACGGGACTCCCCTCGACGAACTGCACTCGGCCGAATGGGCCGGGTACTAGCGCAGCGTGATCGCAGCGTTGCTGATGATCTTCGCGTCGCGCTCCTTGCTCTTGCTCTGGATGAGGATCTTGTCGCCCTCGTTCCAGTACTCGGTCACGTAGGTCTCGCCGGGGAACCCGACGCCGGCGAACCGGGCCTGGTAGCGGGCCACCTTCGTGACGTCGCCACCGAGCGCGTCGTCGACCACCGCCTTGCAGACCACGCCGTACGAGCAGAGCCCGTGGATGATCGGCGTGTCGAAGCCGCCCATCTTGGCGAACTCCGGGTCGGCGTGGAGCGGGTTCTTGTCTCCACTCAGGCGATAGATCAGCGCCTGCTGCGGCAGCGACGGGCTCTCGACCACGCCATCGGGCGCGCGATCGGGGGCCGCGTTGCCGGCCTTGGGGCCGGGCTCGCCACCGAAGCCACCCTCACCGCGCAGGAAGAGCGAGAACCGGTTCGTGAAGAGCGGCTCGCCGCTCTCCTTCTCGCGGCTCTCACTCTCGAGCACGGCCAGGCACGCCTTCCCCTTGTCCCACAGCTCGGCGACCTTGCCCGAGTTGATGACCGTGGCGTCGGTCGGGATCGGCTGGTGCAGCGTGATGTCCTGCTCGCCGTGCAGCAGCATGGCGAAGTTGAACTCCAGGCCGGGCACCGCACCGAGACCCGCCAGCGCGCCGAACACCGGGATCACGCCGAAGCTCGGGAGCACCTTGAGATTCTTCTCGTAGGTGTACTCGAGCTCCTGCGGGTCGGTGGCGTTCACGCCGGCGTTCAGGCCGAGGTGGTACAGGATCACGTCGTCCTTGGTCCACGAGTACTCGCCTTCGCCGAGGCTCGCACCGAGGGCCTTGCTGGGATCGATCGGCATCTTCGACTCCTCAGTCTGCGAGCGCGGCCATGGTGGCCTTCATCTCGTCGGCGATGCTGCCGGGGATCGTGTGCGTCGTCGGGTCGTGGATCTGACCCCAGTTCGCAGCGATCTCCTCGACCGTCGCCGGGTCGCCCTTCTTGGTCCAGCCCTCGCCGAGGCCGACGAAGATGCGCGAGTACTTGCCGCCGCCCACGTCGTAGATGCAGTGGGTCTCTTCGCAGGCTTCGCTCGAGAGGTAGACCACCAGCGGCGTCACGTGCTCGGGTGCGAGGCGATCGGCCATCGGGCCGAGGAGATCCTCGGTGAGGCGCGTCTTCGCGATGGGCGCGATGACGTTGCTCTTGATGCCGCTCTTGGCACCCTCGACCGCGACCACGTTCGAGAGACCGACGAGGCCCATCTTGGCCGCGCCGTAGTTGCTCTGACCAAAGTTGCCGAAGACACCGGCGCCCGAGGCGGCGAAGACGAAGCGGCCGTAGCCGTTCTCCTTCATCACGCGGAAGGCCGGCTGCGACACGAAGAACGCGCCCTTCAAGTGCACGTCGAGCACGATCTCGAGGTTCGCGGGCTCGAGCTTCGTGAACGACTTGTCGCGGAGGATGCCCGCGTTGTTGATCACGATGTCGACCTTGCCGAAGTTGTCGACGGCGGTCTTGATGATGTTCTCGCCGCCTTCGGGTGTGGCGACCGAGTCGTAGTTGGCCACGGCGGTGCCGCCGGCCTCCTCGATCTCCTTCACGCACAGGTCGGCCATGCTGCTGCCACCGCCCGAGCCGTCGGCTGCGCCGCCGAGATCGTTCACGACCACCTTGGCGCCGCGCGAGGCGAGCTCCAGGGCATAGGTCTTACCGAGGCCGCCACCGGCGCCGGTGATGACCGCAACGCGGTCGTCGAATCGAATGTCACTCATGGTCTTTCCACTCCTGTCGGGCCCCGCGCTCGCGGATGGACCCGTTGGGGCTCCCGGCTCATGGGCGGCCGGGGGTCCCGGGCCGGGGCGCTCGCCCGTCGACCCTGGACCGTTGCCATTGACTCGCGAATCAACCGCGCTCTGCGCGAGGGTCGCCGCCCCGGGAGGCTGGCTCGATCGCTGGTGAACACGGATTCGAAGGCGGTCGCCGCGGTCGGTGGTCCCGAGCGGCGCTTCCGCGGGCGGCAGCATAGCGAAGGGCCTCGGGGGCTCCATCGCGGGGCGGCTGGTGTGCCGGGCGCCCGACTGAATGACTCGGCCCCCGCCGCCCGCGGCTGGACGACCCACGGGGCGAGATTCGGCTCCGTGGCCCTCCACGTTCGGCCGATTCAGGAAACCCGAGGCCGGGCGCTACCGTAGGCACCGGTGGCCGGGGTCGGGGTGCTCTCCACGAGCCGCCGACGCACCGGCGGGAGACCGGATCCTGAGCGAACTCAGCCTGCCCCTGACGATCACCGACGCACGGGCGCCCGCGCCCGCAGACGGGGTTGTGAACGAGGCCGGAGACGAGGCCAGAGACGAGGCCGCGGCCGTCGCGCGGAGCGCCGACTTCGACGCCCGCCTGCGGGCCGAGGGGCGCGCGCCGCTGCGCCGCGCCCGGGTGACGACGCTCCAGGTCAACATCGGCCTGCGCTGCAACCTCGCCTGCCATCACTGCCACGTCGAGAGCGGCCCGAAGCGCACCGAGCAGCTCTCGCGAGCCGGCATCGAGCGCGTCGTCGCGCTGCTCGAGCGCTCCCCTGACGTCCACACCCTCGATTTGACGGGCGGCGCGCCCGAGCTCCACCCCGACTTCCGCTGGCTCGTCGAGCGCGCCCGGGCGCTCGGCCGCCGGGTGATCGACCGCTCGAACCTGACCGTCCTCTTCGAGCCAGGCCAGGAGGACACCGCCGAGCTCCTCGCCCGCCACGGTGTCGACGTCATCGCTTCGCTCCCCTGCTACGGCGCCGAGAACGTCGAGGCGCAGCGCGGCAAGGGCGTCTTCGATCTGAGCATCGAGGCGATTCGGCGCTTGAACGCGCTCGGCTATGGCGTCGGAGAGCACCGCGAGCACGGCGAAGGCACCGGCCGGCTCGATCTCGTCTACAACCCCGTCGGCCCGCACCTGCCCGCGGCCCAGGCGACGCTCGAGGCCGACTACCGGCGTGCCCTCCGCGACGAGTTCGGCATCGAATTCGATACGCTGCTCACGATCACGAACATGCCGATCAAGCGCTTCGCCCACGCACTGCTGCGTGATGGCGAGCTCGAGGCCTACATGGCGCTGCTGGTGGATCACTTCAACCCCGCGACCGTCGACGCGCTCATGTGCCGACACCTGCTGAGCGTCGACCACGAGGGCCGCGTCTTCGACTGCGACTTCAACCAGGCGCTCGAGCTCGCGCCGCCGGGCCCCGCCCGCTCGATCTTCGAGCTCGAGTCGCTCGACGACTTCGAGACCCGCGCGATCACGATGGGCTCGCACTGCTTCGGCTGCACCGCCGGCGCCGGATCGAGCTGCGGAGGCGCCCTTGCCTGACGGGGCCACGAGCGCGTCGACACCGGATGCAGACGCGCCGACGAGTCGGGCGAGCTGGGCACGCTGGGGGGCGCTCGCCCTCGCCGCCGGCGCGCTCGTCTTCGTTGCGCCGAGCCTCGGCGACGCGCTGCCACGGCTGTTCGAGTGGGTCGAAGCGCTGGGCGCGTGGGGCCCCATCGCCTACATCGCCCTCTACATCACGGCGACGGTGCTCGTCGTGCCCGGCGCATTGGTGACCCTGGCGGGGGGCGCGATCTTCGGTCTGGTCGAAGGGACGGCCTTCGTGTTCATCGGGGCGTTCATCGGCTCGGGCGCGGCGTTCCTCATCGGGCGCTACCTCGCACGCCACGCCGTCGAAGAGCGGATCGCCCGATACGAGCGCTTCGCCGCCGTCGATCGCGCGGTCGGGCGTGACGGCTTCAAGATGGTCTTCCTCCTGCGCCTCTCACCGGTCTTCCCCTTCTCGCTGTTGAACTACGCGCTGGGCCTCACCGCCGTGCGCTTCCGCGACTACATGCTCGCGGGCTTCGGCATGTTGCCCGGCACCCTCCTCTACGTGTACTACGGCAAGGTCGCCGGCGACCTCGCCCAGCTCGCGAGCGGCGTACCCCAGGAACGCGGCGCCACCGAGTGGGCGATGCTGCTGCTCGGTCTCGCCGCAACGCTCGCCGTGACCATCGTCG